>CAYPQH010000140.1:0-2892 GCA_964412825.1 uncultured Nitrospinaceae bacterium | reverse complement strand
GGCTTGCGATGCGTTGATGCCGGGTTCGAAGGTTGCGGGGCAATGTTATTTTATCAGCGATGATGAACCCGTTAACTTGTGGGACTGGATCGACAATCTTTTGCGGGCTCTTGATTGCCCCACCGTAAAAAAAACGATATCTTATCGTACGGCGCGATGGATGGGTGCGGGTCTGGAAAAGATATACGGGGTTTTAAAAATCAAGAAGGAACCGCCGATGACCCGATTTGTGGCGGCGCAGTTGGCGACTTCACACTATTTCAACATTGCCAAAGCCAAACGGGATTTTGGATACCAGCCGGTGATCAGCCAGAAAGAAGGGATGACAGCGATGGTCAGTCATTTGCGGGCTCATCCGGTTCTCCCAGAAGATTGATCTTGTGGGCCATGCTTCCCGCGCCGAAACCGTTGTCGATGTTGACCGTGGCCACGCCCTGAGCGCAACTGTTGAGCATGGTCAACAGCGCGGCCACACCGTTGAAGGACGCTCCATAACCCACGCTGGTGGGCACGGCGATGACCGGGTTCTCTATCAACCCCCCGACCACACTCGCCAGAGCGCCGTCCATCCCCGCCACGGCAACCACGACGCGGGCTTTGCGTAGATGGTCCGCGTTGTCCAGCAATCGGTGGATACCCGCCACGCCGATGTCATAAATCGTTTCTACCCGGCTACCGAATAATTGCGCCGTGACAGCGGCTTCTTCGGCAATGGGGATGTCGGAAGTCCCGGCGGTGACGATCACGACCAGGCCGGCTCCCGGGGTCTTTTTTTTGTGCCGGATCACCAGGGTTTTTGAAGTTGGGTGGTATTCCGCCTTTTTGGGAAGCCTGGGTTTTAACTTCTTAAAAACTTCTTCCGAGAGTTTAGTGGCGAGAACATCGCTTTTGGCCGCGATCATTTTTTTAATGATGGCAAGCAGGTGATCGGGAGATTTTCCTTCCGAGAAAATGGCTTCCGGCTGGCCGGTCCTCAAATGACGGTGATGGTCCAGTCGGGCGAAATCCAGATTTTCGTAGGGCAGAGTTTTCAGGATTTCCATCCCCTGGGCGGGAGTCAGTTTATTCTTGAACAGATCGGTCAGAACCCTCTTGAGTTCGTCCGGTTTCATACCAATCCCCTGACACCAGAAAATTCGGTGTCAATTTCCACCCTCATGAGGTCTTCCAGGGCTTGTTGCGGCGATTTGTCTTCGTAGAGGACCCGGTAGGTTTCTTCGATGACCGATGCCTGTATATTGAGTTTGTTTTTCAACTCATAGGCGGACTTCACGGTGCGAATGCCCTCGGCCACCATTTTCATATTTTTGGTGATCTCATTCAACTTTCGGCCTTTTCCCAGATGGATGCCCACGTTGCGATTTCGACTCAAGTCGCCTGTGCAGGTGAGAACCAGATCTCCCATTCCGGAAAGTCCTAAAAGCGTTTCAGGTTTCGCTCCGAGCGCTGTGCCGATGCGGGTGATTTCGACCAGGCCGCGGGATATCAGCGCGGCCCGCGGGTTGTACCCAAGTTCCATCCCGTCTGAAATGCCCGTGCTGATGGCGATGACATTTTTCAACGCTCCCCCGATTTGCACGCCTAAAGGGTCATTGCTGGTGAAAACTTTGAGTCGCGGGGTCGCGATAATTTGCTTGACCCGTTCGGCTGTTTCAAGAGTGTCTCCGGCGGCGACCAGGGCGGATGGAACCCCCTTGGCAATTTCCGTGGCAAACGTGGGGCCCGAAATGGCGGCGAATTTAAAGTTTATATCCAGCTCCTGTTGCAGAATCTGATGGACGGTGCAGAGAGTCTCATTCTCGATTCCCTTGCTGGCATTTATTATGAGACATCCCGGTTTTATATAGGGTTTGATGGTTTTGATGGTAGTGCGTAAAACATGCGTGGGGACGACTAACAGAATGGCAGATTTATCCTCTACCGCCTGTTTGAGGGAAGAAGTCGGTTGAATATTTTCAGGTAAGGAAAAATCGGGCAAAAAAACAGTGTTTTCCCGCTTGGTTTTCATGATTTCAGAAAGATTTTCCTCATACACCCAAAGCGGGAAAAAATGGCCATTTTTTGCAAGTAAAAGCGCTAAGGCGGTTCCCCAGGCTCCAGCGCCGATAACTCCTAAATTTTCTGAGTGCATGAAAAAAATTCCGAAAGGGTGATTGGTTAAAGCTGTGATTCAAAAAGCGGTGAGATAGAATCGTTCGTTCTTCAACGCCCACTATTGTTGTCGAACAGGCAGGAGAAATGCCTTGTATGTGCAAATACTTTATGATTAAATTAATTCAATCAATTAAAAAATTTGTTCCGTGTCCCCTTCAATTTCAACTCTTTCATCATAGTAGATCAAATGGCCAAACGTGTAAAGGTTAGCAGAAAAGAGTTCCTTAAGGAACAGGACCAGTTTCTTACTATCTCCCAGAAAGTCACGACTTATATGTCCGATCATTGGCCATTAATGCTGACTGTGGCGGGAGGGTTTGTCATCGTTATCGCCCTGATTGCCGGGTATCGTTACAATCAGCAGATGACGACAATGAGAATGGAAAATCTGTATTTCCAAATGACCCAAATTCATAACGCAAAAGCAGACAAGAAACCTGAAAACGCGATTGGGGAACTGGAAAAATTATTGGAAGATTTTCAAGAAGGTCCGCAGAAAACCCGAGCCGATTTATTGCTTGGGGAGGAATATTTCCAGGCTCAGAAATTTGACAAGGCCATCAAAATTTATACGAAAATCTCCGACCGGTCTGACGGAAAGGGACTTTCCGGTCAACTGGCAAAAATGGGCCTGGCCTATTCCCAGGAAGGAAAAAACGATTATAAAAAAGCCGCCGATATATATAAATCGATTATAGCAAGCGCAGATGGGTTCCCATTATTTAATGTGTATATTGG
>CAYPQH010000139.1:0-3053 GCA_964412825.1 uncultured Nitrospinaceae bacterium | reverse complement strand
CATGAAGCAAACCCAAAACATAAAACCGCTCTGGATTCGGTTCTTTCAAATAAACCCCCATCACCCGCCCCGCCAGGCCTACTGCGATGCTGTGTTCCCAAAAAGAGCGCATGTTCACCGCATCCTTCGGTATCCCCTTAAAACTGTTGATGATCGCTGTCGCAAGAGCCAGGTCACGCAATTGGACCATCCCCACGATCGTGATCGCATGCGTGATCGTCTCCACTTTGGAAGAAAACCCAAAGTAAGAACTATTGACGATTTTAAGCAAATGAGCGGTGAGCGCGGAATCCTTGCTGATAATGTCGGCAATTTCCGCAAAAGAACTTTCAGGGTCCTCCACCGCTTCATTAATTTGATAAAAAATAGTCGGCAAAGATCCCAATTGGGTAGGTCCATCGATCAGAGCTTCTAAACTTGGCGCCCCATCCAAAGAGTTCTCTAATGAGATTTCGTCTTTCTCAATATGCATAATTCAACCAATTCCTTAATTGCAGGGTGCTTCCTGTTTGAGTAGCGAAATAATTCATCCACTTCTTCTTTCACCTGGTTCGGAACAGATTTTTCCTTATTACCTGAAAGCTGACCCACTTCATCTTTATTATCTTCAATATCCACCTCCGCTATTCCCCATGCCTTCAATGTGCGGATGTGCTTGTCGGTGATTTCCTCACCAGCCGGCAAGAGCAGTCTTCCATTCGGGTCCCTGGCGTGACTGGATAGGACCATCCCCAGTTTTAAATATTTTACTCTAACTTTTGCCATGTACTTTTCCGTTACGGATCATCAATGTCAACAATCAAAGTCCACAAAAATCCAAAAGCTATCAATGGATTTTGGTTGAACTCTTTCTTATAGTATTTTAACCAGTTTTCACTCAAACCCTTAATACTATTTACAGCACAAATGATTACTGGCAGAATGAAGCTCTGATTTTTTCTGACTTTGAGAAACCAGCCGTTATGCGAGATTCAGTGATGGAAAAATTACGGCTTTTCAGAAATTTTATATTTCTAGCGCTTTTTCTGACTATTGCCGGATGCTCCCAACAGCATTTTGTAAAAATCGCCCCTGCCCTGCCCGTCAGTTCGTCCAACCTCGGCATGAATACAACTCTTGGTCTGAAAATAATTGATTCCAGGCCCAGCAACCTAATATCCAAATGGAAAGGGAAATTCAGTTTCAGAAGGTTTCGTATCGCCCCCGAACAAGACCTTGCCGATGTGCTGTACACCAAAATCGCAACCGGCTTACAAAGAACGGGGTTTATCCCCAAACGATTCCCATCCAAAAACATGCCGATTTTCAAAGTGGAAATCCTGCAACTCAAAAGCACCTACGATGAAACCGGCCCCCGCATGGGGATCAAGATTGACGCAGTTTTGCGAGCGCATTGCAACAACAAGGGTCGAACATATAAAGGAACGTACAGAGAACGCCTGACTCGAAAACCAATAACTCCCGCATCGTTTCCAAACGAAACCCTGGTGAACGCTTCACTTTCAGGAACTTTAAAAAAAATGTTTTTAGACGACCGGCTTCTCAAATGTCTGGCCAGGTGAAACGGAAAACCATCAGAGCATTCTCCCCTCTGGATCACAAAAATCCTCGAAAAAGCGCGAGTTTTCCAAGATAAAAATTACAAGCCGGACTTGGGAAACAGTCTACCATACAATTTCAGAGCAAAGAATACCCCCTTTAAAATTGGTAGGTTAGAGTGAAATATCCTACAACCAAAAGAGTTGTTTTTCCCTCAAATAGGGAGCAAAAAAAAATGACCGAATTAAAAAAATATATTTAATTAGGCCGGCAATCTTCATCCCTTTCTCTGAATTTATTTCCCGTCTAACACCCGGCTCCTTATGCAAATCGCACCCATCACCAGACGTCGATTGCTTTCCTGCCATTCTAAACACTTGAAGGAATTCAAAAAATTTACTATGGTTCGCTACAAGGTTTAAAAAATCATCGACTTTCGGTTTTTTTCAAAATAAAAAATGACTCACGTTCAGAGTTTTCAGTTACAAACGAATTCCCTCACCCAATACAGGTCGCAGGAGGAGAAAGAAAATGGATAATAAAGTAATAATAATCAGCAACAGTGGCGATGTCCTGTTCATGATGCTGGGCGCGGTCATGGTTTTTGCCATGCACGGAGGCTTTGCTTTTCTGGAAGTTGGAACCGTGCGTAAAAAGAACCAGGTGAACGCGCTGGTAAAAATCCTTTCAGATTTTGCTATATCCACCATCATTTATTTTGGCATCGGCTACGCCATCGCCTACGGGGTTTATTTCTACAAGTCCGCCCAGGATCTGGTGGGAGACAACCAAGGCTACGATCTGGTTCATTTCTTCTTTTTGCTCACCTTTGCCGCGGCGATACCCGCCATTATCTCAGGCGGCATCGCGGAGCGGGCAAAGTTCTGGACCCAGGCGTTGGCGGCGGGAATTTTCGTGGCCTTCGTATATCCACTGTTTGAAGGCATGGTCTGGGGGCAGATCACTTCCTTGGGACAAGACGATTCCTGGTTGGCAGGGATTTCAGGGGGCATCCCTTTCCATGATTATGCGGGGTCGGTGGTGGTGCATTCCGTCGGCGGCTGGATCGCCTTGACAGCAGTCATCATTCTGGGACCTCGCATCGGCAGATGGGATTCTCAAGGAAGAAGCAGGCCCATTCCCATCAGCAGTGTTCCCTTCATGGCTCTCGGCAGTTGGATGCTTTGCATCGGATGGTTTGGATTCAACGTGATGTCCGGCGCAACACTTGATGGAATCACAGGACTCGTCGCTATAAACTCCCTGTTCGCTATGGCCGGTGGCATCATTGTCGCGTTGATCGTATCGAAAAACGATCCCGGTTTTATTCATAACGGAGCGCTTGCGGGCCTCGTCGCTATTTGCGCAGGTTCCGACAAGGTGCATCCCATTGGTGCTTTTGTCATAGGCGGAATTGCCGCCATCATTTTTGTCAAAGGATTCACCTGGGAACAGGAAAAATTGAAACTCGACGATGTATTGGGCGTCTGGCCCCTGCACGGAATCTCCGGGAC
>CAYPQH010000138.1:0-3660 GCA_964412825.1 uncultured Nitrospinaceae bacterium | reverse complement strand
ATTTTGAGTGTCTTTGAGTGTCACGAAAAGCTTTCAAAACTTTTTTCATGGCAGACCGTGAAAATTCTTCTTTGCTGAGCCAGTGGGTATTGCCTTGTAAAAATGACCTGAAACCAGGGGTCTGGGTGCCGACAAACCTTGCTCCCCAGATCACGTCACCTGTTTTTGCGTTGATCAAGAATGCTCCGAACTCGAGCCCGCTGGAAATACTTTTCTTGATTTTTCCTCGTCGGTCAACATATGAATCCATGTATTTGGTGACCGCGCCAATCATTATGGCGTCCACTTTATCTTTTGAATACGGCAAGTCGTCAACGGACAGTTCATTTGCTTTTTCTGGACCTGGGCTTTTCAGGCCGTTTTGTGGTGTCGGCGTTTTAACGATTTTTATACGTACGTCCTCATGAGATTTGCGCGGCGGGATGACGTGATAGCGTCCGTAAGATTGTAGTTCCTGGGAAACCAGATTGGCGACGATATAACCCGCGTTCTCATCCTTGAAAGGCTCTGCTGTTTTGTTTTCAAAACCAGCGACTCCTATCCTGCTGGTTTTACGAAAATCTTTGATGTTGAATATCTTGCTTTGAACCTTGTCCACCGGTAGTGTTCTTATTAGCTCAAGATAATGTTTCGGCAATTGCTCCTGACCGGGAAACTTTTTAATATAGTCGGGGAACGGATGCGACTCATTAACAAAAGGCGTCAAATTGGGATGCAGGTTATAATCGACCGGTGGACTCACGTCATTCATCGGTTGATGGCCCAGTTCCTGAACGTCGGCTCCAGAGTTGTCGGAACCTTTAAAAATCTGACTTTTCGGAATGGCCTGTGCCGGAGTGGAAAATACCAGCAGAAGGATCGCAGGAACCACCGCCGAAAAAACGGTCCAATTTTTGTAGTTCTTGAATGTCAAGTTTTGAGTTCTCCCAATGGGGCGGTTAAAATGAAGCTTCCTCCCTTCAATTAAATATAGCACACGGGTAAGGGAATTCAAACGCGTTTCCCCAAACCTGAAAATACTTTGGATATTTTTATGAATACTGTTTCTTACCGGGCTTTGGATTGGCTTTCGGCGGACTATCAGCCGGTTTTTTTAGGCTTTTTCACCGTAATTGCCCTGGGGGTTTTTTTCGCCGCTCTTGGGCCAAAACTGAAGGTGATGCTGAAGGCGAAACCCGAAAACCGGTTTGATCGTCCACTGAAACGGATCTGGAACACCATCCGCATCGCTTTTTTGCAAACCAAACTGTTGAAAAACAAAAAATCGGGGTGGATGCATGCGCTGATTTTCTGGGGGTTTCTGATTCTTGTCCTCAGAGCGGGGCATTTTTTTGTGATCGGTTTTTTTCAGGAAATGCCGATTCCCCTGCCCGGCTTCGAGGCGATTCATTATCTCTACAGTCTGGTCAAAGACCTGGTCATTCTACTGGTGACGCTGGCCGCGACTTACGCTCTGTATCGCCGACTCGTCATTCGTCCACCGCGTCTCAACCAATCAGGGGAAGGCATCCTGATTCTTGTGCTGATTCTGGCCATCATGGCGAGCGACGTTATTTTTGAAGGCGCTTATTTTTCAATGAATCCCGATGCCAGGACTCTCATGGAACCTCTGGGCCTTGGGCTTTCGTTTCTGCTTGCGCCGTTGAGTTCGGATAGCGCGGTTTTTTTGCACAATCTGGCCTATTGGGCGCATGTGCTGGCCATCCTTTTCTTTTTGACGCTTTTGCCCAGAAGCAAGCATTTCCATATTTTGACGTCCATTCCCAATGTGTATTTTTCCAATGTGACGGGAACAGGCAATCAACTTGCACACGTCGATTTTGAGGACGAAGACAACGAATCTTTCGGCGTGACCCGGATTGAGGATTTTTCATGGAAGCAATTGCTGGACCTGCACACTTGCACCGAATGCGGACGCTGCGATAATTTTTGCCCGGCGCTGAAAAGCGGCAAACCCTTATCGCCAAAAGAACTCACCATCGACCTGAGAAATCACTTGAACTCTATGCAGGATAGCGATGCGTCGGATACTTCCGATAATCCGATTTTGCTGGGAGGGGTCATTCAGGATGAAACGCTCTGGTCCTGCACCACCTGCGGGGCCTGTGAGGAGGAATGCCCGGTCATGATCGAATACGTGAATAAAGTGATCGATCTCAGGCGCGGGCTGGTTTTGATGGAAGACCGCTATCCGGAAGAACTGACCAAGGCGTTTAAATCGCTGGAAACCAATAGCAATCCCTGGGGCTTTGGCCGCGATTCGCGCGCCGACTGGGCAGGCGACCTCAATGTCAAATTGTGGGACAAGGACCATCCCACGGAATATCTTTATTTTGTGGGTTGTAACGGATCTTTCGACAACCGGGGCAAGAAGATATCCTTAGCCGTGGTGGCATCACTGCAATCAGCCGGAGTGGATTTTTCGATTCTGGGTATGGAAGAGGGATGCACCGGCGATCCCGCAAGGAGAGCCGGCAATGAGTATCTGTTCGACATGCTGGCGACTCAGAATGTTGAGACGTTTAAAGAAAAAGGCGTCAGTAAGATCATCACCCATTGCCCGCACTGTTTCAATTCGCTGAAAAATGAATATCCCGAGTTCGGGGCGCGCTATGAAGTCATCCACCATTCAGAATTGTTGGCAGAACTGATAAAGGATGGCAAAATCGCTTCCAAAGAAAAATCCGGCGAGAAAGTAGTGGTTCACGATTCCTGCTATATGGGACGACACAACCAGGTGTACGAAGCCCCGCGTGACACGTTAGCTGGAAAAATACCGGCGGAAGGCATTCTGGAGGTGGAAACCAGCCGGGAAAGAGGAAGCTGTTGCGGGGCCGGTGGCGCCCGGTTTCTTCTGGAAGAAAAAGTGGGGAGCAAGATGAGCCACAACCGGGTGGACGAACTTCTGCAAACCCAGCCCGACACCATCGCCGTCTCCTGCCCCTTTTGCGTGCTCATGCTGGAAGACGCGCTCAAAGCCAAGGGCCTCAATGAGAAAGTGAAGGTGAAGGACATCAGTGAGTTTTTGCAATAATTTCCCGCTTTGATAGAATGTCCCCCGCAACGCGGGGAGGAAGAGCCTGCTACGCAGGAGGGCTGACGTTCGCAACGCTCACGGGCCCCGAAGAACCTTCGGTGAGCGGCGGGGTCATTGGTTAATTATGAGACCATTCCCATCGAATAAAACGACACACATTTGCCAATAGAAAGGAAAAACCCCTTTGAACGAAAACGATTCGCCGCATAATTTTATCCAGAACTTTGTTGACGAAGACAAGAAGGCCGGGAAATTTGAGGGCCGTGTGCACACCCGCTTTCCGCCGGAACCTAATGGATTCCTGCACATCGGTCACGCCAAATCCATCTGCCTCAATTTCGGTCTGGCTGAGCAATTCGGCGGGCTTTGCAACCTGCGTTTCGACGACACCAACCCGATCAAGGAAGAAGATAAATATGTGCGATCGATTCAGGAAGACGTGAAGTGGCTCGGTTTCGATTGGCAGGACCGGTTGTTTTACGCGTCGGATTATTTTGAACAGCTTTACCAATACGCGGTGCGGTTGATCGAAGGCGGCCATGCCTATGTGGACGACCTCAATGCCGACGAGATTCGTGAACATCGCGGGACCCTGACCGAACCGGGCAAGGACAGCCCGTATC
>CAYPQH010000137.1:0-3905 GCA_964412825.1 uncultured Nitrospinaceae bacterium | reverse complement strand
GTTCCGCTGGCGCACTGTTTTTTATTCACCACCGTGATGATATTTGTTTCCGCCCTCCCCTTGTTTCAAAGCGACATTGGCACGCGAGAGATGGCCGTCGGCCTGTTATCGGAACTCGCGGGAACCGGGTTCAATGAAGGATTGCTGGCGACGACCCTCGACCGGATTTTCGTGTTTTTCCTGACCCTGCTGTTCACACTTTATTTTAAAAATCTCCTCGCCCCTTCTCAGCCTGCCGAGGAAAAAGCTTGACCCTGCTTTTCTTATTGGGCCAGACGGCACATGCCGAACCCGGAATCGGTCAGTTCGATGCGGGACTTCTCCTCACAAAAATCCGGTCGCCAGTCTGGAGAATAAACGAAATAGGAAGACTCAGCATTTTTTGCTTTATTGAGCTCCATTTCAAAGTTTTCACTCTCTCCAAAAAATAGTTTCCTCGGATACAATGTCTGAGTCGTCGCCGAACGAAACGACCCTTTCATCCGATCACCCGGCGGCATAAAAATCGTCGCCTCCAAAGGCGTCAACTCCTGAATGCGGTTGCCCACTTGATAGGTCTGCCCTAACTGGTTCGGCATATCACGCGGACCAACGGTTTCCATCCGTTGATTCACGGTAAGACCTTCATCCGCCAGGAGAAGCTGTATTCTGGGAACCATGAAAAATTTTGCAAGGACGATTAAATTACCGATTACAATGCCCATCACGATTGTCCGCACCCACCTCGCATCACTCATTTGCAAAACTCCTCCTGACCACCGGCAACCTTGACACAAAAAATATCAGGATCGGATAAAACGCCAGCATGCCGCGCGTGTCCGAAAGGTTGATCGAATGCCCCGGATGCACCAGCAGAACATCGATATAAGCAGAAAGGTCACTCCATTTGGGTTCGGAATAGGAGAAAATCAGAAAATGCACCAGCGCATAAAAACCCAGAAATGCGCCCAGCAGTTTTTCAGCCTCGGATAGTTTTTGTAATTTTTCAAATAATAGAAATATTCCAAGGAACAGGGTACATAAATAAAATGCATGCACGCTGACAGACCGCATCAAGGCGATGGACAAGGCTTTCCCAAGCGACACCGATTGCGGGCCTCCCAGCAGCATCAACGCCAGATACCCCACAACCGCTAAAACCCCCAACCCGACCAACCGCGTTTTATTTAGATGAAAATTCCATTTTAAATTTACCAGAATCAGGAACCCCATCCCCATTCCTGCCAAACCAACAGCCATAACCCGCTTTTCTACGGGCGAATCAAAACCGGCAAGCGTCAAAAACCATAGCGTGGAAAAGAATAGCGAAGGAACGGCCAGACAAAGCAGAATTTTATTTTTTTTACTTTTATTGAACGTTTGGTTTCGATCCAGAGTATAAATCAAAATTAAAATGGGGATCGCGTTGTAAAGAAGAAACTCCAATCGGCTCCAGGCGGAAAGCCCGAGTAATATCCCACTGAGAAGCGCCCATGAACAGAGATTCGGCGGCTCGTCTTCCGGCTTCACGCTCAAAATATTATGAATCAGCGAGAACCAGTACAGGGCGCCAATGGAAAAATAAAAACCGGTCGCAAGATCCAGAAAAGGCAAAAAACTATGCCACCAGAAATAGGGCGTGGTGCCCAAAACGAGGGTGAACAGGGCGGCGATCTTCTGATTTTCTGTGACCGCTGAAATTCGGCAATAAAAAATTACCAGCAGGCATAAATATATGAACGGGAAAATTATCTTTACCGTGTCCACCTCGAACGACAGTAAATAAGCGTACAGCAACGGCACAAAAGGCGGGTATTGCCTGAACTGGGAAACAACCGTCTCTGAATCGAACCCACCTGCATGCAAAAAAACCATTCCCCGGATGTGATACCAGATTCCGTCCGCTTCGGTGATTGGGAAAAACAAGGTATTGGCCAGACTAAAGCCAAGCAGAACTCCCAGGATCAGGACCGTCATCCCAAACAGAGGAGATTTTTTATCTCTGGGACACGCTGGATGAAGGGCGCTCACGGACTGCCGGTTGCAAAATAGTCCCGCAATAACGAGAGCGCCAAGGCTCACTCCCGACTGAATCCAAATACTCTTGGTCAGGCCCAAAAACACCAGCACATAAATGATCAAGCTCTTTAAACCGAGAGCCCAGGCAAATGCAAGCGCGATCTTTTCGCCGACTGCGGGAATCACCTGCAACCGTGCCACCAGCAGATATGCGAAGACCCAGAGGAATCCAAAGTCCAGAAAAATCATCCCATTCCTCTTCCTCTATTCGAGTGGTTGCCTGTGATTATTAATGGGTTCTTACGGATAAATGCAAGGTCATGAAGATTCGTTCTTTTTGAATATAAAAAAATCGGCGAACGACCCTTTTCCGAAATCTCCCTTGCCCGGATACGGGTTCTTGATTTTTTCCATCAATTCCCAGTCCGGAAAACGTTCCTTCACCTGTGCAGAAAAATTCCGGTGCCGTACATGGCGGGCATGCGCTCCTCCGGTCTGATCCATGTCGCTGGAGTATACAATCACAAATTTTTCAGACGCTGAAAAAAGATGGTCCATATAGGCGTTATAAACATCGTCTTCCACGAGGTGATATATAACATCAAGCGAGAGGCCAAGGTCCGCCTGAAAAACGTTTTGCCGGTCCACAAAGCAGGAGGGGCTGTACAAGAAAAAACTTTTGTTCTCATCCTGACCGAATTTTTCCCGGCATAGAGAAATGGCAGTGGGTGAAACATCCAGCCCGATGTATCGGGGATACTTGGCAAGGGACAGCTGATTCCCATCCCCACATCCAAATTCGATGACGGAGAGGATCGCCTTTTCGCTCACAAACTCATTCAGGACATCGGCCTTGAATTCGGCAAATTTTCCGTAGGATCCCTGACCCGAATTCCCCCCCAGTGAATACCGGGTTTCCCAAAATTCTTTCGATCCCGGAAACAGAATTTGTTTCAGCTTCAAAGACACTAAAGCCGGGAGAGACAACTTTTTTTTCATGTCAGATGCGGTTCATGTTTGAGTCAGGAAATATTTCGGGCGTTTTTTATCTCTTCAAATGCGTCCTGCGCTTCTTCACGCAATTGCGATTCACGCCCTTTGTGTTTGGGCGAGAAATGAAAGGTCCTGAGTTGTTTGACCTGGGCTTCGCCCGCCAGCAACCCCGCCTGCCGGGAGGTCAGATGCCGTCTTTCCGCGCCCCGTTCTTCTTCTTCCCTCAGAAAAGGCGATTCACAGAAAAAAACGTCCGCCTCGGCAATCAAGGCCACGATGCGTTTTTTGTTGTCCTCGTTGTACACCGTGTCGGTCACATAAGCGATTTTCTGTCCCGGAGAAATGAAGAGCAATTCGTCTTTCAACGGTCCCAAAGCCATTTCCGTTGTCTCTTTGCCACCATTGACCGGGACCGGAACCATAAAATCATCTGGCTTGCCTTCAAAAATAAACTGCTTCAATTCATTCAGCCAGGGGCCGCTGGAAAAATTGGCGGCATCCAGCCGGTCCTTTCGGACATTGACATGAAACATCTCCTTCAGGGAAAACCCCAGGCAGGGCACGCGATGCTCCAGGATAGCGGTATGAACGGAGAAAGAAGGTTCTTCAAGCAAAAGACCATTTTCAAAAGGCTCCCGGCGTTCCTCGGACCGTTTGAATTTGTCGATGGCCCGAAACCGTGCCTTGAGCAAATGATCTTCGTGGACCTCCACGACTTCAAGGCTAATGGACTCGTTATACTTGTCGACAAGATTCCAGGTGAACCCGGCCAGTTTCCCTTCCACATTGGCGACGAAGTTTTCAGGCCCATACAGGCGTATAGTTTTTCCACGGCCAAAAACAATGCGCAACAAATGGTCGAAGCCAATGAAATGGTCGATGTGCGTGTGGCTGACAAAAACATCGGTGACCTT
>CAYPQH010000136.1:0-4373 GCA_964412825.1 uncultured Nitrospinaceae bacterium | reverse complement strand
GCCGCGCTTTTTTTCGCGGGAAGCATGGATGCTTTTCATACACTGGCCGCCGACCGGCTCATTGAGGCCGTTGCCGACAATCAAAACTTGATTCCTTTTACCTGGGCCATATGCCGGATATTTAATATTCTCATCATGGCCTCCGGGGCGGCTATCCTGCTATTAAACAAAAAACAGGACTCCATTGAGGATAAAGCGGGCTTGAAATTTATTGTCCTGACAAGCCTGATATTTGGAGGAGTGGCTTTTGGGATCATTCATTACTGCGCTACAAACGCCATGCTTCCACAAACCATTTTCCCGGATGCCATCATCACCCGGCCCTGGGACATTGGCCCTCTGGTGCTATATATACTTGCCGGACTGTTTGTGTTTCCCCGGCTATTTAAAAGAAACAAAAACTTTATCACCTCCACGCTGGTCATCAGTGTCATTCCCCATATTGCCACTCAAGGATATATGGCATTTGGCTCGACGACCTTGTTCGACAATAATTTTAACATCGCTCATTTTCTCAAAATCGTTGGGTACTTCGTTCCTTTCATTGGATTGTCTTTGGAGTATTTGCAGACCTACCGCAAGGAGGAAATAACCGTATTGGCTCTTAAGTCCATTCAGGAGGAGTTGAATAAAAGCAAAACCCAATTGCAGGCAACTCTTGACAGCACCATTGACGCCATCATCACGATTGACGAAAAAGGCATCATTCAATCGATCAACGCCGCAACTGAGAAAATTTTTCAATACACAGCGTCCGAAGTATTGGGGGAAAATGTAAACATGTTGATGCCGGAACCTTACAAAGGCGAACACGATCAATATCTTAAAAATTACCTCACTTCAGGAACCTCCAAGATCATCGGGATAGGCCGTGAAGTGGTCGGCTTACGCAAGGATGGAACCACATTTCCGCTGGATTTGGGGATCAACGAAGTATACCTGGGCGAGACCCGGATGTTCACCGGCATTGTCCGGGACATCACCGAACGGAAAAAAATCGAAAACGAACGCAGACATACTGTTTCCGTCCTGGAAATAACAAAAAATGAATTGGAAAATAATCGAAAACGACTCCAGGCAACTCTCGACGGTATCGCGGAAGCCATCATCACGATTGACGAACAAGGGTATATTCGATCCGTCAATCCCGCCGTTGAAACTATATTCCAATACAATCCCTCTACGTTGATAAGCAAAAATATTAAAATTTTAATGCCCGAACCTTTCAGAAGCGAACACGACCAGTACTTGCAAAATTACCGTGAAACCGGAATTTCCAAGATCATTGGCATCCGGCGTGAGGCAATCGGCTTACGCAAGGACGGAACCACATTTCCGCTGGATTTGGGGGTCAGCGAAATATATATGGGGGAGACCCGCATGTTCACCGGCATTGTCCGGGACATCACCATGCAAAAAAACGCCGACGAAAAAATTGAAAAAGCCAATCGGCAGACCCAGCAGATATTGAACTCGGCAGGAGAAGGTATTTTTGGCGTGGATTTAGAAGGCAACACCACTTTCCTCAACACCACGGCAGAACGAATTTTAGGATATAAGGAAGAAGAACTCCTGGGAAAATTTCAACATTCCATGATCCACCATTCCAAACCGGATGGAACCCCCTATCCGCACCAGGACTGTCAGATCTATCGCTCCTTAAGAGACGGTAATGTGCATCGAGAGTCCGGGGAAGTTTTTTGGAGAAAAGAAGGCACCCCGATTCCCGTCGAATATGTCAGCACCCCCATCAAGGAAAATGGAAAATTGCAGGGCGCTGTGGTCACGTTTAAAGACATATCAGAACGCAAAAGAGTCGAGCGAATAATATTCGATCATACAAAAGATCTCAAGCGGGCCAATGAAATGCTTTTTCGTTCCAATAAGGAGCTGGACGACTTCGCTTACATCGTCTCTCACGATTTGAAAGAACCTTTGCGCGGAATTTATAATTATTCCGCTTTCCTTAAGGAAGATTATATTGACATATTGGACGAGGAGGGCAAATCCAAACTGGAAACTCTTGAGCGTCTCGCCAAGCGAATGGAAGCGTTGATCAACAGCATATTGTATTTTGCACGGTTGGGACGCAATGAAGACATCATGACGCCTGTTGACATTAGCGCCGTCCTCACAAACACATTGGAAAACATGACATCGCTCTTAAAAGAATCCAACGTGGGTATGCGCATCGCAAAAGATTTCCCTACGGTTCACGGCAATGAAACCAGAATAGGCGAAGTTTTTCAGAACCTGATCGCCAACGCCATCAAGTACAACGACAAACCGGATAAATGGGTCGAGATTGGTTGCAAATATGATGGGGATATTCCTGACAGCGGGATGAAACCCAACTCGGGACAATCATCAGACAAACATTCCTCGCCCCCGATTTTTTATGTGAAAGATAACGGCATCGGAATTCTTGAGAAACATTTCGAATCCCTGTTCCGGATTTTTAAACGCTTGAACGGGAAAAATAAATTCAGTGATGGGACTGGAGCGGGAACCACCATCGTTAAAAAAATTATTGAACAGCACAACGGCAAAATTTGGCTGGAATCCAAGGTAGGTGAAGGAACAACCTTTTACTTTACGCTGGGAGGAGAAAGCAGGAATGAAAACTATCAACCCAAATCACTTGATTCTCATAGTTGAGGACAGTGACATCGACTATGAAACAACCATCCGGGCTTTTAAAAAGTCCAAAATGGCCAATCCTATTCAACGCTGTGAGGACGGCGAGGAAGCTTTGGATTATCTGCATCAGAGGAACCGGTATTCTAGGGCGGAATCATCGCCCCGCCCTGATCTAATCCTTCTGGATCTCAACCTTCCTGGAACCGACGGTCGTGATGTTCTGGAAGAAATAAAAAAAGACCCTGAATTAAGAACCATTCCCGTCATTGTCCTCACGACATCCTCGGATGATAAGGATATAAACAAATGTTATCAGGCGGGAGCCAATTCTTACATCCAAAAACCAGTGGACCTGCAAGGTTTTTTCACGGCGATCCAAAGACTCAGGGAATTCTGGTTTGAAGTGGTCCTGTTGCCTAAAAAAGAGCTGACACTATGAATACCGTGTCAGACAACCTAAAAATCCTGATTGTGGACGACAGTCCGGAAGACCGGGAAGTCTACACACGGCATTTGAAAAAATGCATGGATGCATCCAGTTATTGTACTTTTGAAAGTGAAACTGGTCAGGAGGGAATACAGCTCTGTAAAGATGAAAACCCGGATTGCATTCTTCTGGACTATTTGTTGCCCGATATGGATGGGCTGGAATTCCTTTCTATTTTAAAAGAAAAAGGTTATCCCGGAGCCGTTATAATGCTCACCGGTCAGGGTAGCGAAGCAGTGGCGGTCGATGCGATGAAAAGCGGGGCTCAAGATTACCTGGTCAAGGATAAGTTTTCACCCGAGGCCCTCCACAACGCCATCGTCAAAGCCATTCACAATAACAAACTGGATGAAACTAAAAAATGGAAGACCCAGGCTCTGGTCGATCCTCTCACCAAGGTTTTAAACCGGAATGCCTATAACCTCACCCTCGAACAAATCATCCGGGATTATCGTCGATACAAGGACCCGACCATTCTCATGGTCGCGGATATCGATCATTTCAAAAAGCTGAACGACGACTATGGTCATAAAACTGGAGACCTGGTTTTGAATTCTGTCGCCACGTCTTTGAACCACACTATCCGCGCCTCGGACTTTGTTTTTCGATATGGTGGAGAGGAATTTGTCATTCTTCTCAAAAAATGTTCTTTGGATCAGGGTAAAAAAGTAGCTGAGAAAATTCGCCAGCAGGTGGAAGAAATTTTTCCTATAGAAAAAGGCCAAAAATTATCGGTCACGATCAGTCTGGGAATGACTCAGTTTGACGAAAACGACACCGAGGACATGGTGTTCAAAAGAGCCGACCAGGCGGTTTACAAAGCCAAATCCAAAGGCAGAAACCGAGTAGAAATCTCTTTGAAATAAGAAACTCCGCCACAAGTCGAACGGGGTATCAGCCAACAAGGATTATTTAACAGCCGATGCAAGGTTAAAGACAAAAAGACTACGGGTGCGATTGTGCCAGGCGCAAAATACAAGTCCCTCCAATACCAAGTCCGCCGCGAAATTTACTAAAAAGAAATGTCCCAATCCTTCAGTCCGTTGATAGACGCATAATGCGTGAGATCAAAATGGATGGGTGTGATGGAAATATGATTTTTTTCCACCATGACGCAATCGGTTCCTTCATCGACCTCATCTAAGCGCATTTCTCCTGCCAGCCAGTAGTAGGTGTTGTTACGCGGGTCCACGCGCTTGTCGAAAGTTTCGATGACGCGCGATTTTCCCTGACGGGTGATGGCCAC
>CAYPQH010000135.1:0-4410 GCA_964412825.1 uncultured Nitrospinaceae bacterium | reverse complement strand
GATTTCTACGGGTCGATGGATGGAGCCATCCGGTTTGTGCGCGGGGATGCCATTGCCGGAATATTAATCACCCTCATCAATATTATCGGTGGATTCGGTATTGGGGTGTTTCAACAGGGCATGGAAGTGGGGGAAGCGGCTCAGGTTTATACCCTGCTGACGATAGGCGACGGCCTGGTGTCTCAATTGCCTGCGCTGGTGATTTCCACTGCCGCCGGTCTGGTCGTCACGCGGGCGGTTTCCGATAAAAATATGCCGATGGAGCTGGTGAGTCAACTTCTCAATCAACCCTACGCCTTTGTGATCGCCTCGGTTGCTTTGTTTTTCTTCGGGATGATTCCCGGTCTGCCGCATTTCCCATTTTTTCTGTTGAGTGTTCTCACAGGTGCCATTGCTTATTACCGACTCAAGGGTATTCAGACAGAGGAAACGCAAAACCTGAAAAAACTGGATGATGAAGCCAGAGCCCCGGTGCCTGAACGAGTGGAGTCCATTCTTCCCCTCGACATCATGGAACTGGAAGTCGGGTATGAGTTGATTCCACTGGTCGATGCCGATCGTAACGGGGAACTTTTGGAGCGCATCAAATCCATTCGCCGACAGTTTGCTCTGGAGATGGGGTTCATCGTTCCGCCGCTTCATATCCGAGACAACCTGCAATTAAAACCCAGCGATTACTCCATCGTCCTCAAAGGGGTGGAAGTCGCCAGCGGATCGGTGATGATGGGTCGCCTGCTGGCGATGAACCCAGGAGACTCGGAAAAGGAGATCGAAGGCATCAAGACGACGGAACCCACCTTCGGACTGCCTGCGATCTGGGTTCCGGCAAGTGCCAGGCAGGAGGCGCAAATTGCCGGATACACCGTGGTCGATCCCGCAACGGTCATCACCACTCATATCAAGGAAACCATTAAGCGACATGGACATGAACTGCTGGGGCGGCAGGAAGCCCAGGCGCTACTGGACAAATTCAAAGAGTCCAACCCAAAAGTCATTGAAGAGCTCATTCCCAATCTATTGACTCTCGGTAAAGTCCAACGCGTTTTGCAGAATCTGCTGAAAGAACAAATTTCGATTCGGGATCTTCGTACGATTCTGGAACAGTTGGCTGATTTTGCGCCGACGACACAGGACACAGACGTATTGACCGAATTTGTTCGCCAGGCTCTGGCGCGGCCTATCACCAAACAATATCAGTCCGCCGACGGAACCTTGTCTGTCATGACCCTGGACCGGGGAATAGAAGGCATTATCGAAGGCTCCATACAACGAACGGAATCGTCGTCGTTTCTGGCTCTGGAGCCGGGTGTGGCGGAAAAATTGCTGGCGCGGTTGAAAACATCGATGGAGTCCATAGCGCCCAAGTTGGAATCGTCCCCGGTTTTACTGGCATCGCCGTCCATCCGAATTCACCTTCGACGGTTCACAGAAAGGTTTCTGCCTGATCTGGTGATTTTATCGCATAGCGAGGTGACTCCCTCAGTGCAGATCAGAACCCTGGAAGTGGTGAGTATCCATGCGAATTAAAAAGATCCTGGCAAAGAATTATTCCGAGGCGCTGACTCGGGTGAAAAGTGAACTCGGCGAAGACGCCCTGATCATAAGTACCCGTTCTTTGGAACCCGATTCGGGATTGAGTGGAACTGGAAATACGGAGCGGGTTGAGATCACCGCCGCCTTTGAGCCTTTCGAGGAAAGCGAAGACGTGAGAGGAGAGGGCGGGGTTGGAAGTCAGAAGCCCTTGCAATTTCATGAGAACGATCTGGACTTGAAAACGCTTATTTTTAGTTTATTGACCAGAACCGAACGCGCGCAGTCTTTGGGATTAAAAAGTCATCAGTTGGAAACATACGCACAATTGGTGGAAGGCGGTTTGAGCGAACGGCTGGCCTCAAAAATTATCGAGAAAGCCAGTGCCCAGGAACTTTCCGGAAACTTGGGTCCGCAATCAGAATCTCAGATAATAAGAAATTTGATGCAACGGGTATTGCTCTGTAATGGAGAAATTAAACTGGATGGAAAGAAAACAAAAAAGGTTGTTTTTGTCGGGCCCACAGGCGCCGGGAAGACCACCACCATCGCCAAGCTGGCCGCTGATTTTACCTTTCGGCAAAAGAAAAAAGTAGCCATGGCAACCCTGGACACCTACCGCATGGGGGCGGTTGATCAACTGCGAATTTATGGGGACATCATGAGGGTTCCGGTGGAAATGGCTGAGACTCGTGGTGAACTTAAGGCCATCGTCAAAAAACATGCGGACAAGGATCTGATTTTGATCGATACCGCAGGAAAAAGCCCGAGAGAAACCGCCTATTCAGGTCAGTTAAAAATGATGCTCGAAGACTTGGGTGATGTGGAGACTCAATTGGTGCTCAGTGTCACCGCCCAGGAAAAAATATTTCAGGAATCAGTCAAACAGTTTTCTCTGCTTGGCATAGACCGCGTGTTGTTCACCAAAATGGATGAAGGCATGAGCTTTGGATCGTTATTTAATTTTTCATTGCGGACGCGAATTCCCTTTTCATATTTTACGATGGGGCAAAGAGTTCCTGAAGATATTGAAGTGGCAAACCGGGAGAAAGTAATTAAATTGATTTTTAATTAAATTCAAGCTAAATTGGGGGCGAAAAATTGCTATTAGGAGATCAGGCATCCACACTAAAAAGAATTGCAAAAAATAAAATGAGAGATTCAGCACTCCGGGTATTAGCCGTGAGTAGCGGTAAAGGGGGAGTTGGTAAAACCAATATTGTCGCCAACCTGGCGTACGCCCTTTCCAAAAGAGGCAAAAACGTTTTGGTTATTGATGCCGACCTTGGGCTCAACAATATCGACATTCTTCTTGGCTTGACACCAAGGCATCATATTGGTCACGTCTTGTCCGGCGAAAAAAATATCGAAGATATTCTTGTCACCGGTCCCGCAGGCTTGACCGTACTTCCCGCTGGAGACGGTTTGCAGGAACTGACCCAGTTGGAAAGCGAAAAGAAAATGCTTCTCATGGAAGAGTTGGATAAAGTCAGCCTTGGCTACGACTTCCTCATTTTTGATACCGGGGCCGGAATTTCCGCCAATGTCACCTATTTTTGCAGTGCCGCCCATGAAATCATTCTCGTTGCCACCACAGAACCCACCTCGTTGACGGATGTTTATGCCTTGATTAAAATTTTGCACAAAAAGCACGCGCAAAATTATTTCAGGCTTGTTATCAATTCGGTGGACTCTGAGCGAGAAGCGCAAGGAGTTTTTCGTAATCTTTCGGCAGTGACCGATAAATTTTTGCCCACCATATCGATAGAGTACCTGGGCTTTATATTGTCGGACCCGAATGTACCCAAGGCCGTTCGCCAGCAAAAAGCGGTTATGGATTTATATCCCTACTCAAAATTCAGCCAATGCATTCAAACCCTGGCGGAAAAAATTCATTTTGAAAAAGGGCTGGAGTCTGGAGAGAGGGAGCAATCTTTCTTTTGGAAAAGCGCGTTCCTGATCCAATGAGTAAAATTCAAATAAAAAAAATGGCTGTATCGTTTGCACTTTTGTCCTTTGCCATCCTGGTATTTGGAAGCGTATTGACAGGATCGCGGATGACCACGGCATTGATACGAGGCACCGAGGCCGCCATTGTATTCGGAGCGCTGGCCTGGAGCTTTGGTTCCTTGTTGATGGATAAAGAAAAAACCAGGGAAGTGACGGATGAAAATGCGGAAGCGTCTAAAGGCGTTCATTTGGATGAAACCATTTGATGAACTTTAAGAGAGAACCTCTGGATGGCCGATAAATCACAGGTAATTTCCAAGTATAAGGAATCACCCAAACCAAAGGTTCTTCAGGAGATCGAAATCTCTGCAGAAAACCGGGATGCGGTGATTCTGGAATATGGGCCGATGATTAAGTACGTTGCCAATCGGATCGCGATGCGCCTGCCGCCTCATATTGAAGTTGATGATTTGATCAGTGTGGGAGTTCTGGGTTTGATCGACGCGATCAAAAAATACGATCCCGGTCGTGGGGCCAAGTTTAAAACCTATGCCGAGTTCCGTGTGCGCGGGGCGATCCTCGACGAACTTCGTTCGATGGATTGGGTTCCCCGGTCGGTCCGGCAAAAAGCCTCGTCTTTGGATGCGGTCGTGCAAAAACTGCAAAGCCATCTGGGGCGGCCTCCTGAAGATGACGAAATAGCCGATGAAATGGGTTTGAACATGGATGACTATTTTGACATCCTGAACGAAACCCGGAGCATGCCAATATTGAGCCTTGAAGATCTGGGAATCGCGAAGGAAACGGGGGAACAGCAGAGCTTGCTGGAATGCCTGGCAGGAAAAAGCGATGCCGATCCGCAAACGCAATTCAGGCTCAATGAGCTGAAAGAAATCATTGCCAAGGCCATCGATCAGCTTCCCGAAAAGG
>CAYPQH010000134.1:0-4977 GCA_964412825.1 uncultured Nitrospinaceae bacterium | reverse complement strand
CCGGGTTGACTCAGTTTACCGATTTCTCCAGTGGGCATATCGAAGAAACGGGCGGTTTTGGCTTTTTTGATGGCAATGTCGATACTGCCCAGCCAGGCACCCTCCATTCTAAAAAAAGCCTTCAGGTTGGCCCCCACATCCACAATCGCAATGTCCATTTTACAGCCGATTTCAGCGGCTTTTTCCATCGCCGCCTGTAAAGCGTCCCTGGCGCATTCGTCCGAGATGTCTTTTTGATTCAATACGTCTGCCATATCCTCTCCTTAGCAAATCAATTTTTCTTGTTTCATCAATACGGTTGGTTTTTTAATGCATTCGGGTATTCATATAAAAACCATAAACAAAAAGGAAAATCGCTCCTATAATCAACCCGTCATTTATAAGTATGTCTTCCCAATTACTAATCCCCCGGTCCCAGACCCAGGGAATGACGATCAGTAAAACCGACAATATTCCAATTCCCAACAAACTGAAAATGGCTATGATCAAAACTTTATCGTTCATAATAAATTCCCATTCTCACAAAATCACCCAGGTTCATCAAAGCATCCACGTTTTGTAAAAGCCGATTGTACCAGTGAAGGAAGGTCGGGCGAAAGCCAAAATCCTATTTTTCCAAGGTAAAGAAAGACTTCCGAACCTTCCAATAATAATCTGCCATAATCGGAGTGTATAATAAAACCCCTCGAAAATGAACACGGACAACCCTATATGACGAATAATAATTACAGCACCGGAAACCCCGAAACAGATCGATTGATTGAAGATCTGGCAAAGAGGTGTGCCTCCCGGGATTGTGGGGAAATATTCCACCAAATTCTCACCACGGTGGCCAAGCTTGGCATGGAACATGACGATATGGGAGATTTCAAACTGATCAACACCACTCTCAAGGAATTGCGGCATTCTTTCAGAGTGTTTCATCCTTACCGGACAAAACGCAAGGTCATCGTGTTTGGCTCGGCCAGAACAGAGGCAAGCGACCCGAATTATGCCCAGGCACAGGAACTGTCAAAACAGTTGGTCCAGCATGGCTTCATGTTGATATCCGGCGCCGGACCAGGAATCATGGAAGCTGTTAATCGAGGCGCGGGAAAAGAAAACAGCTTTGGCGTCAATATCAAGCTGCCTTTCGAGCAATCGGCGAACCCCTATATCATCGACGACCCCAAACTAATACAGTGCAAATATTTCTTCACCCGGAAATTGATATTCGTCAAGGAATCCGACGCCACCGTTCTCTTTCCTGGCGGATTCGGAACCCAGGACGAAGGCTTCGAAATGTTGACCTTGTTTCAAACCGGAAAAACCTTGCCCCGCCCCATCGTTCTATTGGAAGATGATAGCGGCGATTACTGGAAAATCTGGTTGGATTTTGTCGATTCGGTGTTGATCGAGAGAGGCTTTGTTTCCAAAGATGACCGCAAATTATTGCAGGTGGCACATTCTACTGAAGAAGCTGTAAAATATGTCACCGATTTTTTCCGGGTTTATCATTCCCTGAGATACGTTCGGGGTCTCACCGTTTTACGCTTCACCAGAGAAATCCCAAAAAAACTCATCACCCGGCTGAACTCTGAATTTAAAGACATCCTGACTACAGGCGAAATACAGGCGAGTCCGCCCTTGAACGATGAATTGAAGAACCGGGAGCACCTGGATTTACCCCGGTTGGTTTTTGATTTCAATCACCGGAATTTTGGCCGACTCAATGAAATGATCCACACCATCAACCACTCCCTGTCATGAAATAAAATTCCCGCTAAACAAAGCAAAATCCCGCTTATTTTTCCAAGTTTTCAGCAGATTGTCATTTATTTTCTATTAATGCTTAAGTTTATCCTAATAAATTCCGCTTCTATAGGAGTATGCGTGTTTTTTACAAAGGTTTTATCCTTTAAGATGACGCTTGAGGCAATGACGGTTGAATAAACTATTCAGGGAAAAGCACTCCGATACGCTGTTGGCAGAACCGGTCGCCGTGGAACCCTCTCCTGAGGAACCCAAAGCCGCCGCTGTTGTCGCGCCCTCTTTGATCGGGTTTCCAAACACCCTGATTGTCATCCCCGCATTCAATGAAGAAAATAATATTGGCAAGGTTTTGGAAGGCATCCGCAGATGCGCTCCCGAAATTCCTGTTCTGGTCATCAATGATGGTTCCCGCGACTTAACCGCCCGGGTATCGAGGGAACATGGCGCAAAAGTCATTTCTCTCCCCTTCAATTCCGGATACGGAGTGACCTTGCAAACCGGATTTATTTTTGCCCTGAAAAACGGATACACGACCGTCCTGCAAATGGACGCCGACGGGCAACACGACCCGCGTTACATTGTGGATATGTTGCAGGAAATACAACATGAAAACCTGGACGTGGTGATCGGCTCCCGTTTTCTTGGAGATAATAATTACCAAACCACCGTCCTCAAACGGATAGGGATGTTCATCTTCGGCAACCTGGCTTCTTTTTTCTGTGGACAAAAAGTTTCCGACCCCACTTCGGGCTTTCAGGCATTGAAGGGCAAGGCCATACAGTTTGTGGCGGGCGAATATTATCCGCCGGATTACCCGGACGCCGATTTCATTATCATGCTCCACCGCTACGGATTCAAAACCCGTGAAATTCCCGTGACCATGCATCCCAGTCCGGGTAATAAATCGATGCACAGCGGACACAAGACGATTTATTATGTATTTAAAATGTTCCTGTCGATCATAGTGACTCTATTGCGACAAAAACCTAAAGAGTAATCCCAGTGCCACCTCGAATCCGAATCATCGCCATTTTAATTTGTATTTTTCTTGTCGCTTATGTGTTTGAGCTGGTGCGCAGAAAGCACCTCAACGAAGAATATTCCCTGGGCTGGCTGGTCACCGGAAGCCTGATGCTGATTCTTTCCATTTCGGAAGACTTACTGATCTGGATTTCCGACCTGGTGGGCGCGACCTTGTTCACCTCCACCCTCTTCTTCTCCGGCTTAGTGTTTCTGATGATCATCTGCCTGCATTTTTCCATTCGCATTTCAGCCCTGACCAATCAGGTGAGAATGCTGACCCAGCATCTCGGCATTCTGGATTATGAAAAGAGAACTCTGGAAAACGTGGTAGCAGAAAACTCCCTGAAAAAGAATCCTTCGGCGCTGGAAAACCTTTGATCGTTTTACGCACCATCGAATCTTTTCTCCCCTATATCTCAGGCCCGGCCAATCAGGCATTTCAAATTTCCACCCGCTTGGAATCCCTGGCAGACGTTCACTCCCCCGTTTTGACCAGTTATTGCGATATAGACCCCGCCCTGCCCAAACAAGAAACCATTGGCAATGTCACGGTCACGAGGCTCCCCATTCATTTTCGCTTGATGCGTTATTGCGTCACTTTGGGAATCGGGAAACATTTAAAAAACTTCGATATTCTGCACAGTCACAACTATCGGAATTTCCAGACAGACAGCGGTTTTTTTTTGCCGCGATCCATAAAAAACCTTTTATTCTGAATACCCACGGATCGCTTTCCGGCTACCAAAAATACCTGGCGGCACCGTGGCAGAAATTTCCCTACCGGGTTTACGATCTTTTGACCCTGAAAACGTCAGCCAAAAGAGCCTCCGCCGTCGTCGTGTCTTCCAAAGGAGAATATGAAGACGCCATCCAGTTTGGAATATCCCGGAAAAAACTGCGTGTCATACCGATGGGAGTCGATGTCCCCGTTCAAGAGAATCGGCTAGAGATAGAGGACGCGTCGCTAAAAATCCTGTTTGTCGGGCGTATTGCCCGCGTGCGCCGGGTGGAGTTGATTCTAAAGGCAGTGAGCAAGCTGTCCCGGCCTTACACGGTCACGATTGTCGGGGGGGAGGAAAAAACCAGCAGTCTGACGAAATCCGGTTACCTGAACGAGCTGAAAAAATGTTGCGCCGACCTTGGAATAACCGATCGGGTCGTCTTTACCGGCCCCAAACCGGCTGACGCCCTGCCCTCGTTCTATAACGCCGCCGATGTGTTCGTCTATCCTTCCCTTTACGAAAATTTTTCCCAGCCCATTCTGGAGGCCGGTTCTCATGGAATCCCGATCATTGCCACACGCGTCGGCATCGCTCCTGAAATCATCGAAGATGGAGAAACCGGGTTTCTTATTCCCGGCGAAGCCAACGCTCTGGCGCAAAAACTGGAACAACTTGGAGATGCTTCCGAGCGAAAAAAAATGGGCCTTAAGGTTCAGGAGAAGGTGCGGAATAAATTTGCCTGGAGCCAGATAATGGATCAGTATATGGAACTTTATCATTCCTTTTGACGAATACGGGTCATGGCGCAGTTTTTCGATAAATTTTCCAACAACTATAAAACCCTGCTGGATGAATCCCTGGAAATCACAGGATTCGACACCGACTATTTTCCCACCGCGAAAATAAAGACCCTGGCCCGGCTGTTCCCTGAATTGTGCGACCGGCCCATCCGGTTTCTCGATTTTGGCTGTGGGACAGGCTCACTCTACCCGCCAATTAAAAAATTTTTCCCCGAGGCGACCTACACGGGGACAGATCTCTCAGATAAAATGGTTCAAGAAGCCCGAACCCTCAACGACACCACCAATGTCTTCCATGAAATGGCATCGGAACAATGGAAACAGGGCGCATACGACATAATATTGGCCGCAAACGTCTTTCACCACATCCCGCACAGCGAACATCTGGCAATTCTCAAAGAATTGCGTTCCCTGCTCGTTAGCAAGGGAAGGTTCATCCTATGGGAACACAACCCCTGGAATCCTTTCACTCAAAAAATTGTCAAAGACTGCGTTTTCGATAAGGACGCGGTTCTGCTTTCCCCGTTGCAATCGAAACAACTGGGCAGAAAAACCGGTTTCTCTGCAATGCGCATTGTTTTCACCACCTTCTTTCCAAAATCCCTGGCGTTCATGACTCCTCTGGAACCGTGGCTGGAATGGCTTCCTCTTGGCGGTCAATATCTTTTAGTGGCCCAAAA
>CAYPQH010000133.1:0-5067 GCA_964412825.1 uncultured Nitrospinaceae bacterium | reverse complement strand
TTGTGGGACGTGATGGTGAATCCATTGCGGGCGGCGACTTCTTCCTGAAATTTTTCAATCAGAGGATGATTGAACTCGATGATCTTTCCGCATTCGGTGCAGATCATATGATCGTGATGGCTATGCATGTATTTGTGCTCATAGCGTTTTTGCCCGTCGCCAAAATCCAGCTCGGACGCAAGACCGCTTTGGGTCAACAGGGCTAAAGTTCGATAAACCGTTGCCAGACCCACTTTAGGCTCGAAAGCCGTGACCAGTTTATACAGTTCTTCAGCGCTGACATGCTCTTCGGAATCGAGAAAAGCTTTGAGCACGGACCGCCTTTGCCGAGTTATCTTTAAATTGTTCTGGGCGATAAAATCTTCCAGAACTTCCAGTTCCTTACTGGCCATTTTGAAATCGCCTGGGAAAGTTTTTAAATCTTCGAGTCGATCAATTTAACACGTGGGTTTTCAGAGGTCAATGTCCGCATGGTGCATTTTTGCTGAGATACTGGTACGCTCAAACCTTCCCTTGAGTGGGTGGCTTTGCCAATTGTTCCCGGATGGCGGTGGGCAGGTCCGTGGCGGTTACTTCATTTTGGGACCCGGTTTCCATGTCTTTTAATAAATACATTCCAGATTTTATTTCATTTTCGCCAACGATCAGAGAAAATCGTGATCCGGATTTATTGGCTTTTCGCATCTGGCTTTTCATACTGCCGCCGGTATAATCCTGATCCACGCTGAATCCGGCACGGCGCAACTCGTGAATGATTTTGAAGGTCACGGATTTCGCTTCCTCTCCCAAACCGACCACAAAAATATCGGGCCGGGACTCCAGATCCATTTTGTCGTCAAAAGGAATGACGGATATCAACCGTTCCATTCCCAGCGCAAATCCAAAACAGGGGGTGGGCGGTCCCTCGAATTCTTCGACCAGGGAATCGTAACGACCTCCGCCGCAAATGGCATTTTGCGCTCCAAGTCCTGTGGAAACCACTTCAAACGTCGTGCGCGTGTAATAATCCAGCCCGCGAACCAGCAGGGGGTTCAGGGAGTAGGGCGTTTGCGTGGAGTCCAGAAGTGTTTGCACCTGAACGAAGTTTGTCTGGCATGATTCGCATAGATGGTCTTTTGTCTTTGGCAATTCTTTAGCGATTTCCCGGTCGCGTTCCACCTTGCAATCGAGAACTCTGAGAGGATTTCTCTCATAGCGTTGATTGCAGTTTTGACACAGCTCATCAAGATGTCCGCGAATTGCGTCCTTCAGCGTTTCCCGATATTTGGGTCGGCAATCGGCGCATCCCAGACTGTTGATTTGCAGTTCCAGATCGGTCAGCCCCAGCAACCGGAAAAACTCAATCAAGAGAGTCATGACTTCTACATCGACTGTGGGGTTATCGGTCCCCATGGCTTCGATTCCTATTTGATAAAACTGCCGGAACCGGCCCGCCTGCGGGCGTTCGTAACGGAACATGGGGCCCATGTAATACAGTTTGACAACAGACGGGGGATTGTACATTTTATGCTGGATATAAGCCCGTACCACGGAGGCCGTTCCTTCAGGACGCAGAGTGATTTGTTCTCCGCTCCGGTCTTCAAAGGTGTACATCTCCTTTTCGACGATGTCGGTGGTTTCGCCGATACTCTTGGAAAATAGTTTTGTGTTCTCAAAAATGGGAAGGCGAATTTCCTTGAACCCATATTTACTGAAGACACTTCGGGCTATTTCCTCGACCCACTGCCATTTTTCAATGTCTCCGGGTAAGATGTCCTTGACGCCGCGAATGCTCTGAATTTTCATATTGGGTTCGGTGGATTATTGCCCGCATGAGGGGCGGGAAAACGGGGTCAGGCTGATTATTTACAATCCGAAGGATTGGTCAGGTACCTTTCCGCAAGATCTACATCCTGCGTGCTACCAATGTAAAGGGGAACGCGCTGATGTATTTCCGTCGGGACGATTTCGAGAATATTTATTTCCCCGGTAGAAGCCCGGCCTCCAGCATCTTCGATGATGAATGCCAGGGGTGCGGCTTCAAAAGCAAAACGCAATTTTCCGTTTTGATTGTTTTTGTCTTTGGGATACATGAAAATCCCGCCTTTGAGTATCGTCCTGTGAAAATCGGAAACCAGAGTGCCGATGTACCGTAATCGGTAGGGCCTGTTGGTGGCCGTGTCTTTATCCTTCAGATAGCTGATTAATTTTTTTTGCTCCTCGCACCATATTTCTGTATTGCCCTCGTTGATGCTGTAGGTAGAACCTTGTTTGGGGATCTTGATATTCGGGTGGGAAAGAAAAAATTCTCCGAGAGAAGGGTCCAGAGTGAAACCAAAAACGCCTTTTCCCGATGTGTACACGAACATGGTGCTGGACCCGTAGATAATGTAACCTGCGGCTATTTGTTGATCGCCTTTTTGTAGTAAATCTTCGTCTGTAACTTTGTCTCCCGGGGTTTTTTTTCGGTAAATTGAAAAAATGGTGCCGATGCCCACGTTGACATCAATATTGGAAGATCCGTCCAGTGGGTCCATCATGAAAATATATTTGCCTGGGTTTCTTTCGGGAGGAATGATGACCGGGTACTCCAGTTCTTCGGAGGTGATGGCGCAAACCGTTTCCGATTGGCCAATGATCTTGGTGAAAGTCATGTCCGCAAATTCATCGAGCTTTTGAACCTCTTCTCCCTGAACGTTGATTTTTCCGGTCAATCCTAAAATATCTTCACCAATGCCAGCCTTATTCACTTCCAGCGAAACGATCTTGGCCGCCACCATGATCTCATTCATCAGGCTGGTGAATTCCCCGGTGGCGCCTGGGTTCATCTTTTCTTGCTGGCGGACATGCTGGACTAAAGTGGTTCTGAGCATTTAAATCAATCTCTTTTTGTATGTGAAAATGGCTCGAACACTCGATAGAGCGATCGAGCCATTTAAAAAAGTCATTTGATACGGGAAATTTTCGGCGATCTTACCTTATTTTGCGAACTACAGCAATGAATTCCCGCAAGTGAGGCGCATCATTTGATGCTACATGCCGCCTGAAAAACCAGGTCATCCAACGGTGGCCTTATTACGGGATCTGGAATTGCGTTTTCTGTCATTTTCATCTAAAAGTCTTTTTCGCAAACGAATGCTGTTGGGAGTGATTTCCGCGAGTTCATCTTCATTGAGGAACCCCAGTATTTGTTCGAGACTCATGTTTTTTGGAGGCGTGAGAATAACATTCACATCCGACCCGGAAGCTCTCATGTTGGTCAATTTTTTTTCTTTGCAGACATTGACCACAAGATCGTTATCCTTATTGTTCTCGCCCACAATTTGCCCGGAGTACACCTGTTGTCCTGGCCCTATCAGCAAGCTTCCGCGTTCCTGAAGATTGAACAGGGAGAAACCGGTGGTCTTGCCCGTTTCCAATGAAATCAGGACGCCGTTGATTCTTGAAGCGATATCTCCACAGAAAGGAATGAAGTTGTGGAAATTTCGGTTGATAATTCCCGTGCCCTTGGTCATAGTTAAAAATTCGGAAGTGAAACCGAACAACCCGCGAGTCGGCACAACAAACTCCAACCTGAGAGACCCTTCTCCCATCGGGGCCATATTTTTGAGAGTGGCTTTTCTCTTGCCCATGGTTTCCATCACGTTCCCCATGTAGGCTTCTTCCATGTCCAGAGTGACAAACTCTTCCGGTTCCAGCTTTTTTCCGTCTTCCTCTTTCATGACCACCTCGGGTCGGGAAATGGAAAACTCGTACCCTTCTCTGCGCATGGTCTCAATGAGAATCGTCAGATGCAATTCCCCTCTGCCGGAAACTTTGAAGGTGTCCTGCATTTCCGTTTCACAGACCCGCAACGAGACATTGGACTTGACCTCCCTAAACAGACGATCACGCAATTGCCGTGACGTCACAAACTTGCCCTCTTTGCCGGCGAAAGGCGAAGTGTTGGACATGAAGTTGATTGAAAGCGTCGGTTCATCAATTTCGATGACCGGAAGCGCTTCAGGATTTGTACTGTCGGTGATGGTTTCGCCGATGTCCACATCCTTCATGCCGGCAATCCCGATAATGTCGCCCATCACGGCCGTGTCGGTTTCCACTTGTTGAAGGCCTTCAAATGTCAGCAATTTGGAAATCTTGAATTGTTCCTTATCTCCCGATCGTTTGATCAAGGTATAACTGTCTTTCAGGTGGACGGACCCGCGCGTGATTTTACCTATGCCGATTCGTCCCAGGTAATCGCTGTAATCGATTGAAGAAACCAGCATCTGGAATGCACCTTCCGCGTCGCCATCATCCTCATCCACTTTGTCGATGATGAGATCCAGCACGGGTTTCATGTCACTGTCCGGGTCGTCAGGTTCCAGCCGGGAAATCCCCATCTTGGCGGAGGTGTAAATAATGGAAAAGTCCAACTGCTCATCCGTGGCATTCAGACTCGCAAATAAATCGAAAACCTGATTGACTACTCGTTCTGGGTCGGCGCCGTTTCGGTCGATTTTATTGACAACAAGAATTGGCTTAAGACCAAGGTCCAAAGATTTTTTGAGCACAAAGCGGGTTTGCGGCATGGGGCCTTCAACGGCGTCTACCAAAAGAAGAACGCCATTGACCATTTTCAAAATACGCTCCACCTCGCCGCCAAAATCCGCATGACCGGGTGTGTCGACGATGTTTATTTTGTAGCCGTTGTAGCGAATCGCGGCGTTTTTGGAGAAAATGGTGATTCCACGCTCACGTTCCAGCTCATTGCTGTCCATGATCAAGTCGCCCGTGACTTCATTGTCCCGGAACATGCCGCTTTGACGCAGAAGGGTATCGACCAATGTCGTTTTTCCGTGATCGACGTGGGCGATGATGCCAACATTTCTTATTTTTTCTCGATTCATAATTTCCAGGTTTCCTTTACTTCATTTTATATGGAACCCAACTCATGGGACCTCCAAAACCGGGAGCCCGTAATAATTCTAATTCCATTGAGACTAAAAAATACCCGGCCCTTTTATTTCCAAACACCAAAATTGGATAAAACGGCGTCAGGTGGGAAGACACAGTCAGCAGAAAATTCGATGGTTTTCCATGGGATTC
>CAYPQH010000132.1:0-5278 GCA_964412825.1 uncultured Nitrospinaceae bacterium | reverse complement strand
AACGCCGGATCATCCTGGGAACGTTCGTGCTCAGTTCCGGCTATTACGATGCCTACTACCTCAAAGGGCAAAAAGCGCGCACCCTGATCAAGCGGGATTTTGAAGACGCCTATAAAAAATGCGATCTGATCGTCGCTCCCACTTGTCCCGCCCCCGCGTTCAAACTGGGAGAAAAACTGGACGACCCCCTGCAAATGTATTTAGCCGATATCTACACCATTTCAGCAAACCTGGCGGGAATTCCTGCTCTCTCCATCCCCTGCGGGTTCACCGCCGAAAACCTGCCCATCGGCCTGCAACTCATGGGCCGCCATTTCGACGAAGAAACTCTCCTCAAAGTCGGCCATCACTTTCAGCAAGCCACCGATTTCCACATGAAGTTTGCTTCTTTGTAGACAGTCAATAGTCTTTCACCGCTGAGAACGCAACTATCCCTTCTTGACCAACTTTTGCACTTCGTCCTTTAAGGCAGGCAAAACGTCTATTTCAAACCACTCATTTTTTTTCAGCCAGATATTGTTGCGCGGGCTGGGGTGCGGCAATGGCAATAATCCCTCCCCTCTAAATTCCCGCCAGGCTTTCACGGTTTCGGTCAGGGTTTTGGATTGTCTTTTGCCAAGATGATACTTATGCGCGTATTGCCCGATCACCAGAGTCAGTTGAATATGTGGCAGATTGTGCAAAAGTTTTTCACGCCAGGCTTCGGCGCATTCCGGCCTTGGTGGCAGGTCGCCTGACTTTCCTGTACCCGGATAACAAAACCCCATCGGTAAAAGAGCGATCTGCGCGGCATCGTAGAAAACAGCCTTGTCGATTCCCATCCAAGCGCGCAAGCGGTCGCCGCTTGGATCATTGAACGGAATTCCGGTCTCGTGCACTTTGCGTCCCGGCGCCTGCCCCACAATCAGGATTCTGGCTTTCCGGTCGGCCTGAACCACCGGCCTCGGCCCCAAAGGCAGATGCTCCTCGCATAAACGGCAATCCCTGATTTCTTCAAGAAGATTATTTAAATGGCTTTTCATGGGTTCTATTCTGAACTTACCTCTTAGAGACGAGACCTTTGCATAAGGGGAGAATCTTAATGAAGTTTACCAAAACTATCCGATACGTCATCGCGAGCCGCAAAGAACGCTGAGAAAAGATTAAAAGGGAGCTTCTTCATAACCTTCACCATTTTTAGAAAAATTTGTTAATCGAAATCAAGTCCACATTTAGTGCAATTTGTCGGTAGCCAGGGAGTCCAAGAAATGTAGTTTTGCATTCCTACAGAATTGACCGGATCAGGTGGATTCGAAAAAATGGGTTTTTTGCATTTGGGGCACTTTGTAAAGAGATACCAAAAACCAACCGAAAGAAATAATATTAAAAAAGGTATCAAAAATAACTCATTATATTCCACGGTCAAAAAAAGAAACAACATGCCAAAAACAAACCAGCATGACATTACCAAGTAATGTTTCTTACGGATTACAAACGCTTTATCATTTTGTTTATCGTTCATTTTTATTCCAAATGATATTGAGTTAAGTTCTAAATAACTAAGAAAACTCCCCTGAATTTATTCTTCCCGCCAGCTCACGGACGAACAACTCCAGATATTGCGGCGATGCGGCGGACAGGTGCGGCTGGATGAGAACGTTTTTCATGCCCCACAGGGGAGATTCTGCTTTGAGGGGTTCTTGACCGAACACATCGAGATAGGCCCCGGCGATTTCTCCATTTTCCAATGCGTTCACCAGATCCTCCTCTTCATAGACATTGCCCCGCCCGACGTTATAGACAACACTTGATGTAGGGAGCATTTTAAAATGTTCCGTTTTGAGGATTCCCTGGGTCGCGTTTCCTCCGGGCAGTACCAGAACAAGATGGTCGGTGGTCTTTAGAACTTCCATGAGATGATCCACCGTTACCACCCTATCCTCTTTAGAAAAATACTCCGGCGGTTCGCTGGCAACCCGTTTCACTCCGGTGAGCGTGCATTCGAAAGGTTTGAGCGCCCGACCGATGATGGTGCCAATCTTTCCGAACCCCAGAATGGTGACTCTTGCTCCGTACAGAGAGCGCAGGCGTTCGGAAATTTTTATCCTGGCCCATTTCGCCTGTTTTTGCATGGCGGACGAAAAAGCGAACGCCTTGCAAAAATAAAAAATGGCGCCTGTTACGGATTCGGCGATCATCCACCCATGAAACCCGCCGTGGGATATCTGCAAATTTTCGTCAGCCGACACTTCTATCCAGTCGGTTCCCGCCGCCGGGGTGGCGATCCATTGCAACTGGAGGGCTTTGTCCCGCCACTCTTTTTTGAAATACCAGACGACAACAGCCTCGGCAGTGGGAAGGAGTTTCAAAAACTCGGCTGAATGATAACAAACGGTCACTTCCAGGCCGGGAACCTGAGCTTCAAGAATTTTCTTATGTTCCGGCTTGAAGTTCCAGGCATCTACATGCGGGTGGGTCAGATAAACCAGCAAGTTATTTATCATTTTTTAATATAGTTGACTGAATGGTTGAGTGGATAGTTCCGGCATCCCTGCACAGGCTTCAATACCCCGATCAGGGGGAATATGGACACCAAAATACCAGGAATTTCCTGAAAAAACAGGGGCCGTTTATCAGCCCAATCGCCCTCTTCACCTAAAGCATTGATAAATCCCAAGCATCACAAGCCCGCCGGAATTTTACCACCAACTGTATACTTTTGTTCACACTTATTAACAAAATACAGAAACTTGTTGAAGGTTCGGACCTTACCTGAAATCAAGTAACTTTTTGATATATATACATTTACATGATAATTTTCGTTTTGGCCTGATTTTTGCTCCCTTATATTGTCACAATCACAAAACATCTAATCTGGGGGGGAAGGCAAACGATGACTCGATCTGATTTGACCACAAAATTATCATTAAGAATGAATGTCTCGAAAAAAGAAGCGGATAAATATCTGACGGCTATTCTAGACACAATCATGTTCAACCTCGAAAAAGAGGGTCGAGTTGTTGTTCAGGGTTTTGGTTCATTCCGCATCAACGAACATAAAGCGAGAGTTGCTAAAAAACCCATTACAGGTGAGCCTCTCTATTTACCTCTTAGGAAAAAACCGGTTTTCCATGCCGGCAAGGAATTGAGAGAACTAATCAATCGAGATTCTGATAATGTGGATTTTGAGTCAGGTAGGGTCAAGGAAGAAAGACAGGTTTTCAACTCGGTTCACGGAGTTTCCCAAACCACCCCCCAATCAAAATAATAAACCCGCCTAACACGCCCTTCTTGACTTATGCTATAATTCGGCACAGGTTAAGAGGGGCGTTTTATTTTCCTTCATTCCTCATAAATCCCGCAAGTTTCCAACCTGAGGAGGGCATCATGTCCAGCACTCAAAATGCATGCGCCAAGTGCGGTGAGCAAAGTATCGTCAAAGGTGAAATCGGCTTACGGACCAGTAAAGATCTTGAATTGATCATGATTGTCCGTCAAGACCACGGTGTCGAAAAGAAAGTTCCCCTCCAACCGAGAGTATGCGGGAAGTGCGGGTTTGTCGATTTCTTCGTTCAATCACCTGAAAACCTGAAAATCGTTTCCACAGACAAGCCCATCGATTCCGGGTCCAATGACCGACCTATTTTAGAATACGATTTCTAATTTCAAGGACGATCCAAATTTGCGCGCAGGCTTTTGATCGGCCTGCAAAATCAAAATCCCTTTATCTCCATCGAAACATCTTGCCTTATCCGATATTTTGCTCCAGAATATCTCCGCCTGGATAAAATTCAGGCATTTTTGTAGTCATCAGAAATGAACCGTTCCCGCTTTAACTCCCGACGAATCATCTATGGCTAAAATCACCCAGGATCAGGCCCACTTTTTCCTCCTCAAGATCAATTCCCTGATGGGCCTCGTTCCCATCGGCGTTTTTCTGGCGTTTCACCTTGGCATCAATGCTCTCAGAACAGTCGGTCCCCTGCAATATCAGTTGAGCATCGACCTGATAAACAACCTGCCATTTCTTTTTGGGATCGAAGTCGCCTTTATTTACGCTCCCTTGTTGCTCCATTCCATGATGGGCTTTTACATTTATTTTTCGGGCAAACGCAACGTCCGCCACTACGGCTATACCAGAAACTGGCTGTACACCCTGCAAAGAATCACTGGCGTCATTGTTTTTGCCTTCCTGATCTACCACCTGGGAACCACGGTTGCGCCCAAATTGTTTTACGAAAAACACCTGTTCCTGGCGGCGCCATTTTTGATGGATATCATGAATGCGGAATTTCAGACCTGGGGCGGAAGAATCATATACATGATTGGCATCACCTCCGCGACATTTCATTTTGCCAATGGATTGTGGGGGTTCTGTGTTTCCTGGGGAATCCTTATTGGTCGCAACGCGCAACGAAATGCCAGCATCGTTTTTGCGATGGTGGGCCTCGCCTTGACTTTTCTTGGCTTTGCCACGGTACTGGAGTTTTCAATCAACCCTGTTTCGGTGACTCCAACGGTGGGAGGATAAAAGCATGGCTAAACGTAAGAAAAAAATCATCATCATTGGAGGCGGGCTGGCCGGGTTGTCCGCCGCCATGAAGATCTGCGAGTCCAAAAAAGCCGAAGTCATCCTCGTTGCCTATCAGTCCCTCAAGCGGTCTCATTCCGTATGCGCCCAAGGGGGCATCAACGCGGCGATAGACTCCAAGGGAGAAGGCGATTCTCCCGACAACCATTTTTACGACACCATCAAAGGAGGGGATTTTCTAGCCGAGCAACCTCTTGTCAAAGACATGTGTTTCAAAGCCCCCTCCATCATTCACTTAATGGACCGTATGGGCGTGGCTTTCAATCGAACCCCCGAAGGCCATCTGGCGTTTCGTAGGTTCGGAGGCACTCTTTACTCCCGCACCGCCTTTTCCGGAGCCACCACGGGCCAGCAGTTGGTGTATTCGCTGGACGAGCAAATCCGCAAATACGAGCATGACGGGATGGTGCAAAAAATGGTGTGGCACGAATACCTGGGAGCCGTCCTCGACTCAAAGGGAATTTGCCGGGGCGCCATCATCCACAACCTCAGGACAAACGAGATTTTCACGCTGGCCGGTGACGCGGTGATCCTGGCCACGGGAGGCCCGAGTCAGGTGTATGCCGGTTCCACCGCATCCACCGTCAACACCGGCGCCGCCGCCACCATGGCTTATATGCAGGGAGCCAAATACGCCAACGGTGAGTTTATCCAGATCCATCCCACCGCCATCCCAGGCCGCGACAAGCTTCGCCTCATGAGTGAATC
>CAYPQH010000131.1:0-5325 GCA_964412825.1 uncultured Nitrospinaceae bacterium | reverse complement strand
GTTCAACACCACCTTTGGGATCGCCTGCGATTTAACCGTGATCCCCATGCGGGGCTGGGAACGCTCCATGTGGCATGACCAGACAGGAGTCTGCTGGGTTCCACCTTCCCCGAACATGCCCACTTTGGAAACGGCCACGGTGTATCCCGGCATGTGCCTCATCGAGGGCACGAAACTATCAGAAGGACGCGGGACCACATTACCCTTTGAGCTGGTCGGAGCGCCTTTTATCAAAGCCCACGCGCTGGCGGACCAATTAAAAAATGAGAAACTGCCGGGAGTCATTTTCCGCCCGCAATATTTCAAACCCATGTTTCAAAAATGTCACCGCGAGAGTTGTGGCGGGGTTCAACTCCATGTCACCGACCGTGACCGGTTCAAACCTCTGCTCACCGGAATCGCTGTCATCCGTGCCATCCATCAGCTTTATCCCAGGCAATTCGCCTGGAGGACGGAAGCCTACGAATTTGTCAATGATCGTCTTGCCATCGACATCCTGTACGGAAATTCAGATTTCAGGGAAAATTTTATTACAAACAATGCCTCCCTTGAAACGATAGAAGACTCCTGGAATGGGGAACTGAAGGAATTCAAGAAAATCCGGCAAGAATTCCTCATTTATTAGCCAAAAACCTTCAAATCAGGGCTGATATTTCGTTCATCCCCCGACTTCTCTTAAAAACCTGAAAAAATAATGAGAAACATCAAAAACAAACACAAAAGCTCACCAAAGTATAATATTATGAAGAGTACACTGAAAAGCGGTTCCAACTTGACCTGTCTTTACACCTGAAAACCCTGAAAATTGCTTGATTTCAAACATTATAAGGCCCATTTATGGGTTCGTGCGGAAACTTTAGAACAAATGCTTCCCAGGGTATTGACAAAATTGGGGCCGGTCCCTATATTTCACACTTTATTTTGAAATAAACCTATGAGTTTAAAGGAAATACTCCTTTCAGACCTGAAAGGAGCCATGAAGGCCAAAGATGCAAATCGCCTGAATATTATCCGCCGGCTGAAATCTGAAATTAAAAACCAGGAAATCAACCTCAAAAAAGAGCTTGAGGACGATGCCATCATCAGCATTGTTTCCACCCTGATTAAAAAAGGCAAGGAATCGATCGAACTGTTCAACAAGGGAAATCGAAAGGACCTGAGCGAAAAGGAGCAAATTGAAATCGATATCCTGAAAAACTATCTGCCGGAACAGGTGTCGGAGGCGGATTTACGGACTCGGGTTCAAGAGGTCATCGAGGAACTGGGAGCCCAGGGTCAGGGAGATCTTGGCCGGGTCATGAAAATATTGGTGCCTGAGTTCAAAGGCCGTGCGGACAACAAATTGGTCAAAAACCTGGTGGGTGAATTTTTGAAGAGTTGATGCTCGCTCTCGCGAGGGGGAAATTCCTCCTTCCATACTCAATGCAAGCGTTTAAATTTTAATCCTTATTATAAGATTTTAAAGGATCATTTTCTTCACCCGACCTATATTGTAACTTTAAGTTTTCTAACAGCATCCAAGCGGATCAATGACTCGATTCCCTTGTATGTATACCCATTGCTTTTTAATAAAATACATTGAAACACTTTATTCCAGAAAATATTATCGAAGAAATCCGATCACGGTCCGACATCGTCGAAATCGTTTCCGAAGCGGTGGTTTTAAAAAAAGCCGGGAAATATTACAAAGGCCTTTGTCCGTTTCATGCGGAAAAAACCCCGTCTTTCACCGTCAGCCCCGACAAACAGATTTACCATTGTTTTGGTTGCGCAGTCGGAGGCAATGTCTTTAAGTTTTTAATGGAAACCCAAAGCCTGCCCTTTGTGGAGGCGGTTAAATTACTTGCGTCCAAGGCTAATATCTCCCTGCCCTCCCCCAAGCGGAGTTCAGCCGAGAGCAGACAAGAAAAAGAACGGGAAACAATATTAAAATCCAATCGCCTGGCGACGGAATATTTTAGCGCTACACTGAATCATCCTCAAAAAGGGAAAAGAGCCAGAGTGTACCTCGAATCCCGCCATTTTACGGGAGACATTTTGACCAAATACCAGTTGGGATGGAGCACCCCAAACTGGCAGGACCTGATGACCGCTCTGGGGTCTAAAACCTCGCACCCGGACCTGGAAAATGCCGGGTTGATAAAACAAAAAGACGGCGGGTCGAGCAAAAATTATTATGACCGGTTTCGCGCGCGCCTCATGATCCCATTGAAAGACCTTTACGGGAATGTCATTGGTTTCGGCGCCCGAATCGTCGGAGACGGCGAACCCAAGTATTTAAATTCGCCGGAAACACCGTTGTATAAAAAAGGCCGGGTTCTTTTTGGAATGCATCTTGCCAAACAGCCCATGCGCAAAGAGGACCAGGCGATTCTGGTGGAAGGATATTTCGACCAGATTCGCGCTCACGATAAAGGCATCTGTAATGTAGTGGCGACCTGCGGAACCGCCCTGACCGTTGAACAGGCCGGACTGCTCAAAAACCATGTTAAAAACGTGGTTTTGGTCTTCGATTCAGACTCTGCCGGCAAACTTGCGGCCCAAAGAGGCTATCAGGTTCTCGCAGAAAAGGAGTTGAACGTCAGAATCGGCCATTTACCAAAAGGGCACGACCCGGATTCCTATATTCAGGAATTTGGCCCTGAAGTTTTTTTGCGATTCATTGAAAACGCCAGGCCATTTATTGAGTCCTATATTGATGAGGCCTCAGCCAGTGGAAACCTTAAATCACCATCGGGCCGTATGGATGTGGTCAATGAGGTTCTTCCCCTGCTCGCAAAAGTCAAAAACAATCTGGAACGAAGCGAATGGGTCAAGTACCTGTCGGAAAAAGTGGGCGTGGATGACAACTCCCTATTGAAGGAACTGAAAAAATCTTTGACCCAGAATCAATCTCAGGTGAGAGTTCAGGAAACCAGACCAATAGAAAAACCCAACCCTGAACTGTATTTGATCCACCTGCTGTTGTCCGGTCAACAGGTGGCGAAAGAAATTCGCACCCGAGTGTCCACCGAGGAATTTAGCAACCCGGATTTAAGACAAATTGGAGAGTTGGTATACCGTTGCCTCGATACCGAACAAACCGTCGAGGTGCACCGTTTGCTGGACCAGGCGGAGAGCCCGGAAATTAGAGCGTTGCTGAGCAAAATCGGGCTGGCCCCCATCGCCTTTGACAATCCCCTACAGGGAGCGGAAGACTGCATTTTCGAATTAAAGAGAAACCACATTGAACAAAAAATCGCAGAATTAAAACGCATGCGCAACCAGGCGGACAAAGCCGGCAAAATAGCCGAATCCCGGGAAATCCACACTCAGCTGAAAAATATTCAGCTCTCGTTGATCCCCGGATAACAAACAACCCCGCTGCAAGAGGACAGAGTATCCGACTATGATTATCATTTAAAAGCCGTGGTAAACACGGGACATGAAAATATTAATATTAAAATCACCTTTATAGAATTCATTTAATCATCAAGCTTATTTAGGAGAAACCGCATCGATGGGCAACATCCATAAACTCACCAATGTTACCGAAATCAACCAGTTGATTTCTCAAGGCAAGGAAAAAGGATATCTCACTTACGAAGAAGTGAACGATGTACTTCCTCAAGACCTTGTCACTCCCGAACAAATCGACGACCTCATGCATCTATTTGGTGAAAATGAGATCGACATTGTAGACACGAGAGTGAAGGGAGAAAAACTGATCGCAGAAAAAGAAGGCCAAAAACAGGCCGAGGGTCCCGATGATGGAGCACCCGCTTCCAAGGCAGACTCCGTATCCATCGATGATCCTGTGCGCATGTATCTGCGTGAAATGGGCACCATTTCCCTCCTGACCCGCAAAGGCGAAGTGGAAATCGCTAAAAGAATCGAAGCGGGACAGTTGGAAGTCATTTCCGCCGTAGCCAACTGTTCGGTTACCGTAGAAGAAATTATCAAACTGGGAGAATTGGTAAAATCAGGCGCACTCAGAATTTTTGATATCACCCTGGTCGGAGAACCGGAAGAAAAAAATGAGGAGTTTGAGAAAAAAGAAACAAAAAAATTCCTCAAGAAAATAAAAACCCTTAAACTCCAGGAACCAAAACTCCAGCGCATCCAAACCAAAAGAGCTGGCGCAAAAATCTCTGAAAAAATGAAAGATAAACTGGACAAGGATATTCTGGCCCAACAAAAAGTAATGGATCTGGTGGTCTCGGACATCAACCTGAGCCTAAATGTGATGGACGGGATCATTGAAAAGATCTATGCGGTCGCAGCCGAGATTCGCTCTGCCGGCAGAGAAGAAAGGGTCCTGGAAAAACAACTCGGCGCCTCGTTGGCGGAAATCAAAAAATTGGCTAAAAACTGGGCCAAGCAAAAGAGCGTGAAGCTTCCAACAAAAAAAGTTCTCACTCGCCTCCAATATGACACCCACATGAAAATGGTGCAGAGTGGGCGGAGAAAAATTAAAAAGATCGAAAAAGAAATCAATACTCCGAAAGACGACTTATTGATGGCCGTTCGCTCCATCGCCCGCGGCCGTGTAAAAGACAAGACCGCCAAACGCGAACTTGCGGAAGCCAACCTGCGCCTGGTGGTCAGCATCGCAAAAAAATACACCAACCGGGGACTACAATTTCTCGACCTGATTCAAGAAGGCAACATTGGCCTGATGAAAGCCGTCGATAAATTCGAATACCAACGCGGTTACAAATTCAGCACCTACGCCACCTGGTGGATTCGCCAGGCCATCACCCGCGCCATTGCAGACCAGGCCCGCACAATCCGTATCCCGGTGCATATGATCGAAACCATCAATAAGCTGATCCGGGTTTCCCGCCATCTGGTGCAAGAGCTTGGCCGGGAACCCAGCCCGGAAGAAATCGCCGATAAAATGAGTCTTCCCGTGGACAAAGTCCGCAAAGTCCTTAAAATCGCCAAGGAACCCATCTCCCTGGAAACGCCCATCGGCGAAGAGGAAAACAGCCATCTGGGTGATTTTATCGAAGACAAAAAGGTGATTTCCCCGATCGATTCCGTGGTCAAAAAAGACCTCAAGGACCAGACCCTGAAAGTCTTGTCCACCCTTGCCTCACGGGAAGAAAAGGTCTTAAGAAAACGCTTCGGAATTGGGCTGGACTCGGAACACACGCTTGAAGAAGTCGGGCAGGATTTTTCCGTCACCCGTGAACGCATCCGGCAGATCGAAGCCAAAGCCCTCAGAAAATTGCGACACCCGAGTAGGAGCAAAAAACTCCGGAGCTTCATCGAAGGGTAAACTTTCCGGGCCTATAGCTCAGTTGGTAGAGCCCCCGGCTCATAACCGGTAGGTCGTAGGTT
>CAYPQH010000130.1:3668-5655 GCA_964412825.1 uncultured Nitrospinaceae bacterium | reverse complement strand
TGGTTAAAATCGTCCCCGGTGAAGACCGCCGCACCCGCAACCTGACATTGACGAACAAAGGAAAAAAAACCTTTAAAAAAGCCATGCCCTATTGGACACAAGCCCAGTCTGAGGTGATTGAGCGCCTGACACCGAGGCGCTGGAAGGAATTGATGAAAAACCTGAACTCAACCATCAAGATTATCGGGCAAACTTAAAAAAATTTCATCGAATAAGTGCATATACACTTAATGGAGGATTAAAAAAATGCAAATCGTCAAAACCCTGACAGAAAAAAAATCCCTTAAAACTCAAACCACTCAGTCCGCCGAATGGTTACGGAAAATTTGTATCGAGGAAGGTGCCGACGATATGGGATTGGTCGAAATCGACCGTCCGGCTTTGGACGCGGAACGCAAAGGTATCCTGCACGTGTTCGGGCGCACACGCACCGTCATCTCTCTGGTGCAGGTCATGAATCGGGAAAATATTCAGAGCCCGGCGCGGTATGTCGCCAACGATGAATTTCATAAAACCATCGAAGACCTCACCCAAATCGCCCGCCGGATCGTCAAGCGTCTCAACCGGCACGGGGTACGCGGCGTGGTCCCTACAGTCGGGTTCCCCATGGACATGGACCGCTGGGGAACGCTTAAAATATGGGATGTCAGCCACAAGCTGATGGCTCAGGAAGCGGGTATGGGGCGCATGGGCAAAAACCGCAATGTCATCCACCCCCGTTTTGGAAACTTCATCCTGCTGGAGTCGATCCTCATCGATGCGGAAATGGACCGGTACGACCAGCCTCTGGATACGAACCCCTGCCTCACCTGCAACCTGTGCGTTGCGGCCTGTCCGGTCGGCGCCATTCATTCCAACTGGGAGTTCGATTTTTCCGCCTGCTACAACCACAACTATCGTGAGTTTATGGGCGGTTTTCAGGATTGGACCGAGCAACTGGTTGAATCCAAAAATGTGGATCAGTACCGATCCAAAGTGCGAGACAGTGAAACCATGTCCATCTGGCAATCGCTTTCTTTTGGCGCCAATTACAAAGCCGCTTATTGTATGGCGGTGTGCCCGGCGGGGGACGAAGTCTTGCCTTTTTTCCAAAGGGACAAGAAACAGTATGTAGATGAGATCGTCAAACCTTTAATAGACAAGCCGGAACCCGTGTATCTAAAACCGGGGACCACGGCTGAAAAGGTGGCGCGAAAAAACCCCGCTAAAGAAATCCGTTATATACGCACTCCGTTTCGCCCGCAATCTCTTGAAGGATTTATCAACGGCATCAAAATAGCTTTCAATCGGGAAAAAGCCAAGGGTCTGAATATGACGATACACTTTGAGTTCACCGGAAAAGAAAACCGCGCAATCACTGTGAGCATAGGGAACGAAAAAATTTCAGTACAGGAAGGTCATACCACTCAGGCCGATCTTAAAGTCCGCGCCGACACTCAGGCATGGCTTAAAATCGCCGGACGAGAATCCACACCCTTGTGGCCGGTGGTGTCCGGAAAACTAAAGATTCGCGGCAACCCCATGCTGTTGATGAAATTTCAGAATTGCATAGACAACTAAAGGAAGGAGAAAATTAACCGCCAATACGGGCTTCTACCATTTTCCCGTGGTAGGAAAAAATCGCTCTTTGCGCTTCAATGGACTCAAGAGTGGCGTCCAGCACGGTGTTTCCCACTTTCAGCTTACTGTTTTTTTCAGTGGGGGTGGCTATAAAAATAGAGTTAGCCGGATTGCCTGGACTGAAAAAAATGACCCCCTTGAGCTTGAGCCCTGGTATGTGTTGAGGTCCGCTCAAGGCAAAAACCTGATCCTCAAAACTATGCTTCACCATCTTCTTCGGAGTTGTGGCGGCCTGAATCAGGTTTTTAATTTCGCGAATTTCAGCAGATCCCTCGGGTTCGGGTTGCTCTGCAATCGTGATCGGCTGCGTTGCGATTATGACCGGTTGCTTTGTGGCTGTGATCGGTTGCTTTGCGATCGTGGTCGG
>CAYPQH010000130.1:0-3568 GCA_964412825.1 uncultured Nitrospinaceae bacterium | reverse complement strand
CGATTATGACCGGTTGCTTTGTGGCTGTGATCGGTTGCTTTGCGATCGTGGTCGGAGGCGCTTCCATCATCGGAGAAATCACATCCTCCGGCCCAAAAAAATCTTCCTCCAGCGCGAGGTCATCCTCCACCACCGTCTTGGTATCTGGAATTCCTGAAAGTGGAATGCCAGGACTCGTCGCCATATTCTCCCGTGGAGATTTCAATTCGGGAACCAAGGACGCCCTTTCAGGCAACCTCGAAATTTCAACCCGGTTCAACTTGGACTCGGAAAAAGAGAAAAAGTACAGCGCCAACCCTGCAAACAACAATCCTCCTAAAATCACACTTCCAAGCTGGCCCCACTTGCGCTGAGTTTGCCGCGCAAACTGCGGATAGCTAGACTCTTGCCCCTGCAACAGCAACCCTTTCAGGTTGACATTCTTTTCCAGAACACTTTTCTCTTCCTCGAGTTTTTTTAGCGTATTGAGAATGGTGCTCATGGTTTCATCAGCTCGGGAGTTGAGTAAATGTCCAACAGGTTATAGAAAAGCATGGTGCTTTCCGTAGAAAACTTACCGTCGTCCTTGATATTGTTTTTACGCTGAAATTTACGCACGGATTTTTCAGTTTTCACGCCATAGTGCGGGGCTTCGCGTCCCCTAAAGAAACCCAAAAGCCGTAGATTTTTTTGTAACCAGATCACTTCCTTGCCCTCATATCCACTGACCAGTTTGTCATCGGGAAGAAACTCAAAATTTTTCCAGATAATAATCGCCCGACGAGTCCACAAAGGGTTGATGGTTTCAAGAGGCATTTCGATTTTGTCGACCGAGCCAAAAATACCGTGATCTCCCTTCACCGAGATCAAAGCCAGATATTTGGTGCCCTGGGAATTGGGTAGCGCCACCTCCAGAATGGCGGGATAATTGAGGTTGGTCAATCGCCTGAAATTGCCGTTCAACTCATATTGCGACAACTCGAATTCCGCCTCCAGGTTCTCAAACGACCCATTGTCCACCATTTCAGATCCCGATTGGTCAAAACCCCAGGCTTCCAAAATCCATTTTGCCGCTTCCAGTTTACTTTCCTCCAGAGAAAGGCTGGACAAATAAGTGACCAGCTTATCCGGCTGGGTGATAACCAGAGTGCCAGGACTGACCCTATTTTTCGGAGGCGGAACGGCTTCCAGTTTTTGCATAGCATCCAGTGCTTCCAAGGTAGAAACACTTTTTAAGGACGAAGGCGCCGCTTCCTTTCGAACCAGTTGACCGGGGTTGGAAAGGTCTATCGGGTTTTCCTGAATAATTTTTGGGATGTTGCGGCCCCTGCTCAGGTTGGCCTTAAAGTCCGGCAACGCAAAATCAGGAACGATAAAAACCATCAGAGCCGCTACAGCAATGGCTGGCAGAACAAATTTTCCAAATGTTTCTATTGGCGAAGCCATCGGCTTGAGCCCACCGATATCTTTAGCCGCCAGTCGTATAATTTTACTATTTATCTTCTTGGTATTCTTGGTATAAGCGATCAACAGCGCCCGATCCGCAAGGACGTTGATCATCCTCGGAATTCCCTTCGCATACCTGAAGATCAAATCCGTGCCGGAGCGGGTCAACCGCACCTTCCCTTTGCCAAGAGCCACATTGAGCCGATGCTGGATGTAGCCACGCGTTTCCTCGCAATTCAGGGGAAGCAGTTCCCACTGAATAGTGATGCGCTGCCGCAACTGCCGCAATTCCTCCTGGGCCAACACCTTGTCCAGCTCTGGCTGGCCGATGAGTACGATCTGGATCAGTTTTTCCGTTTCGGTTTCCAGATTGGAAAGGAGCCGCAACTGCTCCAAAACCGAGGGCAGCAGGTCCTGGGCTTCGTCGATGATGACCACCACCCGGTGTCCTTTTTTCCTTTCCGCCAGCAAAAAACGGTTCAGGACATCGGTGAGTTTTTTCTTACTGGTGCTTTCTGACGGCAATCCCAGTTCAGAATTGATGGCCTGCAACAGTTCGAGTTCATTGATGCCCGGATTAAAAATGTAGGCAATGCTGAAGTCCGCATGCAATTCTCTTAAGAAGCTCCGGCAAATCATGGTTTTTCCGGTTCCGACTTCACCGACAATTTTCAGGAATCCATTGTTCTCCTGTATGCCGTAAACCAGATGGGCCAGCACTTCCTTATGTTTGGGGCTTAAGTAAAGGTATTTGGGGTCTGGAGTCAGGGCGAAAGGTTTTTCCGACAAGCCAAAATAATCTTCATAAATGCTCCCGGAACCTTTCTTGACATCCCCGACAGTTTCCCAATCGGTGGAGAACATCGATTCCGAACGGGAGACCGGAGCCGTATTCACGCCATTGCTTTGCAGAGAGCGGTCGTGTTCCCCCCGTTTTTCCTCATTGGAGAGCGTGTCGTAGGCCTCCTGCAACAAGGCGATCTTTCTTTTTAAAGATGTCTGGGTTTTTGGCGAATGTTTGGAGCTGTCAGAATCGAACCGTCTGATCAATCGTTTGCAGGCATGGTCAATTTCATGCTGGGACGCATCCGGCTGGATGCCCAAAACCTGGTAGAAATTGCGCTGTTTGATGTCAATAATCATCGTATCTTTCAAACGGATTCACCGTCTAGAAGAAGGATATGCAGACGCATCATTGGGATAGCGTATCAATCGCATCCCGCCGGTGAAGCATATTGAGTGGCTTGTGCTATGATCGGTGGCGCCCCTGTGCCATTATTAGGGGGAAAATTCACCGTTTGCGCAAAAACCCACTCGCTCGCTTCGTGCGTATTTTCAATCCTTATGCTAGAAAATTCGTCGCAAAAGTTGGGCCATGGCTAAATACAGAACCGACCAAGCCCGCTAAAATGTAAACAATCGATTTAAATACAATAACATAAGATTACTGCGCCGTCCACAAAAGATTGCTCCCAAAAAATACGCTCCAATAATTATAGTTACAAATAGAAGTGGTGCCGAACAAGAAATGACCCTAACGATGATGACTCGAAAAATTCCATGAAATGCCTGACTTGTAAAAAACCGATCGCAGTTGAGGACACAAACCCCTTCCTACCGTTTTGCTCGGAACGCTGCAAACTGATCGACCTTGGAAACTGGCTGGATGAAAAATATGTGATCAACGACCCTTCCCTTCTCTCGCCTGAGGACCCTGCCGAAGACCCCAACGGCTGACAAGTCAGGACTCAACCGGCGCGGACGTGGAAAATTTTCTCAACAGGACTTCCAGCAATTGCGAATCGTATAAAAGAATGGCCAAGTCGGTCAGGCCATCCTGATTGAAGTCGGCTCCGGTGATCGCGCGCGGACTTCTGCCCACCGGGTAATTGGAATGCGGAAACAGAAACGTCCCGTCTCCCTTGCCTTCTAAAATGGAAATGGAGCCGTCCCGCCGGTTGCACACCACGAGGTCGGGAATCCGGTCGCCGGTAAACTCACCGGGAAAAAGATGCTCAGGCCCTTTCTCACCGGCAAAATCACCCGCCGCACGGAAAGACCCCTGGCCGTCGCCAAGGTACATAGTGATACTATCCTGGAGGATGCTGGAGGTGATCAGGTCCACAAGCCCATCGCCGTTCAT
>CAYPQH010000129.1:0-5661 GCA_964412825.1 uncultured Nitrospinaceae bacterium | reverse complement strand
TTTCCAACCTTTCTGATAAAATTTTTCGACATTATTTTTTCAAACTAGTGGACAGCTCCGACATCAATGCCTTTGCTTTGCCAGGAGGCTATGTTTACGTGACTCGCGGACTGTTGGCGATGTTGAACAGTGAGGCGGAGCTTGCAGGTGTGTTGGGGCATGAAATTGCTCATATCACTTTGCACCACGGCGCAAAATTGATGGTGCGTTCCATCGGTGCGCAAATTTTAAGTATCGGTGCGGCCGTTGCCAACCCTAAAAATGCGGGCCAATGGCTTATGGTGAGTGGGGCCATGTTTAACCAGATCAACCTCGGCTATGGGCGGGATGCGGAACTCGAATCGGACGGGCAGGGGATGCTGACGGCAACCGAATCGGGGTATCACCCGGTGGGGATTGTTAATTTTTTAAAAAACCTGCGCCGACAGGAAGTCATGACGGGCCAATCCTATCACAGTTTTCAGGCGACCCATCCCGATACCAAAGATCGGGTTATAAAAGCTGGCTTGATGGCTTCTTCTGTAGAAAGGAAAAAAAGCAATCTGGTTTTAAAACGCGAAGCGTATCTTTCTAAAATTAAAGGGATGGTGTATGGCGGGAAGTTACGCGGCAGGACGAAAAAAAATTACACGCCACAATATATAGATGTTTATAAGGTGAAGGTGGGCGACACCTACCAGAGTATTGCGGCAAAGGAGCTTGGCGACAGGACGCTGGATCTGGATATCTCGGTTCTCAATGGACGCAAAGAAAGCAGTCAACCCATTCCAGGTGAGTCGATAAAGTTGATCCGGGATGGAATATTTCAGGGAAAGAAATCCCTGAAGTTGAAAATTAATAGTCGTTGATGTTTTTATGGATATGGAGAAGTTCATCACTCTCAAAAAATCCTGTTATGTGTATCTCAAAGAGGGCGGTGAAATCTGTAACCGGCTGGGGCAGGGGACGAGGGTTTGGCCAGTTCAAAAAAAAGGTGAATGGATAAAAGTCACCTGGCGAAATGGAAAAAAGAAAGGCTGGATTCACCAGCGTGACGCTGGCCCCGGCATTCACTTGCGACCAGCCTAGGGCAATACCAATGTTTGTCCTTCTGAGCATGTAAGATGTACGCAAAGAAAAAGGCTTGTAGGTTATTAACCCACAAGCCTTTTTGTAATCAGGGACGCCCCCAGTTTTTAAAGGGGATCCTTTATTTGGACTGCCCAACAAAATTCAGAGCCGAACCTGCTTTGAACCAGTTGAGTTCCTTTTCATTCAAAGTATGGTTGACCGTAATGCTGTCGGTGGAGCCGTCTGCGTGTTTGAGGGTCATGGTCACGGGTTTTCCCGGAGCCAGTTTGTCCAAGTCGGCAAACGAGACACGGTCTTGTTCCTGAACCTTATCGAAATCACCTTTGTCCGCGAATGTGAGAGCCAGAACCGCTTGTTTTTTCAAGTTGGCTTCAAATATCCGTGCATAGGATTTGGCCACAAATGCCAGGCCACCCATGTGTCTTGGTTCCATAGCCGCGTGCTCCCGACTTGAACCCTCGCCAATATTTTCATCCCCAAAAGCCACCCAGCCGATTCCACTTTCTTTCAAGTCACGGGCGATCTGATTGAGCTCGCCTTTTTCACCGGACTTGATCGGGTGGTTGCCGCTTCCGGTTTCATCGGTGAAAGCGTTGGTTGCGCCCAGGAACATATTCTTGCTGATGTTGTCCAGATGGCCGCGAAACTTCAACCATGGGCCGGCCTGGGAAATATGATCGGTGGTGCATTTTCCCTTAGCCTTGAGAAGAACTGGTAACTCCTGATAGTCTTTGACAGGGTCCTGCTTGGGAAAAGGTTTGAGAAACGCCAGCCGCTCACTGGTGGGGTTGATAACCACTTCACCAGAAAAGCTTGGTGTTTCGTACCCGCCGTCTTTGGATGCGTATCCATTTGCGGGCAAGACATCTCCACTCGGCGGCTGAAATTTAAAATCATTGCCGTCCTTGTCCTTGAGGGTGTCGGTCAGCGGATTGAATTTCATGGACCCGGAAAATGCCATCGCCACGACAAGCTCAGGTGAGCTGATGAACCCCAGTGTTTCCGGGTTGCCATCGTTACGCTTGGCAAAATTACGGTTGTAAGAAGTCAGGATGCTGTTTTTATCGCCCTTTTTCATATCTTCCCGTTTCCATTGGCCGATACAGGGGCCACAGGCATTGGCCAGAACAACCGCGCCGACATCTTCGAAATTCTGCAAAATTCCGTCACGCTTGATGGTCTCATAAACCTGTTCGGAACCAGGTGTCACCATGAAGTTGGATTTAACTTTGAGCCCGGCTTCTTTTGCTTGCAAGACCAGACTGTTGGCCCGGGTCATGTCTTCATAACTTGAGTTGGTGCACGAACCGATGAGTGCGGCGGAAAGTTTTTCAGGGTAATTTTTTTCGTCCACTTCACTGCTCATGGCAGAAACGGGCCGTCCCAAATCTGGAGTGTGTGGTCCTACAATGTGTGGCTCCAGAGTGGAAAGGTCAATTTCATGGACTTCGTCATAATATTTTTCCGGGTTGGCTTCGACTTCTGGGTCCGACTGCAGGAACTTTGCATATTTTTTACAGAGATCGGCGATAGGCGCACGACCGGTGGCACGCAGATATGGGTCCATACTTTCATCGTAGCCGAAGGTGGAAGTGGTTGCGCCGATTTCAGCACCCATGTTGGTGACGGTCCCTTTGCCAGTGGCACTTAAAGAACGTGCACCTTCGCCAAAGTATTCGACGATTTTGCCGGTGCCGCCTTTTACCGTCAGCATTGTTGCGACCTTCAAAATGATATCTTTGGAAGCGGTCCAGCCGTTCAACTTGCCAGTGAGTTTGATGCCAATCAGTTTCGGCATTATGGTCATGAAAGCCTGACCGGTCATCACGTCTACTGCGTCCGCTCCACCCACGCCAATGGCAATGGTTCCCATACCGCCTGCATTGGGAGTGTGCGAGTCGGTCCCAATCAGCATGGTGCCTGGAACGGCGTAATTTTCATAAACCACCTGATGGATGATACCGGAGCCGGGTTTCCAGAAACCCATGCCGTATTTCATCGAGGCGGAACGCAGAAAGTCATAGACTTCTTTATTGGTTTCAATAGCAGCTTCTAAATCCGCAGCAGATCCGGTGTGCGCCTGAATCAGATGATCACAATGCACCGTGGTTGGAGCCGCCACTTTGGGCATTTTCGCCGACATGAACTGAAGGATTGCCATTTGCGCTGTGGCATCCTGCATGGCGACACGGTCCGGGTGTAAAAATACGGTTGATACGCCCCGTTTGAGCTTGGAGTAATCGGTAGGCTCCATATGGGAAAAAAGATTTTTTTCAACGACGGTCAGAGCGCGGCCTAGATTTTTGCGCGCGTCGGCATGAATTTTTTCGAGAGACTGAAATAATTTTTCGATGGGTTCAATTTCCAACAACATTTGATTTAACCTTCTATTTAAGTTTATATCAGTTACACTATTGCATCACAACGATCGCTATGAGGTTCCGAATTCTGAGACAATTTCTTAAAATAAATCGTTTGAAGCGAACAATTCTACATGAAACGTTTAAAAATTCAATCATTTTCAGAATAGTTGTGCTTAGAAAATAAGTTTAATTTAATCAATAACTTGCAGGCATTCGATTCATTAATTTGAATGCATTTGATTCATTTTTTGAAACAGTTTCTATGGGCTCCATTTTCGACTCGATACAATTTAATGAAAACCTGTTTTTCCCGCGTCCGGACCCTTTACCCGGCCCACCTGATTGCGAGGAGATTTATGTCCAGGTAGATGAAAATGTCAGCGTGCATTGCCGAAAGCATCCTGTCCCCCAGGCCGTGTTCAGCCTGCTGTTTTTTCATGGCAATGGCGAAGTGGTTTCTGATTACGACGATATCGTTCAGGCCTTCACCGCTTTGGGAATGGAAATGACCATTTGCGATTATCGCGGCTATGGCAAAAGCGGGGGAACGCCTTCTCTTCGCAATAGTCTGGAGGACGCGAGAACCATCTATCAATACCTCCGGGACAACGGAAAACTAGGTTCTTCCGTGTGCGTCATGGGGCGATCATTGGGAGCCGCTTCGGCGATTGAATTGTGTTCAAAGTTCAGTGATATTTCCTCCTGCATCATCGAAAGCGGCTACGCCGACCCCATTCCTTTGGTGGAACGCAGAGGGTTGAGAATCGATCGAACCACTCCAGAGGAAGACGCGCTATTCAACAACAGTTTAAAAATTCAAAAAGTCCACTGTCCTCTGCTCATCATGCACGGAGAAGATGATTTTCTGATTTCGCCTAAAGAGGCGCAACTGAACTATCAACAGGCGGGATCAAAAATGAAAACCCTGGAAATTCTTGAAGGGGTAGGGCACAACGACATGATGATGGCTGAGAACGGAGGATATTTTTCGTCGATGCGTCGTTTTTTGGAATCACTGGCTTAAGGAAACCGGTAATGAAAAAGTTTTACAATATTGAAGGCATCATTCGCAATGGTTTTAAATTGAGCCGGGATTATGAAATCCTTGATTTTAATTTTGTCAAACTGGGCGATCCCGGAGTCAAGGCCCTCGCCAAATCAAAATCTATCAAGCAACTCACGCGCCTGACCATCAGTGGCAATAAATTGGGGCCGGAGGCGACGAAGGATTTGGCAGAATCCGATTACCTTGGTAATCTTCAGTCCCTCAAACTATACAAAAATAAAATTGGCGACGAGGGGATCAAATACATATGCGATACCGAGAGGCTCCCCAGCCTGCTTTCTCTGCGCATCGCGTGGAATGAGATAGGGGCCGAAGGCGTTCGTTATATTACAGAATCGTCCTATTTTAAAAACCTGAAGACGCTGAGTGTTTCGGAAAACAAAATCGGCGATGAAGGCATGAAACACCTGGGGGAAACTTCCAACCTGCCCAAACTGGAATTTCTGGATCTGCGTAAAAATGGCATCACCGATGCAGGCATACAGAATCTGGTGAAGAACAAGGCGTTCACCGAATTACAATCCATTGAAATTTCCGACAACCCCATCACCGAAGTGGGCAAAAAAGCGGTGGGCGAATTCCTCATCCACAACCGCATCCGCCGACACTTGAATGAAGATAAAACCATTCTCGATCTCAGCAAGATCGGCATCGGCGATCTGGAATGTTCCATCATGGCCCAATCGGAAGATCTGGTCAACGTAACCAAACTTTATCTCGAACTCAACCGAATCACAGGCGTTGGCATCCGGCATCTGGCTGAATCGCCTCATCTTGGCAACCTCACGCTACTGTCGCTGGCCCGTAACCCCATCACCGACGCGGGGGTGAAACACATTGTCGAATCTGAAATTTTCCGCAAGCTGGAAATTTTGATGATCGACCATTGTGGTGTGACCGATGAGGGTCTGATCGCCATCGCCGAATCGGAAATTATGAGCAATTTGTTGAGAGCTTATATAGAGGGCAATGAATACACCGACGACGGTTACTATGCGCTCGGTGAATCCGAATTCCTCACCAAGCTGGAATACCCGGAATATGAGCGTGAAGAAGAAGAGATTGAAGAAGAAGAGGAAGAAGAGGAATTTGAAGAGGTCGAGGAAATCGTCGAAGTGGATGAGGAAGAAGACCTCGATGACGCGGAGTATGAGAAGTGAG
>CAYPQH010000128.1:0-5742 GCA_964412825.1 uncultured Nitrospinaceae bacterium | reverse complement strand
GCGGGCTAATTTCGTCGAGGATATTCTTGATCGTGGACTTCAACTCTCGGAGGTCTGCGGATTTTACTACATACGCATCGGACGCCCAGACTCGAAAATCCTGCTTGTAGCGCCCGTAGGCGGAACAAAGAACCACAGGGATATCGTTTTTCTCTTCCTTTAGCTTTCGCATAAATTCAATGCCATCCATTCCAGGCATCTTGATATCCAGGGTAATGATATCAGGCTTGTCCTGCAGGATCTTTTCCATGGCCTCTTCTGCGGTTGCCGCTACGGAGACTTGATAGCCGCAGTCTTCCAGTTCTTCTTTGTAGAGAAAGCGGATGTTTTGTTCGTCATCAACCACCAAAATTTTTTTCATATCCTGCTCCAGGCTGGAAAACAGCATTCAGGGAATAACCACGGAAATTCTTCTCCACAATAAAACTGTGCATTAGAAACCGATAAATAAATCTTAAAATTGGCGGGACACTCGTTGTTTATAATAATTGCGTCAACTTTGCAATGGTAAATGAAGAAATACAGTAACGCCACGGCCAATATTATTTTCTACTTGAATAGTGCCTCCATGAATTTCGATAATTTTTCGAGAAATGGAAAGCCCCAGTCCGGTCCCAGAAGATTTTGTGGTAAAAAACGGATTAAAAATATTATCGAAAATATCCTGAGCGATCCCACCGCCGCTATCTTCGATGCGCACGGTGATTACATTTTTTCCTCCAATGTATTTTTCACGATAGGTCTTTATGGTGAGACCGCCTCCTGATGGCATGGATTCCATCGCATTGTAAAACAAATTGATCAAGACTTGTTTGATTTTTGGCTTGTCAAGCTGAAGGAGCGGGAGATCCTTTTTCAGTTGCCTGTGTACGGCTATATTTTTCATAAAGAAACCGGATTTGAATAGGAAAATTCCCTCTTCAAGCAGCGCATTGATATCGCACGGCTCGCGCTCCAAAGTTCCGGCCTTCGAATACATCAGTATATTCGTCAAAATTTTCTCCATACGGTCGACTTCGGACATGATGATACTGGAGTAATCCGCGATCTTTTTTAATTCTTCATGGGAATCAAATTTTTCGGAACAATTTTTGATCTTTTTTTCCAGACGACGGGCGAATCCACCGATGGAAACCAGCGGGTTTTTGATTTCGTGAGCCACTTCGGCGGAGATTTCTCCGAGGGCGGCCAGTTTTTCTGACTGCACCAGTTGTTCCTTGGTGGAGAGCAGTTCCCGGTTGGTCTTTAAAAGCTTGGTGAGCAATCGGGAGTTTTCAATCACCCAGCTTGCATGTGTCGCAAACCGGGTCAAAAGACGGAGTTGCTCGCCTGAAATGGCCTGGTTGTTGTAGCGGTTGTCCACCAGGATGACTCCTAAAACTTCCTTGTGGGCGATGAGCGGTACAGTGGCAAAAGCGTTGGTTCCCAAGGCTTGAACAAATGCGTCGCTTACCAGAGGATGATTGCTTGCATCGGTGACATTGAATGGAATTTTTTGAATCACCGTTTCCGCCAGGATGTTGGCTTCCGGCTGAATGGGGAAGCTTAAGTTTTGCACGAATTGATTGAAGTCAGAGTTTACGTACTCCTCCTTATTTGCCTCTGTGACCACCCAATGCAGTATGTTGCGTTTCTTGCGCCCCCATTCCGTCCAGATGCGAAAGGCATCCTCCGGGGAATCGGGGCCGAGGCCCATATAACCTTGCAGGACATTATCTTTTTCGTTGATGATAAATATCATGGCCCGGTTGAAGCCACCCGCTTCCCCCATGGTGATGCCGCTCAGGATGATCCACAGCCCATGTTCGAGTTTGATGGATGTTTGAACCGCCAGGCTGATATCGTAAAAAATGGTTTGCTCCTTGAGGAGCATTTGACTGTTGCTGTACAGCATGGCGTTGCGGATGCACCCGGACATCTGGCTGGCGATGGTTTCCATAATCAGGAGTTCCAGATCTGTGAATTCCCTTTGATCCATCGTATGAACATTGACAACGCCAATGCATTGTTCATCCACTAGAATGGGAACCGACAGCATGGATTTGAATTTCTCTTCTTCTATTTCAGGAAAGTAGACAAATCGCGGATCGTTGTGGGCGTCACTGAGAGCCAGAGTGGTCTTGTGCTGGGCCACCCAGCCGGTGATGCCCTTGCCAACTTCCAGGCGAATGAATTGCGAGGTGTCCTGCGGCAGTCCACTGCTCGCCCGTAAATCTAGAAACCGGGAGCTTTCATCGGCAAGATAAATAGAACAGCCGTCGATATGTAATTTTTTTTTGATGACCGCGATGATTTGTTCCAGGGTTTCATCGAGATCCAGAGTGGCGTTGGCTATGCGGGTGATGTTCTGGAGGATTTCAACACCCAGTTTGTTTTCTTCCATAAGGCCTCACCTCTTGAGGGCGCGTAAATAAACCTGACTGTATTTTCGGGCCGCACGATCCCAACTGTGATCGGCTTCCATGCCATTCAGCATCAACCGTCGCCAGGATTTCTTCCTTTGGAAAAGGGTCAACGCTTTTTTAACCGAGAGCAGGAAGGAGTCAACGGTAAACTTTTTAAACTTGAACCCCGTCCCTTTCAATGTTTTAACATTAAACTCCTTTATCGAGTCCTTCAACCCTCCCACCGCGCGAACCACAGGGACGGTTCCATATGCCAGGGAATACATTTGAGTCAGCCCGCAGGGTTCATACTGCGAAGGCATCAGCAAGAGATCGCTGCCAGCCACTATTTTATGAGCCAGTTTTTCATCGAACCCGATACGGACGCCGATTTGGTCCGGGTAGCGTTTGCTCATCTGCAAAAAGTATTTTTCATATTTTGGGTCGCCGGAACCCAGAATGACCAGTGCCGCCCCGGTCTTCAGAATGTCATCCATCGCCTCAATGACAAGCTCAATTCCTTTTTGGCTTGAGAGGCGGGTGACCATCGACAGTATGGGAATTTTATCATTGACCTTGAGCGAAAATAAGCCCGCCAGGTCGTTTTTGCAAGCGGCTTTCCCTTTTAAGGCTTTGGAGTCGTAGTTTTTTTTGATCCACGGGTCGAGAGCCGGGTTCCATTCCTGAGTATCTACGCCGTTTAATATACCAAACAGTTCTTTTGATCGTTGGCGCAGAACGCCATCCATTTTGAATCCAAAAGCCTCGGTTTGAATTTCCCTGGCGTAAGTCGGGCTCACGGTGGAAAGAAGATCAGCGTACATCAATCCGGATTTTAAAAAACTGAAATGGTTGTAAAACTCCACACCCGCAGGTGTGTAAACCGAAAAGGGAAGACCGGCGGCTCTCAGTTTCGACGATGGAAAGTTTCCCTGATAGCCCAGGTTGTGGACTGAAAATAAGGTGCGGGTGTTTTGGAACCACCGATCTCCGGCGTAAACGGTTTTAAGATAAGCCGGGACCAGGCCGGTTTGCCAGTCATTGCAATGAATGATATCGGGTTGAAATCCCAGGGATTTACAAACTTCCAGAATGGCCCGACAAAAGAAAATGAAGCGTTCGGCGTTATCCGGGTAATCTCCCTGCGTGGTGCCATAAATCTGGTCGCGGAAATAATAAGTGTCGTTGCCTACGAGGTAAATGGGGATATCTGCGTTGAGACTGCCAAGGAATAAGAATCCCTTTTTCCGGATACCCCCTATAGGCACGTCAATGTCCAGACCGATGGGGTGAATGCCGAGCGGACATTTCGCGACGGATTTGTATTTCGGCATGATGACCCGCACATCGTGGCCCATTTGTTTGAGGGCTTTGGGTAGAGAACCTGCGATATCGGCGAGGCCGCCCGTCTTCGCGTAAGGATAAACCTCCGATGAGGCAACGAGTATTTTTAGTTTTTTAGCCATTTTGATTAAACAGGAAGCAACGTATTGCGCAGGGTTTCCGCCGCGACTTCAGGCAAAACCGGGTTGATATAAAATCCGGTTCCCTGCTCGAATCCGGCCATTTTTGTCAATTTGGGCATGATTTCGATGTGCCAGTGATAATGTTTGCCGTTTTTCCCGTTTACGGGGGAGGTGTGCAGGACAAAGTTATAAGAAGGTTCTCCAAGCGCAATCCGCATTTTCATCAGAGACTCTTTCAGGAGATGGGCCAGCATGGAAATATCTTTCGCCTCGCAATTTTCAAAGCGGTCCGCATGAAATTTGGGTAACAGCCACATTTCAAAAGGGAAACGCGGTGCGTAGGGACACAGAGTGATGAACCGGTCGTTTTCGGTCACGATACGGAGATCCGCTTTTTTCTCCTGAGTGATGATGTCGCAAAAAATGCAACGATTGTTTAAATCAAAATGTTTTTGCGCTCCGGCGATTTCTTCCGATACCAGCGCAGGGACGATGGGTAGGGCGATCAATTGGCAGTGAGAATGCTCCAACGTGGCCCCCGCCGCTTCGCCGTGATTTTTGAATATCAGGATGTATTGAAACCGCGTGTCCTTTTTTAAATCCAGAATCCGGTTTTTGAAGGCCCACAAAACATCCGCCACTTTTTTTTCGGGTAGCGAGTCCAGGTCCGCTTCGTGGTCGGGAGATTCGATGATAACTTCGTGCGCGCCGATGCCGTTCATCGTTTCGTACAGGCCATCCTGAGAAAGGCTCATCTGCCCTTCGATTTTTAAAGCAGGAAACTTGTTGGCCACCACCCTGAGCGTCCAGCCGGGGGTGTTCGCGGGCGACTCGTCCGGCCTGAATGCCAGTATTTCCGGTGGCGTGGATTTTTCATTGCCCTGGCAAAAGGCGCAACTCGCCCTGTGGAGCTTCTTCTCCGGGGGCGGAAAATCCTGCGGGCGTTTTCCCCGGTCGGGTGAAATGATGACCCAGCGGTTCAATATGGGGTCTTTTCTGAGTTCGGGCATGGCGGGTTCCGTGGGGATGCGTCTGTTTGGAGAGATGGACGCCCAGTAAAGGCCGTATAGTAAGAAACATACCCTGAAATGTCAATCCGCGATGGCGGGAGCGCTGTATCCAATATGGGGAAAGTGGCAAAATGCGTTGAACCTCAGCATCCTAAACCTTATAATCATTTGAAACCAATCGTTTAAAAAATGAACTGTCCAAGTGGCACAGGCTTTCCGGCCTGAGCACCATTTATCAAAAACAATGTCATTTTCCCTGCAAGGTAAAAAAATCGTTCTCGGCGTGTCTGGAGGCATCGCCGCCTATAAGGCGGTGGAATTGTTGCGCCTGATGGTCCGTGAAAAGGCCGAAGTGTTTGTGGTGATGAGCGCGCACGCCGGAAAATTCGTCACTCCGCTGACATTTGAAGCCCTGTCCGGCAACCCGGTCTATTGCGAAGTGTTCGGGGAGCAATCCTCAGCGTCGATGCCGCATATTCGCGCGGCAGAAAATGCCGATCTGCTGGTGGTGGCTCCGGCGACAGCGGGCACGCTCGGCAAACTGGCCTGCGGACTGGCCGACGATGCGTTATCCAATTTGTATCTTGCCTACCGGGGACCAATCCTTGTGGCTCCGGCGATGAACGACGGCATGTACGCCAACCCGGCGGTGCGGGAAAATATCGAAAAGATGAAACAGCGCGGCGTCGAATTCATCGACCCGGAAGAAGGCGAGCTGGCTTGCGGAACGGTGGGGCAGGGCAGGTTGGCCGATCCCCTACGCATTTTGGAAGCGGTGCAAAACCGGTTTCAGCTCAAGGAAGATTTAAAAGGTCTCAATATTCTGGTGACGGCGGGGCCAACGCACGAACCGCTGGACCCGGTGCGCTACATTTCCAACCC
>CAYPQH010000127.1:0-5769 GCA_964412825.1 uncultured Nitrospinaceae bacterium | reverse complement strand
GCTTCAGAAATCACGACCTATTGGGAGGACCGGCATGCATCATGGAGAAATCAGTGCCGAGATCGCCAAGGGATTGAAGGTGTTGAGGGGATTTATAGATGACAGCGAAATCCCTTCCTCAAAATTGGACGAAACCTTAAATCTTGCTACCTGGAATATTCGCAAGTTTGGGCAAAAATCTAGAATGGATGTCTCTTTGCATTACATCGCCGAAATCATGGGGCAGTTCGATCTGATCGCGGTGACGGAGTTGCATGAAAATCTGGAGGACCTGGGCAAGGTTCTCAAAATTCTTGGACCTTATTGGCGGGCGGTTTATTCGGATTCCATTCCCGATCAGGGTGGGACCCGAGAGCGTATGGCCTATGTGTTCGACAAACGCGCTGTTTCCTTTACTGGGCTGGCGGCGGAGGCGGACGCTCCTCGAAAAAAACAGGAAAATGGGGAATGGATTCCCGCGTTATCCTGGTGGCGAAGCCCGTACATCGCATCTTTTCGATCGGGCAATTTTGATTTTGTGCTCATCACCGCCCACATTCGCTGGGCTGACAGTGCAAAAGACCGTTTGAAACCTCTTAAGCTCCTGGCGAAATGGGTTCATGATCGTCGCAAAAACAAATTTGGTGCGGATAAGGATATTATTCTCCTGGGGGACTTTAATATTCCGAAACTGGACGACAAGTTGTCGAAAGCGATCACCAGCAAAGGATTGAAAATTCCAGACAAGATGCGGGAGTTGCACGGTAGCAATCTTGGGAAGAACAAAAGATACGACCAGATTTTGCATTACCCCGTTCCCGATGGCAACTTGATCGAGCACGCGGGAGTGCTGGATTTTTTTGCAGAGGGTGTTCCAGGTATCGAGAAACTGTTTCCCGGACAAAATCTGACCAAGCCCAAATTTACGTATCAGCTCTCTGACCATTTGCCGTTATGGGTGCAATTGAATACGGACAACGATGATCAACAGTTGGATCAGATTCTTCAAGGGAAAAAGGGGGCCTGTGTAGGCAACTCTATTTTTTAAATTTGGTCCTGGTAGACAATAAAGCTATCGACGGGATAGACGAGGTGGGATTCGCCCCATTGGTTTGAAGACGCCGCGTCCCAGGGAGATTCGTCTTCGAGAGGTTTCATGCGGACGCCTCCCGACCCTCCGTAAATCAGGAGCGCCATGCCGTCGCCGGATTCTTCCACCTGGCAGGCATGAGCGGGGCAAGGGGTGTTGGTGTCGGCATCCCAGCCGGTGATTTGCACGGGTTGGTTATCCGTGCCGACCCGATATTTGATACAGAACACCTCTCGCGCCTTGGAGACATCCCGGTACACCATGTTGAAACTGATTGCGGTGTTTGGATTTGGTTCCACGTCGATAAACATTTCAAAGCGGGCCTTTAATTGATTGCTCTCATGATACCCCTACGGGGCATGAAGGCAAAGGTCGAATATCACATACCCCTGCGGGACATGAAGGCAAGGGTGAAATATCACATACCACGAATGGGAAGATCCTTTTGCCGGGCTCTCAGGGACGAATCATGGTGAGTAGCATTTTGAATGAACGCTTCGCTTCGACGCCGTGGGGAACGGTGGCCGGTAAAACGATCAACTGCCCTGAAGTTACGGTATGAGCCTTTCCTCCAACGGTCCACTCAGCCTCCCCATCAAGAACCTGCACCACCGCTTCAAAGGGTGACGTGTGTTCACTGAGACTCTGACCGGCATCGAAAGCGAACAAGGTCAGAGAGCCGCTCTTGTGATCTGTCAGGGTTTTGCTCACGATCGAGTCTGCGGCATACTCTATGGATTCGATGAGATTAATAGGCTTCGCCGCTGGCGGTTTATTTTTATCGTTCATTTTTTTGTCCTCTATAGTTTTGGGTACTTTATCGCCCCGCCTGAATATTTTTTATTTGATTGATTTTAGTTTCAATTATCTCCTGAGTCAAACCGCCTCCCTGGATTTCTTCCCGTATGATACCGTCTGGCGAAATGAAATAGGTCACGGGTAAGTTTCTCACTCTATATCTCTCAAACGTGTTGCCAAAACCATCCAGCAGAACGGGAAAGGTCAACTGATAATCCTGAGTGAATTTGCCCACCCGGTCTTTGGACTCGGAAAGATTGACGGCTATTATTTTAATATTGCCGTTGTCTGACGACTGATGGATCTTTTGAAATTCAGGCATTTCCTTTATGCAGGGAACACACCAGGTCGCCCAGAAATTGAGGACGACAAACTTTCCTTTAAAATCGGATAGTTTTACCGTGTCCCCGTCCAGGGTCTCCAGCTCAAATTGTGGCGCCGGCCCACCCACAAGGGGTGGGGCCTTGGCCATTGCGGACACAAAAACACTTAAAAATAATATCAAGAGACTTCTTAAAAATACTTTGGATTTAATTGAAGCCATAGGACGCTCCAAATAAAAGCCCGTAGTTAGGGACCAGATTCACTTCGTTGACTCTCTGGTAGATCGGTATTTGTACGTGGGTGTATAAAGACAAATTGTCCGTGGCGGCCAGGGTGACCCCCGGAGTCAGGTTGACGAATTCTCCTCCGGTGCTGGGAACAGGCATACCAATGAATTCATCGCGCCTTGCAATTCTTGCGTTTATTTGCGCGCTGAGACTGACAACATCTGATAATACATAAGTCACGCCGCCATCAATGAATGTGGAATCTCCAAAAAGATAATCCAATGAATTTTCGGTGGTGAAGCGGTGCGATACGGATGTAAAAAGGTTCAGCCGATTGGGTATGACAGAGAAAATATAGAGTCCTGATAAGATCGCATCGTAAGACCCGGTGCCCGGCATTAAAGTCGGCTCGTTGATGTTGCCCTCGTTGTCTCTCACCTTGTATTCTCCCGAAGCGAATTTAACCCCGGTGCCCAGGATAAACTGGTGTTTGAGGGTTTGCAACAGCACGTATTTTAGTAGTAGCGTGATGTCGCCCATGCCGGTGGTTCCATCCACATTATTGAATGTGCCGGCAGGGTTACCAGGTGTCACTTCATCATCATGTTCATGCAACCGGTCATTACGAAAGGGCACACTCAAGGAGGCCGTCAGTTTTTCGGTGATTCCATAGCTGACATCCAGTTGAGTGAGTTGATTGACGGTTCTTAATTCCCGATGATGGTCGGCTTCCAACTCACGGCCTTCAAAGTTCACTTTGGGCACCAATACTTCGCTGGTATCACCGGACCCCTTCTGCTTATCTTCCACAAGGATATAGCGGTGCGATATATCAATAACAAATTGTCCTTTATTGGTGACTCCAGACTGACTCCCTCTTATCAGAGAACAATTGGCGGACCCGCAAGAGGCTTGGGCAAATGAAATTAAAGTCAGAAGAAATAAAAAGGATGAGAAAACCACACAAATATTTTTCAAGGGTATTACGTGTTTCATTAGAAAATCTCCAAAAATAGCAATAGAGATTCGTCCACAGGGAAACAGGTCGCAGAGAGACTCTGCGAAACACCTGCCAGCCGGCGGCGAATCGAAATGATGTTGGGTTAAAGGGGGTTAATTGCTATTACAGAGACTGAGGAGGGTGCCAGGGTAAATCGGGATGAGGAGAGTTTTGGGTCAACTCGTGGGTAAAAGGAGCTTCGGTGATTGCAGGTGGATCAAGAGGAGTGGCTGTGTTATTCAGGCCGCGATTGTGGTCCGTCCCTGAGTTGCCGGGAAGGGATTTTTGCGAACTGCCGCCACATTCCGGGCCGATTTTACATTGCTTCGGATGCGCCATGTCTTCTCGCGTGTGTTTGCGCGGACAGGGCATTAGAGAGTGATGCTTGTGCATGGGGCAATAAAATTTTTTCTCCTCCGCGATCCCATTGCCGGGGGGATGCGTGTCGTGGGAGGAAAAAATATGCTCGTGCGAATGACCGGACGGATGGGCCTCGGAAACCTCGACGTTCCAGCCGAACCCAACCAAAAAGGCAAACACTACGGATGCTAAAAAAATGTGTTGCAAGCGAGCCATCGGAGCAATTGTAAAGGGGTAGTAATGGCCCGATGCTACGGGATAGCTTTTAGGATTTCAAGGTTTTTTCAGGCGGGGGGCTATTGGGGCAAGCGATGAATTCAGGAAAGTTGTTGCTTAGGTCTGGCAAAGGCTTTGATAAAGTTGACCAAAATCTGAGGGTCGAAATGGCCGGGCATGTGGTTTTTCATTTCCACCAGGGCTTCAAAAGCGGTGCGGGGTTCGTGGTAATAGCGTTTGCAGACCAAGGCATTGAAGACATCGGAAATGGTACACACCTGAGCTGAGAACGAAATTTTGTTTCCCTGGAGTCCAAACGGATACCCCGATCCATCGTGTTTTTCATGATGCTCCGCCGCCATTTTTAATATGTTCTGGCTGTAACATTTCATGTCGTTCAGCACTTTTCTGCCGGCACTGGAATGCTTGCGGATGACCTGCCAATCCTCAGGGGAAAGTTCTTTCTTTTTTTTCAGAACGGTCGTTGGAATGCCTTTTTTACCAACATCATAGAGCATTCCGCCCAAGCCCACCTCACGGATTTCAGCCGTCGGCAATTTTAGCTGAACTCCAAAAAATATGTTGTAGAGACCGGCGTTGGAACAATGCGCCGGGTGGGTATTGTCTTTGCTCGTGGTTTCAAAAACATCGCCGGGTTCTAACTTGCCTTCGATCATGCACAAGGTCATGACGTCAACCACTTTGGTCAGGCTGCGGAGGATTTTTGTGGAGCCGATGTTTTCAAAATACTCTTCGAGGATGTTTCGGTTGGTCTGGTAGGCATCCGCCAGAATTTTTGCAAAGGGTTTTTCCCTTCTCACGTCTTTTCGCAGATTTTCGATGAGAAATTCATCGTAGTACTTGATCAGGTCGGTTTCATGGATAAAAAGGTTATGGTTCTCCTTTTCTTCCATTAATTGTTGGAATTTTTTTCTGGTTTTCGGATCATAAGATCCAAATTTCAGAAATAAAGGCTCGCCCTTTCCACCGTCGGTCTTGTAAAAGAGGTCAAAATCGATGGTCGGGCTGTCGTGCCAGGCCCTGTTGAGGAAGGTTGGGGTGATCTTTCGGTAATAGTGAGCAATAGAGTTTGACATAAATTTTGTGATTCAAGTTTTAGTGAATAACCGGAAATCCCGTGTGCAGATCCCGAATTCCTGAACAATAAAATCATAAAATACTATTCAATGATAAGTTTTAACTCATTATAAGTCAACGTATTACTGGCCTTTTCAGGCTTGTCGCAAGCCGCTTTCGGGGTGCGTCTCAGTTTTTTTTAATGAATTGAGTCGCGACGAAAAAAATATGTTTAAATAGGGCCTTCGGTTAAGGAGAGCGGGATTCCTTCGGACCGAATTCAGACAAAAACTTCAATTCAGGAGACACTTGAGGATGTTGAAACTGGTTCTGCTTCGTCATGGTCAAAGTCAATGGAATCTGGACAATCGCTTCACTGGTTGGAAAGATGTGGACCTCACGCCTCAGGGGCAAGAGGAAGCGCAAGAGGCCGCCAAACTCTTGCAGGCGGAGGGTTATACTTTTGATATCGCCTTCACTTCGGTGCTCAAACGGGCGATACGGACGCTTTGGATCACCCTCGACGGCATGGATTTGATGTGGATTCCGGTGGTACGGTCGTGGCGGTTGAACGAGAGGCATTATGGCGCCCTGCAAGGGCTCAATAAAGCTGAAACCGCCGCCAAACACGGAGCCGATCAGGTCCTCTGGATGAGTTTGTTAGATTACCTTTGACCCGTAGGCATTGCGACTGGAAT
>CAYPQH010000126.1:4157-5913 GCA_964412825.1 uncultured Nitrospinaceae bacterium | reverse complement strand
CTCAATGAGCTGAAAGAAATCATTGCCAAGGCCATCGATCAGCTTCCCGAAAAGGAAAAGTTGATGATCTCATTGTATTACTATGAAGAACTGACGATGAGAGAAATTGGCGAAGTACTGGGCATCACCGAGTCCAGAGTTTCACAGATACACTCCAAAGCGGTGTTCCGTCTACGCAGTAAACTCAAAGCTCTCATCGCCGAAGAAATTTAACCTCGCTCTCGCGAGGGGGAAAGTGGGGCTGAAGTTCGCTTTACCCCTTCTACCCCTTCGGGGCATGAAAGGTAATGAAGGTGATACCACAGGGGCATGAAGGCAAAGGTCGGATATCACATGTTCACGAGCCCCGCAAACCAGTATTTTCGTCATCGCCAACGGGGTTACTTATTTTGTTGGCACAAGACCCTCCTCAGTAAATTTTTTTACCCTGTTCCTCTGGCGGACGAGTTTTCCAACGTCTGTGGATCCACATCCAGTTTTCCGGATGTTCCCTCACCACGGCTTCGATGGCTTTCTGGCATGCTTGCGTCCAATCCAGAATGTCTTTTTCCTTGTCACCCGTTTTCTTAAGTTTCAGCTCCGGTTGGATTTCTATAGAATAGGTCCCGTTTTTTTGGGGATGCACAAATGTGGGCAAAATGGGCGTGTCCAGCTTGTGACTCAACAAGGCGACGGAGCGTGGGGTGGCGGCTTTTTTTTGAAAGAAGTCCACAAAAATTCCACGCACCGCAGTATTTTGATCCATCATCACCGCGACGCAGGAATTATTTTTTAAGGCGCGGACGATTTTCAATGGCGACTCGTCCCGGTAAAACGTTCCATTGCCGGAACAGGTCCGAATCGCCTGAGTTGATTTTTCGAGATAAGGGTTGTCCAGCCGTCTGACGATCGAATACAGACGCATGACTCCTAGGTAGCCGTTGTAGATCGCCATGGCCTCCCAATTGCCGTAATGGGCCGACAGGAAGAAGGCTCCTTTGTTACGCTTGAGGCATTCTTTGAGAATGTTCAGTGCCTTGGGTTGCTCCGGGAACAACTGGTGAATTCGTTTTTCAGTGTCGTGATGGAGCCACAAAACCTGCAAGGCGGAAACCGTCATTCGCATGAATGATGTTTTTATAATGCGGTTTTTTTCTTTCAGTGATTTGGTGTCGCCAAACGCAATGTCGAGATTGGTCAAGGCGATTTGAATTCGCCTGCCTGCAAAGCAATGGGCCAGTTTTCCAAGAGCGCACCCCATATGATAAATCCCTCGCAGGGAAAGCGGCCTCACCAATAGGGAAAAGAACTTGACTCCACCATATTCCAGGGCATGGCGTATTTTTTTTTTAACGGATCTTTTGCTTTTCATGCAGTAAATGGCTTCAGGTTGTCGGCCAGCCTGAGGGTTTGAGAAAAATAAACGTTCGAAGGAAGTGTTGTGGGTTGTGCTCAGGCTCGTACGGGATTTTCATCCCGGTATTATGTTAAAGAACCCTCACCCTTCGGCGATGGCTTGGCCGATGGCATATTTTTGTTCATGCGAAATAGAAATATGGATGGTTTTTATTTTTAAACGGGTGACGGTGTCTTTTCCCTTGCCGTGCATCTTAATGGTCGGTCGTCCCGTTTTTTCATGGGTCACCTCGATGTCCCTGAATGCAATCCCCTGATCCATTCCCGTTCCCAGACATTTCATCACCGCTTCCTTGACCGCGAATCGGGCGGCAAAGTGAATTCCCGGTTCGGCCTTGGACTGACAATAAAGAATCTCGTC
>CAYPQH010000126.1:0-4057 GCA_964412825.1 uncultured Nitrospinaceae bacterium | reverse complement strand
CCCCGCTGATATTGGCGCTGGTGGCTGTGACAGGAAAACCAATGCCCGATAAAAGTTTCTGAACCATCTCATTGGCGGGTTGCCGGACCCCGATTTTCCCGGAATTGGCTGTCAATTGGGGAGGCAATTCCGGGCGTGCGGAAAATAAAATAGTCAACGGACCCGGCCAAAGCTTGTCCATCAGAATTTCCGCCGCCGGGATGATTTCCCGGGTCATGGTGTTGACCTGATAGGCGGATGCCACCAGAGTCAGCAGGGGCTTGTCCCTCGTCCTTTGCTTGATTTTGAAAATCCTGGAAACGGCAGTTCGGTTGAAAGCAGTGGCTCCCAGGCCGTAAAAAGTATCGGTAGGAAAAGCCATCACCCCGCCAAGGTTGAGAACCCGTTTGATTCTAACCATTTGGGATCTGAAAACCGTTTCGTCGTTTAAATCAATCTTTATTATTTCGGGCATGAATAGTCTGTATTTTGCGGCTTTTGATTTCTACTTCCTTAGCCTGATATTTTTTGTATTGAATGAGTTTGGAGCGTAGCTTGTGATCTTCGAGCGCGAGAATCTGCACCGCCAGCAGTCCGGCGTTTTTGGCACCCGATTTACCGATGCCCATCGTGGCCACCGGAACACCGCCTGGCATTTGTGAAGTCGATAGCAGGGCGTCCAGGCCTCTGTGCGGACTGGAATCAATGGGCACGCCGATGATCGGAAGAATGCTTTCCGCCGCCAACGATCCCGCCAGATGTGCGGCGGCTCCAGCTCCGGCGATCAGGATTTTAATCCCGCACTTTTCCGCTTTTTTGACGTAACTTCTTGTGCGTGCCGGGGAACGATGCGCCGACGTCACAATGATTTCATGCTCGACATCAAACTGTTTCAGAATGGCACTGGTCTCTTCCATGATAGGAAAATTTGAATCGCTACCCATGATAATACCGACAATTGGTTTGCTCAAATCGAAGTTCTCCTATTTATGTAAATATTCACAAGCCAGTAGTATTGGGGTTGATTATATAGCAAGTTTTAGCAGTTGGATCAAAAAAGGACTCAAAAAACTTATTGCACCGACCGCCCACGTTTTCCGTGTTTTATTTCGGGAATGAGCATCAGGCTGGCGACCACCATCATGGCCGCTGACAAGAGGCCAACATTCAAAAGTCCTATCTGGCTGGCGGCCCAGTAGCCTATGACTGGGCCGATGGTGCCGCGTATTCCGGTCAGGCTGACGTGGACGGACATGTAGGCGGCGGTTTTTCCCGGTGGCGCGTATTTCGTCACCCACAAATTCCAGGCGATGCTTCCTCCTGCGAACGCCATGCCGATGAAGGCGGAACCCATGCCGATGACCCACGGATTTTTGGATATGAAAAATGCCGCCACTCCAATGGCGAATAAAAAATTCAACAGCATTCTGAGAGCGACAAAATTCATGCGGTCAAACAGCTTGGCCCAGAAGGGGATGAAAAGCATGCGCATGGTATCGGGAATAATAGTGATGATGAGGGCGACCAAAACTGCCGAGCCTTCTATTCCGTATTCGGCGGAGGTGATGTAATCGACTCTCAGCGGAATCGTCCAAAGATTGGCGAACCCCATGATGAACCAGGTCAGGAGCACATATCCGAAGGAGCGATCCTCGAAAATGTATTTGAAGTTGCTCAAGGGGTTTCGGTGTGTATTTTTCCCCATGATTTTCGAGGGCATGCAATAGATTGAAACCGCTTTGGCAAACGCGCAAAAAGCCAGGAGGGTGAACAGCCAGTTGAAGTTTTCAATATTGTTTTCTAGTAATAAAGAACCGGCATAACCGAAGCCAGCCGATATTCCGACCGTTAAAATAAGGGGCCTGGAAAAATAATGGCCGCGTAAATGCGCGGGGTAATTGTCGCCGTAAATATCGGTTAAAAACGGGAGCAGGGCGCTCCGGCCTATGTAAGCGACGATGACAAAACACGCGAACCATCCGGCCTGAGTGGTCCAGGCGGCGAGCAATAGAAAGATGCCGGTGAAGACCGAAGGGATGGCTCCCCAGGAAGATTTTCTGAGACCCGTTCCCTCTGCGTAATGAAGCAGGATGACGGACAAGAGCATTCCCATGAAAGGCGCCGCGGCGATCAAAGATTTTAAGTTTTCGTCCGCATGAAAATAGCGGATGGCGATGAACAGGCAAAAAGTTTGTGAGCCGGTGGAAAGCATCCCCTCGAACCCGCCCCGCGCCAGATCACAGTTGTAAGTTTTCCGGGTGATATCTTCTTTAGAAAGGCTGGAGTGGTCCTTCACGGGTTCCGATTTTTAGGGGTGAAAAATTTATGGTGGGAAAGGGGGAAAACGGATGTCAATTCAAAAGCCCCCGACAACGGGCAACGTATTCACGATTGATGTCGGCGTAGGGCTGGATTTTTAAAGCCCTTTGAAAGCTTGCCAGGGCTTCGTCGTAGCGAGCCAGTTGAAACAGGCACATTCCCATCCCGTTTAAAGCGCCAAAATGATGCGGATTTAATTTCAGGGTGCGCTCGCATTCAAAAATCGACTCGGTGTATTCTCCCTTCATAAACAAAAGAGTCGCCAGTTTGTTATAAGCTTCAGCGAAATCGGGATAGTTTTTTATTAAACTCTGGAATATTTTCTTAGCCTCAGTCAGAAGGTTTTCTCCCATCAACTGGGTTCCCTGATCGAGTTGATGCTCTGCCAGCTTTCCCGCTTCCCGATACCAGATTTGCCAGAGTTCATGGGTTGCATGATTGCGGGTGGCGGAGTTGGTGTTTTGTAGGTCGCTCAATAATTGCTGGACTTTATTCATAATCAATACTTCATCCCGCAGTACACGGGCTGGATTTGGTTTGGGTTTCAATATTTAAGAGACTATAGTAATTCATAATGAAGGGTTTTGGGGAACTTTGGTTGCCTGGATAATGAATTTATGAGGAGGGCACTTGTTTCCTAAAGAATCGGGAATTCGGCAGGCGGAGATCGTCGTCATCGGTAATGAAGTGGTCAGTGGATTGATCGAGGACAGCAATTCGCGCTTTTTAAGCCTGCGTTTGCAGTCAGTTGGAGTCAACGTGACCCGAATCACCGCAGTGGGTGACGATGCATCGTCGATACACAGCGTGGTCGAACAAGCGCTGGCAAGGGTCGATATCGTTATTACTACAGGCGGCCTGGGCGCGACTCACGACGATATCACCAAAACCGTGCTTGCCGGGATGTTCGACTCCGGGTTTAAGAGGGACGAACAGGTGGCGCAATTTCTTGAGGGCTTTTTTAAATCCAAAGGAAGGGAAGTTCCCGCTTCGGTAAAAACTCAATGGGACGTTCCGATAGCGGCGACAATTTTGCATAACGAAAAGGGAACAGCACCGGGTCTCTTATTTGAAAAGGCCGGCAAAATGCTTTACGCTCTGCCTGGCGTTCCGCTGGAGATGAAGTACTTGTTTGATAAATATATTCAGCCTGAGCTTGCAGTGTCCTCGGAGTTTGGAATCTGGCACCGTGTTCTTCATACCACGGGAGTTTCCGAAGCCGATCTCTGGTCGCGAATAGGCCCGGTTGCTCCTCTCGAAAAATGGGTGACGGTGGCTTCGCTTCCATCGCATCTGGGAGTGCGCCTTCGTTTGTCGGCGTTGGATAAAAAAGCTGAGGACGCCGAGGCACGTTTACAGGCGGCGGAAAATCTGGTCAGATCAAAAATAGAGGATTGTATTTTTGGCAAAGATGATGAAACACTGGAAGGTGTTGTTGGGAAGCTTCTTTTGAATCGCAAACTGACTCTGGCAGTTGCCGAATCCTGCACTGGCGGGTTGATCGGGCATCGGTTGACGGGGGTTCCCGGCAGTTCGGAATATTTTCTGGAAGGCGCTGTTACCTACAGCAACCAGGCCAAGCACAAGCGGTTAGGAGTGCAACAGGAACTGTTGGATAAATTTGGTGCGGTGAGTGAGGAAGTGGCATTGGCGATGGCCGAGGGAATTCGCAGAACGGCAGGGGCCGACATAGGAGTGGCCGTTACTGGAATCGCCGGACCGACAGGCGGGACCGAGCAAAAACCGGTGGGCCTCACTT
>CAYPQH010000125.1:2510-6046 GCA_964412825.1 uncultured Nitrospinaceae bacterium | reverse complement strand
ACAAAAAAGCTGAAAACTGCCAATATGGAAATTACCACGACTTTTTTCATTTAAAACTCTCCTTCGTTAAATTAAGTGAAAAATCCTGCACTAGGGTTGAAAATGGTAAGACAAAAAAATACTATCAACTTGCCTGACAATACCGGACCAAGTTGTTAGATATCCGTTGAATCTGGAAGGCAACCCGACTTAATGCCCAAATTGAGCCAAGCTATACCGCCTTAAATATAAATTTATCTCCTGTTGCCTGTCCAAAATAACCGTATAGAAAAAGGAGCTTTGCATTATATTAAATACATAAAACCTGTCAATAAAAATTTATTCAGATCCTATAAGACTTTGAAAAGGTTAACTTCCCAAAAAAGGCCGCCTTACTCACGGGCCTCGAAAAATAGACCCTAGCAAAAAACAGCGCCACATATGGATAGAGTCGACTAAAAAACCACCGAACATCAATAGCGAGTTCGGCGTGACGAAGATCGGAACACCCGATTTTTTGAGAAACCTTTTTGCTTGCGCAAACATCCTAGTTCTCGTATATTCATCGCATATTAAAAATTGCATTCGTGTTTCACCTCACAGCGTTGAAAGCGTTGGCGAAAGTGCTCATTTTTTTTTGAGTGACGCGAGTGAGATAGAAGCAAAGCCAGAAATTAACGAAGTCGGCTGAATGGTTGTCCTCTTGTCAGGGCCCGCCAAGCAAGCACAGGGTCTTGGAATTATTAAGTCGGAAAACCTCTTTTCCATCAACCCGGATTTAATTATCCCCAAGACGAAATTTCAATAATCTAAGCGGGGTGTTCGTGCTTCTTTAAAGGATGAGCATGCAACTGGTTTCAACCAACAGCACCTCGCATTCCAAAATAAGGTTGTACCGAATAGGATGATATCTATGCCTTTTTCGATAAAAAAATTCATCTCAAAAAATAACGGCAACGGCCACAAGAAAAATGGCCACAGTTCTTTGAAACTTGTGGGTCAAAAACCAAAATATCTGACCCGATCGGAACAAATTCCCGAGTTAACCGCCAAAGAAAGATCAGAGCTGGAAGCGGTCAACGAAAAATTCGTTTTCCGCACCAACGATTACTACCAGTCCCTGATCGATTGGGATGATCCCAATGACCCGATTCGTAGAATCGTCATGCCGGATGTTCAGGAGTTGGACGAATGGGGCCGGCTGGACGCATCCAATGAAGAAAAATACACGAAGGTACGGGGTCTGGAACACAAATACACATCCACCGCCCTTTTGCTGGTCAACGAAGTGTGCGCCGCCTATTGCCGGTTTTGTTTCCGCAAGCGGCTGTTCATGAATGATAATGATGAAGTGACCAAGGACATCAGCGAAGGTTTGGCTTACATTCGGGAGCACAAGGAAATCAACAATGTGCTTTTGACCGGAGGCGATCCTTTGATCATGTCCACCAGCAAGCTCGAGCCCATCATCCACAAGCTCCGGCAATTGGATCACGTTAACATCATCCGTATCGGCACCAAAATTCCCGCATTCAATCCTTTCAGGATCATCAACGACCCTTCTCTCCTGGAAATGATCACCAAATACACCACACTTGATAAAAAGATCTACATCATGGCGCATTTCAACCATCCCAGGGAATTGACGCCAAAAGCGATCGAAGGGTTGGACCTACTCATGAAGGCCGGCGCCATCATCGTCAATCAGACCCCCATGATCCGGGGAGTGAACGACGATCATAAAGTTCTGGCAGAACTGTTCAGTCAATTATCTTTCCTTGGAGTACCACCTTATTACGTCTTTCTGTGCCGACCCACTATGGGGAACGAAACTTATTCCGTTCCCGTAGAAAAGGGTTACCAGATATTTGAACATGCCAGGACCTTGTGCTCTGGCCTTGGAAAACGCGCCCGACTGGTCATGTCTCATGAGACCGGCAAGGTCGAGGTGGTTGGCATGACCGAAGCTCAGATATTTTTTAAATACATTCGGGCGGTTGTCGATGAAAACGGCGCAAAATTCATGGCTTTCAATAAAAACCCCGAGGCCCTGTGGCTGGACGATTACACGGAGGCGAAAACTGAATTCCCCCTGGATGCCTTACAGCCCTTGTGCCAGAACGACCACGAGTGAGATATTTGTTTTCGTCAACTGATTGGAGATAAGGCCGTATGGCGCGATTGACCGGGAAAAATATTCTTTTCATCATCCCCAAAGATTATTACAACGAAAGTGAGCTGGACCCCCTTGTCGCCATCATGAAGGAGGAAGGCGCCCGTGTGCTCATCGCTTCTTCCAAATTCAAGGAAGCCGTGGGCATGAAAACCGGCAGAATCATGCCCGACCTGATGGTTGTGGACGCGATGGAAGGAATCATTGGAGACACCTATGTCACCGGCGGTACGGGAACCCGGCAAATCATCGGGGTTTTTCACGGAGTCATTCTGATAGGCGGGAATGGCGCCAGGCTCTATCTATGGAAAGAAAAGCTGATTCAACTGTTGATCACAGACCGGCATAAAAGCGGGATGGTGGTCGGAGCAATAGGATCAGCCGTTCCCACCCTGATATCGGCGAACCTCGTGCATGAGTTTGACGTAGCCGCCAGTAAGGACAAACACACCCTGAAAGAACTCGATAAAGCCAATATAAAGATATCGGATGAAAGCGTTGCGGATTACAACCGGGTCATCACCGGCGCGGGAGAATCGGCAATAAAACCTTTCGCGGAAAGGTTCATCGATGAAGTGAGTAAAACAGATCTCAAGTGATCCCAATATCCTTCGGTATCAAAACCCATCCGTTGAAGACTCCCTTTCTTTGGCCGCCTTGATAATTTTCATCCGTAGTTTCATTGCCCCATTCAAAGCCTTGACAATTTGATCGCTGGCATCCGGGAAATGAAGTTTCTGGTTGAACTCGTCCAGAGTATGCATTTCCAAAATCTTGCCAAAGGCCTCGTCCATAAAAGGCCGCGTCATCTGCGCGATGCCCTCAAAATAAATAACTATTTTTTCGTACTTGTCCCAGCTGTCACAAATGAGATTCAGGACCGTATCTCCAGCGGGCGCACCGTCTTCTGAAATTCTTCCCGATGGCGTGGACGTCTGCATAATATTGAATATATTTACCTTGAGTTCACTTTCCATTATTATTCATCCCTACTTAAAAAAATAGTTTATGAGAGTGTTGCTTCCCCCCGTTTAAACAACTATCGGGTTTCTATCCTGACCTCGGTCATCTCAATGCGTTCGTCCGGGTTGTCATTGCCGTCCCTGGGAGAGTTGACAATTTTGTCGGCCACATCCATTCCGCTGACCACTTTACCAAAAACCGTGTATTGCCCGTCCAGAAAATGCGAGTCCTTGACCACAATATAAAATTGCGACCCAGCGCTGTCCGGGTCCTGCGACCTGGCCATGGACAAAATTCCCCGATCATGCGGGATATCGTTGAACTCCGCGTCGATGGAATAACCAGGCCCTCCGGTTCCGTGGCTGGATTTATCCGAACTTTTGGAATTCGGGTCCCCCCCCTGAATCATGAAACCGGGGAT
>CAYPQH010000125.1:0-2410 GCA_964412825.1 uncultured Nitrospinaceae bacterium | reverse complement strand
TATCTTTTTTCAATCTTGACCCGTTTCATCTCAATTCTCTCATTCGGATTGTCCCGGCGATCCCGTGGCGCGCTGACGATTTGATCCACCACATCCATGCCTTTGATCACTTTCCCAAAAACCGTGTATTGACCGTCCAGAAACGTGGAGTCCTTGACCACGATATAAAACTGCGATCCGGCACTGTTCGGATCACTGGAACGCGCCATGGATACAATCCCCCGTTTATGGGAAACATCGTTGAACTCGGCCTTGATCGAATAGCCGGGGCCACCCATTCCATGGCTGGATTTATCCGGGCTCTTGGAGTTCGGGTCGCCGCCTTGAATCATGAAACCGGGAATGACTCTGTGGAAAGTAGTGCCATCGTAAAACTTTTTGTTCGCCAGGTCTTTGAAATTCTTGACATGGCCCGGAGCTTTATCCACCATAAAAGCGATCTCGATGGTCCCCTTGGTGGTTTCAATGACCGCCACTTCCTCCGCCTGAACCCAAGCGGTCACACCCAAAACTCCAACTAAAACAATAACGGTCATCTGGATAAATTTTTTCATAGTTCTCCCCGATTGATTTTTCGATTAAATATTCTTATCCCCGATATGCGGACATTTTCACAATACCAAGGCTTATAAAGAAGTGATAAACTCCTTGATCTCAAACATCCGTCAAAACCTTGCATGGATTTAGACTATTCCAATCCTTGTGGGCGGGGCAAGGAAATCTTTTGCAGTAAATAAAGAAATTTGAGTTGAGTGATTTTAGAAAATAGCCCGGTGAAAGTCAAACCCACCGCATGAAAAAATGAAACTGAGAACCGGTTTTTTAATTTTTAATTATCTGCTGACGGCAATGGCGTTGTATTGCCTCACTCTCAGCCAGATTCCCCCCCCTGGGTTCGGGCTTTTTCTGGTTTGTGTTCTGGGCATGTGCCTTGTCCTGGAATACAAAAAGATCATCCCCCTGCTACCCCCCTTGAAAATTTTATCATCCAGCTGGGGTCTGCTTTTCCTGCCTATTTTGTATTTCGGCTTTGACCTCCCGTTACTGGACACGCTGGTCTGGGTTCTGATGGTCCTGCTTTTTTCACGTCTGGTCTTTAAAACAGAACTACGCGACACTATTTTCAGCTACCTGATATCTCTGGCCTGCCTTCTCCTGGGCGCGATAGTCACTCAAGACCTGGCCTTCGCCATTCTTTTCCTCACCTTTTACCTGGTGCTTTCCTGGGGACTGATCACGTACAACATGATGGCGGAACAGGTGGGAAGCAACAGCCCTCCTGCCTTGTTCAAACAGTGTGGAGAAAATACATCCCTTGGAGGGGGTCTGTTTGCTTTTTCAGCGGCATTGATGATCTTCGGTCTGGTGTTGACGACCTTGATCTTCATCGGTTTCCCCCGTCTGGGTCAGGGGCTTTCACTGTCGGAACCCCTATCGTCAATGAGCGGATTTTCCGAATTCGTCCGCTTGGGCGATGTTGGCAGAATAAAACAGAATTCCCGTGTGGTCATGCGCATCGAATTTGAAAGCGACGGCAAACCTCACCGACCCACAAGTCCCGTTTACTGGCGCGGAGTTGTTCTCGACCACTTCAACGGCAGTTCCTGGTTTTCCACGGTGAAGCCCAAATGGAAATTCAGCAATCAACCCGGAACCGGAATCCAGTTGTTCCCATTGGATGCAAAAGCCAGCGTGGTCCGGCAAAATATATACATGGACGGGTTTGACTCCAACGTCATTTTTTCCGATGGACTGCCGTTGTTCATTGACGGGAACTTTCACCAATTGCAGGTGAATAATAGTTTTTCCCTGAAAACTCCGGATTGGACGAGCCGCTCAAGAAGGGTGACCTTGGTTTCTGACGCCAAAGGTTTCAGGCCCCGTCGCGCCCTTAAAATATTCGACCCATCCGGCCCTCTGCTAAAAAAATTCCTGCAACTCCCTGCTATGAGCCCGGAAATCACCCGATTGGCGGCAAAATTGACCAAAAACGCGGTCACAGAGGAAAACAAAGCCGATACAATCCTGCATCACCTACGCACCGAATTTGGTTATTCTCTGGAGCTGGCTGAAGGTTCCGAACAAACTCCCCTCGACCATTTTCTGTTCACCCGCAAAGAAGGCCACTGCGAGTATTTTGCGTCCTCAATGGTGATGTTATTGCGCCTGGCAGGAATTCCGGCGCGTCTGGTGAATGGTTTTATGGGCTTGGAGTGGAACGATTTGGGACAATATATGGTCGTTCGTCAACACCACGCCCATTCCTGGGTCGAGGCGTATCTCCCCAACAAAGGCTGGGTCATTTACGACCCCACCCCCGCCGATCCGATGTTTTCCCTGAACCGTTTCGACGATCCCTTAAACCGCGCCCTCGATCTTCTGCAATTGAACTGGCAACGATACATCCTCA
>CAYPQH010000124.1:0-6175 GCA_964412825.1 uncultured Nitrospinaceae bacterium | reverse complement strand
CGTCCCAGACCCAGATTCCCTCACCTCGTGTCAGGACGACATTGAGCGGCTTGTAGTTATTGGCTCCGTATTTATTCTCCAGACGGATATAATCGTCACTTTTCATGGCTTTATTTTGTGATGATTTGAGGTTGAAATCTGTTCATCCTCAGTTTATCATGGGTGCAATAATATCCCCTTGGATAATTGATGCTTAACGGGTTATCCCTTTTTCTGCAAAGGAAAAGTCTGTTCACGGGTTGTTATATAAAAAAAATTATTATTCCCCTTATTCCAAGAGAACACAGCTATGGCTATTGACGATAAAGAACTGGAAGATTTTATGCCTGCCACGGAATTAAACTGGACGGATGATGCTGTGGAACGCATGAAAAACGTTCCGTTTTTTGTCCGAAAAGCCGTGATCCGGGGAATAGAACAATATGCCAAGGATAAAAGTATCGAAACCGTTGACGATGCCGTGGTTTCCCGCGCCCGTCAGGAAAGAGAAGGAGCCGCCGTCCAGAATGCTCAGGCGAAGAGAGCCGCCGAAGCACGTGCCAAGAGTGGGGACGGTGATAAAGAAGTCAGACGGCAATTCGTTAATTTTTGTTTTTACAAACTCGACCCTGCTTTTCGTCGGCTTCCCGAAGCGGAACGGGAAAAGGGTAAAAAGGAATTTTTGGATGTACTGGAGGACTACGATACCAACGATGACATGATCGTTCTCAGCTATTCGATGGTGGGGATTCGCCCGGATACCGACATCATGCTTTGGCGTATTAGCTATGAGCTGGAAAAATTTCAGGAAATGTCCACGCGTCTATTCAAGACAGGGTTGGGGAAATATCTGGACACCACATATTCCTACCTGTCGCAGACCAAACGGTCTATGTATCAGGACATGCTGAACCCGGAACACGAGGAAGACCGTACCCATATCATCCCAGGAAAAGCCAAATATCTTTTCATCTACCCCTTCGTTAAAACCCGGGAATGGTACATGCTGACGAAGTTCACCCGGCAGGGAATCATGGACGAACATATTTATGTCGGCAATAAATATCCTTCTGTAAAACTGAATACCTCTTATTCCTTCGGAATCGACGATTATGAGTTTGTGGTCGCTTTTGAGACGGACTTTCCTTCGGACTTTGTGGATCTGGTCATGGATTTGCGGGAAACGCAGGGCAGTTTGTATGTGAAAGAGGACACTCCGATATTCACCTGCATTGCCCAGTCTCTGGAAGACGCGGTGAACAGCCTGGGTTGCTGACTCCTAAGCGGAGGGCGAGTTTGCTCACGCCGTGCGGCACTTCTTGATTTAGGTTTTTAGGGCCTCGCGTTGTAGTGTCAGGCCCAAGGGGGCTACGACTGAATCGTCGTTTCGACTGCTTTGAGGATGGGTTTGTTGGTCAGCATGCTCAATAGATTATCCAAAGTTTTTTTCATGTCCCTGCGATGCACCACGTTATCGATCAAACCGTGATCGACCAGAAACTCCGACCGTTGAAAACCTTCCGGTAACTTTTCATTGATGGTCTGTTCGATCACCCTGGGGCCGGCGAACCCGATCAAAGCGCCCGGTTCGGCGAATATCACATCGCCCAGCATGGCAAAACTTGCCGACACCCCTCCGGTGGTAGGATCTGTCAAAATCGAAATATAAGGCAGTTTATGTTCCGCAAGTTTTTTCAAGGCGGAAGCGGTCTTAGCCATTTGCATCAGAGATAAAATTCCCTCCTGCATGCGCGCGCCCCCCGAACAACTGATGATGATGACAGGGTTGCCATTTTCTATGGCACGTTCGATACAGCGGGTGATTTTTTCTCCCACCACGGAGCCCATACTGCCGCCCATGAATTTAAATTCAAAGATACTGATTTCCACCGGGTGGTTTCCCAAAACTCCGGAGCCTGAGATGAGAGCGTCGTGGGAGTAGCCTTTTTTGAAAGTGGCGCGAATCCGTTCCTTGTACTTTTTTTTATCCTTGAATTTCAGGGGGTCCGTTGAGGCCAGATCTTCATCGTGCTCGACAAACGTTCCCGGATTGATCAGGTAACTGATTCGTTCGCGGGCTTCGGCGCGGAAATGATAATCGCAATTGGGGCAGACTTTGAAGTTTTTATCCACCTCTGCGATATATAATTGTTCCCCACACCCTTTGCACTCAATCCAGATAATTTCCGGTTTTGCGATCTTTGGACCGAGTCCCGTTTTAACTTTGAGCTTATCGAACCACGACATAGAGTATTCCCGGTGAAAACCTGATGGCCCCTGTTTGGAGAAAATCAGGTGAAATGTTAATGTAACCTGTTGTTATTATTGTATCAAGAATTTTTAAGAGGAGGGTGAATGTTTTCCGTCGCTCCGGTATTTTTATGCTTTTTACTGGAAATAAAATGGCTGATAGGGCCAAAGACGGTATAGGAAAAACTGAGAACGAAAAGGGCGATCCGGGGGATAGTGGCCAGAACGTATATGAATAGAATCACAAATAAAAACCGGGAGAACACCACGCGTTTCCTGAAATTTAACCGCTTCATGGCGGGATACTTGATGTTGCTGACCATGAGAAAGGCCAGGACATAGACCACAGCGACCATCACCATGGGGTTGATACGAGAGGAAAATAAATCCTCAAATCCGATGATGAGGGATGCGATGACCGCCGCCGCCGCCGGGGTTGGGAGGCCGGTAAAATGGTCACCCTTGACATCTGGTTTGGTGATATTGAAGCGGGCAAGCCTGAGCGCCGCGCACAGCAAAAACAAAAAAGCCGCCATCCAGCCCACTCGATCGAAAGGCTTCATGACCCAGCAATAGGCCAGAAAAGCCGGGGCCATGCCGAAGGAAATGACATCGGCCAGTGAGTCGTATTGGGCTCCAAAGGCGCTTGTGGTTTTGGTCATTCTGGCTATGCGCCCGTCCAGCACATCGAAAATCAGGGCGACCACAATGGCCCAGGCCGCTATATAGTACTGGTCGTTGAAAACGGCGATGAAGGCGTAAAACCCGCAAAACACATTGCCCGTGGTGAAAAGGCTGGGCAGGATGTGGATCCCTCTTCTCAGCGGCAATTGCCTTTTTTTGTCAGTTGTGTTTCCAGAACCCAATTTTCCCCCAGGACCGATGGTGAAATTATCTTTTTCTATTGAGTTGGAGCCAGATAACCGATGACGCTCTCGCCTCCTGCAACCATCTCACCCTCTTTGACCTTTATTTGGGTGTCTCCCGGAACAAAGAGATCTACCCTGGAACCAAAGCGGATCAATCCAAACCGTTGGCCTCTTGCAAAAGTTTCTCCTTCACGGGCCCAACAAACGATTCTGCGGGCGATCAAACCGACAATTTGTTTCACAACGATGACCGTTTCCCCGTTTTTTATCACCAGGGTGTTCTGGACATTTTCCGTGGATGCCGCCGGTCGATCCGCAACCAGATATTTCCCATCTCTTTTGAGAGCAATTTGTTCAATGGTTCCCGCCATGGGAATGCGGTTGATGTGAACGTCCAGCACACTCAGGAAAATAGTAATCCGGGTACAGCTTTTTCCCGTATAGGGATTGTCCTCATTTTCAATAATATGTTTGATTTTTCCGTCAGCGGGCGACACCAGAGCGTCCGGCGAATCATCTTCTATGGTTCGTTCCGGGTCGCGGAAAAAGCAAATGATGAGGGCGATCAATACCAGGCAAATTAAAAACCCAAAAAATGCCGAAGTACAGGAGACGATCAGTAAAACAATTGCCAATACTCCCAGCGGAAAAATAAATATGAAAGCGTCTTCCGCGAAATTTGGTACTTTGCTCAGTATCTTTTTTTGTAACAGTGATGCCAGGTTTGCTATCAGTTCCATGGATAAAAAAAAATCCTTTTATTTCAGTTTTTCACCAACAAACGGCATCATATTGCGTAACTTTTCGCCAACCGTTTCGATCAAGTGATTTGCGTCCTGCTTGAGTCGCGCGTTGAAGACGGGTTGGTTCGCCTGGTTTTCCAGAATGAATTCTTTGGCAAAACTTCCATCCTGAATTTCTTTTAAAATTTTCTTCATTTCAGCGCGGGTTTCCTGTGTGATGAGTCGGGGGCCCCGAGTCACATCGCCATAGGCCGCAGTGGTGCTTATAGAATAGCGCATATTTCCGATTCCGCCCTCATAAATAAGGTCCACAATCAATTTTAGCTCGTGCAGGCATTCAAAATACGCAAGATCGGGGTTGTAGCCCGCTTCCACCAGAGTGTCGAAACCCGCGCGAATGAGCTCAGTTACGCCGCCGCAGAGAACCGCTTGTTCGCCAAAAAGGTCCGTTTCCGTTTCTTCCTGAAAGCTGGTTTCCAGAACGCCTGCCCTGGTTCCGCCGATTCCTCTGGCATACGCCAAGGCAATGTCTTTGGTATCTCCGCTCGGGTCCTGATGGATCGCCATGAGGCAGGGAACTCCGGCGCCTTGTTCAAAGGTGCGTCTCACCAGATGACCCGGTCCCTTGGGGGCGATCATGAACACATTCACCGTTTCGGGGGGAACTATCTGGCCAAAATGAATGTTGAACCCATGTCCCCAGGCAAGCGCCATGCCTTTGCTCAAATGAGGCTCGATGTCACTTTTGTACATGGCTCTTTGTTTGTCGTCGGGGATCAGGATCATCAGAATGTCGGCGGTTTTTGTCGCTTCAGGCACGGTCATCACGTTCAGTCCATCTTTGGTGGCGCGTTCCCAAAATGCGCTCTCTTTTCTCAGACCGACCACGACTTTGATGCCGCTGTCGTGAAGATTGCGGGCGTGGGCATGCCCTTGGCTTCCATAGCCTATAATGGCGATAGTTTTGTTCTGGATGAATTTAAGATCCGCCTGTTTTTCATAATAAATATTCGTCAATTTGTTTTTCCTTCTTTCTCTAATTTTCAGTTAATTGATTTAGTCCCACGACTGACTGCAATCCTGCCCGAACGGACAATTTCCTTTATTCCTAAGGGACGCAGAAGGTCAAGGAACCCATCTATTTTGGACTGGTTGCCGGTAATTTCTATGGTATAGGTGCTGGCGCTCACGTCCACCACTTTGGCCCGAAAAATTTCGACGATCCTTAAAATTTCTTCCCGAACGCGCGGTTCCGCATTCATTTTAACCAGTATCAATTCCCGATCGACAAAATTTTCATTGGTGAGGTCAACGACTTTGATAATATCGACCAGTTTGTTCAACTGTTTGGTGATTTGTTCCACCTTCTTGTCGTCCCCGATGGTGACAATGGTCATCCGTGATATTTCGGGATCATTGGTTTCAGCGACATTGAGGCTTTCAATATTGAAACCCCGTCCACTGAACAAACCGGAAATTCTCGATAGAACTCCAAAACGGTTCACTACAAGAACAGATATCGTATGTTGCATATAATTTGTTTTATGATGGATTCATGAATGAACCCTCAGGGTTGAGTAAGTTTAACCAAAAGAAGGGGTTATACTAGCAGAAAGCCTTCGCCTTTTCTACAAATTGTAGTGGCCGGATTTGTCGATCAGGCTAAAATTGTCCTTCTGAGAGGGAAAGTTTGGATAACCGGGAAATTTCTACAGTACTGCTTAAAATCAAACGCGCTGGAACCCATTGGAAAATGCCGACTGTGATCCATATCGGGCAGGGCCAAGATCCATTTCGCGTCCTGGCCAGCTGTATTCTCAGCCTGAGAACCCGTGATGAAGTGACAGAACCCGCTTCCCAACGGCTGTTTGACCTGGCGGATAACCCTGGAAAAATATTGTCCCTGGGCTTGAGTGAGATTGAAAAGGCGATTTATCCGGTGGCGTTTTATCGCAACAAAGCTAAAACCCTGAAGGAAATCTGTCGGGAATTGGTCGATCAAAACGACGCCAAAGTCCCCGATACCCTGGAGGAACTCCTTAAAATCAAGGGGGTCGGACGAAAAACCGCCAATTTGACCTTGATTCTGGGACACGGAAAAATGGGGATCTGCGTTGACACGCACGTCCACCGGATATCCAACCGATGGGGCTATGTGAAAACAAGCTCCCCGGATGCCACGGAAATGGTTTTACGCGATCAACTTCCCCAAAAATACTGGATGCAATTTAACGAATGGCTTGTGTCTTTCGGACAAAATATTTGCAAACCCATTTCGCCTTTGTGCAGTCAATGTTGCGTTCAATCCCACTGCGAGAAAATCGGGGTGGGCGA
>CAYPQH010000123.1:0-6254 GCA_964412825.1 uncultured Nitrospinaceae bacterium | reverse complement strand
AATCGCGCAAAGGAAAACAAAGTGGACAGCACCTGCAATAAAATATAAATCGGGAGTGTTGGCAAAATACGCCAAACTGGTCTCATCTGCGTCCAAAGGCGCTGTCACCGACTGACAATCTTTTCCCGACAGGCGCTATAAACAAAACTATTGAGGACGCATCATGGCAACGGAAGAACACTTGGCTCTAATTAACAAAGGGTCAGAGGCCTGGAACGCATGGATACAAAATAACCCCGAAGAAACGCCAGACCTTTTTCAAGCGGATCTCAGGGGGAAAAATCTTTCCAGCGTCAATTTGAAAAATGCAAATCTCAAAGAAGCGAAATTGCAATCGGCGAACCTTGCCAATGCGATACTCAATGGTGCCAAACTGCGGAAGGCAAAACTTCAGGAAGCCAATCTGCAACGCGCCAACTTTGAAAATGCCGATCTGCGTGAAGTCAATTTATTTGAAACCAACCTCCAGTTTGCAAATCTGCAAAATGCCAATTTGCAGGGGGCCTTGTTCAGCGAAGAGGTTCTGTTCAACCAGGCCAATTTAAAAGGAACCGATCTCACAGGAGCGACCGGCCTGACCGTTGGGCAAATCGAATCCGCCATCACCGATAAGACCACCAAATTGCCGGACTATCTCGATGAAGAAATGGAAGATGGGTTTCTTTTACAAATGTAGATTTTCAGCAAATAATCCACCCCATTATTTTTTACGTCTATGAGACAAATCACTAAACTACCCGAACAACTTTTTTCAGAAGACCGCAGGATCAATCTGTATTATTTGCACGAAGTTTCCAAGGCCATTGCGGAAACCGTTTCTCTAAGACTCAAGCAAAATTTACAGATTGACGTTCCACTTTCGGGTGGAATGTGGGGTGGGTCCTACCTAATCGCCGATCAAAATGGCAGAGCCCGCACCAACGTGGTTCGTCTTTATAACATCGTCAGTTTGCCTCAAAAAAGCCCTCTCGATGACAGTTCCGTCTTTGAACAATTCATGGAAATTTATCATCAAACGGCGCGCCGTATATTTAAAACTTATGGATTGGATTTAGTCAATCCAAAATGGGGCGAACCCATCCCCTACACCAACAAGATCAAGCCCACCACAACCCTGCAAATGTGGGATGCCAGTGAGCGGGTGAAGTTTCATCGCGCTTTTTTCGTGTGGAATTCTGCTTCCTGGGAAGAATCCGTCATTTACGACACCGTCCGCAATGTCAAGGTCATCAAGGAACTTCTTGACCTCAATCAACGTCCTGGGAGAAAAAAAAGTGACGAACTCAAATTTCTGCTTCAGGATGTCCTGATCATTTATTTCACCCTGCGCCCGGCTTTAACACCCGACTTTACCGAGCATGCAGAACCGATCATCAAGGAACTGCTCGACCATTTTTTAGCGGGGATGCACGATGATGAACTCATCGAAGAACAGTTTCACCGCGTCTATTCCAATGCGTTGGTTTATGGTTACGAAGAGGCCCTGGAAAGTCATTACAAAGGGGACGGCCTGGATATCCAGCAGGTGGAAAATTGGCCGGTGGAAAAAATCAATTGGGTGCCAAAAAGTCTCAGGGAAACATTGTGTCCCTACCTGAGAGATACGTTCTTAAACTTCAAGAAAAATCTCGAAAAAGAAAAAGCCGACAGCCCTCCCGTCCAAACATGACAGCATAAAGCCGAATCAAGGGAACCGCAATAGTATCCAGCCGACAAGCCCTTTCTGTCCATTGCGTTCCTTATTTGCTCCATTCCAAACTGCAATCGCCATCTGGGTAGCTCCGCTAAATTGTGCATCGGCGGTATCGGAATTATTAAGAGATCGCCGAAAAATAACCCGCCAGCGATTGTCTTTCCACACCCCTTTTCCCTGGACGTTCTGTTCTTCCTGAATCGTCAGAGTACTGAAACCCTCTGCGTTTAAATCCTCAACAGGAGATTCGCGATCGGCACTTTGCGCCGACATACCACTCGAAGATGTCAAAGGATCTCGACGCTCGCTGAACCGATTATTTTTTTCCGGTTCCAGATCTTTTTGCCAGGCCGCTTTCCATTGCCAGATGTTGACGGTTCGCCCTTCGTTGCCCATCGTGATCATTGGCGCCTCGTCTTGCAGTTCCAATGGAAACATGACTGCGGCCTGATCGGTGAAGCGCTCGGAGTGACCAAAAGAATTGTCTTTCCCGTTATCCGTCCATTCCAAAAGAATCGCCAGTTCAGACTTATTACGCACGGCGCTCAATGTCACTTCCTTGATGGAAGGATCAGGCCACTTGGGGTTGGTAAACATCTGGGGTCCCAATTCAAAAGTGCTTTTTTTGGGGCCGCCAGGGGAGTCCCACAGGGGAGCATTGGGGTCGAGAGGGATTTCGCTTGAAATTTTGATCACATCATAGGAGGCAACACAGCTCCCGTTCTCCAGACATTTTTCAACTTCGCTGGAAAAATTTCCACAACCCGAAAAAATAATTATTACAGAAATAACGAGCGTGAATTTCAAATATAATTTTAGCGTATTCAGCAGGACCATGTCTATGAGACAAACTCCGGCAATCCCTGAAAGGATTGGACGATTCCTTCCAGTTCTTTTTTAATTTCCGGCGTGTAAGGCCCGACAATGACCAGGTTGACGTTCTCAGGTACGAAAACTTTCCGAGCCACCTGCAACATATCTTCCCGCGTGATCTTCTCGATCATGGCCCATTCCTTTTCAACCGAGAACACATTGGAATATAAATGGGGAAACCCATATCGAAGAATTTGTTTGCATGGATCGTCACAGTCCACATCCAATTCGTAAAAATATCTTTGTTTGACATGCTTCAGCTCGTTTTCCGTCGCCCCCGTTTCCAGGAAGGTCTTTATCTCCTCGATCAATATCCTGGCCACTTCACAAACTTTTTCAGGCCGGACGGACACATCAAAATCCACCGTCCCCGTGTCGGAAAAGCTGGTGACGCGGCATTCCACAGAATACACCAGGCCTCGATCCTCCCGCAAAGCCCGTTGCAAACGAGAGCTGAACCCGTCATCAAAAACACGCCCAATGAGGCTTAACGGAAAATAATCGGGGTGATTATAAGACATGGAACGAAAACAGAGTTGAAGCTGAATCTGGCTATCGGAATCGAGTTGAAACATTTGCGCCGGGGCTTTCTGATCTTCGATCATGCTTCCTTGAAAATGATTCTTTTCGATAGCCTCTTCACGGTCTGGAATTTCAGAAAAATACTGCTTTGCAAAACCATAAAACTGTTCGTGAACAACTGGTCCTGCGCCAACGAGGATCATGTTGCGTGTCTGGTAATAGGTATTAAAATATTCCCTCAGCATCTCGGGGCTGATCGACTTTATGGTCGTTTCGGTCCCGATGGTCGGCATGGCTAAAGCGTTCCCCCGATATAAAAGCTGGCAGGCCAGGTTGTCGATGTCAACGTTTTCACCTTTTTCGTTGAGTTCTTCGAGGTATTCCTCCAGAATGATTTCCCGTTCCAGATCGATTTCAGGAAACGTCGGTGCGGTAAAAAAATCAGCAAACAATTCCATGCCGCGCTCCATTTGGGAAATATGCGGACTGAAACCGTAGTAAGTGTATTCACATAAAGTGGAAGCGCGAAGTTCCCGGCCAATGGATTCAAACGCTTTGTTCAGGGATAATGAATCGGGATATTTTAAATTGCCGCGATACATCATGTGTTCAAGAAAATGCGAGACACCATTATTAGTGGGGTTTTCAAAACGCAACCCGGCACGCACGAACATGGCCATTTCCAACGCGTGAATATGCGGCATTTCAACCGTGACCACCGTGATTCCGTTTGGCAAGATGTCTGTATAATTTTTTAATTCCTGGTTTATTAATTTCATAGAAAAACAGTTTCAACCTGATTCGTATCATCCAACCCGTTCATCATCGGGTGTGTTTAAGAAAACGCCATTATTACACACGGACGCACAAGTCCATCAAAAAAGATCACGGCAATTTATCTCTATAAGAAACAACTGATATTTCACGTTTTTAAATCACTATGAATGCACAAAACTGGGCGGAACAGGACATTGACCGGGGAATGAGCTATCTTGCGGACCACGAGCAGGAAGCTATAAACGCCACCATTTTAACCGCAGGGGACGACACAAAAATCCTACTGCCCACCGGGCTCCCCGCTTTTGGAGCCAATGTCGTTGGCATGTTCATGACGGCTCCCCTCGTTCTGTTCATGCTGATTTTGACTTTGTTTCCCTTGTTCTCCATACAGAATCTTTGGAATGGCCTGGCCCTTTCTAAAATTCAGGCTACCATCTTGATTGTGATCTCTCTCGCGCTGTTGTGGGGCCTCACTAAAGTATTCCGGTTGATGCTTAAAAACAGGGAATTATTCCCACGTTGTTATTTTGTCACTTTGGGCATGCGTGGCGTCTCCATGCACTTCACCCGACTGCATTTTCCCTTCCACCGACCGCGCATGTCTATTGTCTGGAAAGACATTCAGGCGGTGAAAATAAATACTGCCGCTTTCATGCCGGTTTTGTTTTTCGGAGCCCTGCGTGTCACAACGATTGAGGTGGTTTCATCCAACGGGGAAAAAATCATCATCCCTTTTCGACTTCCATCAGAAAAAGCACTCGCCATGTCCCACCAGATCGAACAATTGATCGGTCAAAAGACCAGGCGCTAACCGTTTTCGATCGACCTCCCGGTCATTCAGCTTCTATTCAAACAGAATCGCTTCTTCGCCCAAAATAGCTTCTATATCCCGAACCACCTCATCCGACGGCTGAACTCTTAAACTGGCATCCACCTTGATGGTTTTCACATTATTGTCCGGGAAGTTAAAATGGATGAACGTGTCATTGCTTCCCTTATGGGTAGCTAGAATTTTTTTGATTTCCATGAGTGTTTCTTTTTCCAGACCAGGCGTTCTGAGATGAATATGAACCTTCCCTATCCAATGATTTTTGGCCTCGGACAAAGGATGAATCTCGTTGGCAATGACTTTTGGCAGGCTTCCCTCGGCATCCACCTCCCCTTTGATCAGCATGGGTTCCTCGCTTTGCAATAAAGATTCGGCCGCTGCGAAAATTTCCGGCCAAAGAATGACCTCAACGGAACCTTGTAAATCCTCCAGAGTCACGATGGCCATCTTGTCGCCTTTGCGGGTGGTCTTGGGCAATACTTTATTGGGAATCCCCGCAAGGCTCACTTTTTTCTTGTGCCCGGATTCGCTGATGCTGGCAGAATTTGCATCCGTGAACCAGGCCAGGGCTTGCGTGTACCCATCGAGAGGATGGCCTGTGATGTAAAACCCGATCGATTCCTTTTCGTTTTTCAAGCGCTCTTGTTCTCCCCACTCCTCAATCGCCTCCTGACTGGTTTCATCCTTGCTTGCCTGTTCTTCAAAAACTCCAAACATGCTGGATTGCCCCAGTTGACGATCCCGTTGATTCGCCTGTGCCATTTCCATCGTGGCCTGCAAATTAGTCATCATGCTGGAACGGGTTTCACCAAGAGAATCGCAAGCCCCGCTTTTGATCAGGCTTTCGAGCACCCGTTTATTCACCTGTCTGAGATCCACCGACTCGCAAAACTTTTTAAAGGCTGGGAAACGGCCCGACTGCCCGCGAATTTCTATGATCGAATCAATCGCCGCCGACCCCACGTTTTTGATCGCTCCCAACCCAAAGACCAACTGGTTTTCGGATATGGAAAAACTTTTTGCACTAAAATTAACGTCCGGCGGTTGCACCTTGATTCCATTTTGCCGGCAATCGTGAATGTACCGGAGGACCTTGTCGGTGTTGTCCATGTCGCTGGTTATCAGAGCACCAAAAAATTCCAGCGGATAATGCGACTTCAGATAGGCAGTTTGATAAGAAACCTGCGCGTAGGCGGCACTGTGGGATTTATTGAAACCATATCCCGAAAATTTTTCCATGAGAGAAAATATTTTATCCGCTTTTTTTTCCGGTCTTTTGTGCTTCTTACAACCGATCATGAATTTTTCTCTCTGCGCCGCCATTTCTTCCGCCTTCTTTTTCCCCATTGCGCGGCGAAGAATGTCGGCGTCACCCAGCGAAAATCCCGCAAGGACGCTGGCAATGTTCATGACCTGTTCCTGATACAGGATCACGCCATGAGTTTCCTTGAGAATAGCTTTCAATTCAGGCAGGTCATACTTTTCTTCCATCGTTCCGTGTTTGCGTTTGACATAGTCATCCACCATGCCGCTTTCCAACGGTCCCGGACGGTACAA
>CAYPQH010000122.1:0-6295 GCA_964412825.1 uncultured Nitrospinaceae bacterium | reverse complement strand
CCGATGCGCTTGAACACGATAATGCCTTCCTTGTTGACGATGAATGTTTCCGGAACGCCGGTGGTTTTATAATCTTTTTTGGCGACTTTACTTTCGGTGTCGAGCAGAACCGGAAACGTCAGGTTGTATTTTTTCATGAAAGGCTCGATCAGCGAAGGGTCTTTGTCTACGCTGATGGTGAGCATTTCAAAACCGTGGTCTTTATATTTTTGATACAGCTTTTCCATCGACGGCATTTCCACTTCGCAGGTGCTACACCAGGTGGCCCAGAAATTGATGAACACGACCTTCCCCCGGTAATCCAGAAGACTGACCTTGCCGCCTGCAACAGATTGCAACTCAAACGATGGTGCGAGAAAGGATTCTGCCGGATATTCCGTCTCGAAGGGTCTCGGTTGCTCAGTATTTAAAGCGTTGATGAAAATCAAAAGCAGGGCCGCGACCAGAAAGGCGTAGGGAATATAGATGCTGACAGGTTTTGTTTCTAAAGTATTTTCCATGATGGCAATAATTTTTTATAAAGACCGATGCGGAGGAGGGCGGTAGAATTTTTTGTCTATCGCAATGACGATTTCATCCAGCGTCAGCCCTTGTTTATACATTTTGTAAGCGTAAAGCACTTCGTTGATGCAGGTTTCGCATTTCGAACCGTGCTTGTTGGTGAAACAGGTCAACAGGGTTTTATGTTTTTTCTCCTGCTTGCAATAACAGTAGCAGAATTGGCTGTCCAGCACTTTGGGTATTTCCGCCGCGATTCTATAGGCTTCAGCCACCTTGCCGGTAAAAAACGCCGAAGACATGACCGTTCGGGTTTCGATGAGTGTTCCTGTAGCCGGGGCGACGGGAGTGCCATTTCCGCCCTGTTTGGAGGCAAAGAAGACTCCTGTTAAAATAACCAGAATCGCCAATGAAAACAATGGCAAAGACAATTTATTCAGGTTCTTTTTGGGAGCATTTTTTTTGTTCGGTTTTTTACCCATATTTTGATTGCCGGGGGAATTTTACACAGACGTTAATATTCAGATATGAATTCATTATACTTAAATGCCGAGGGACGATTCAAGAAATTTAAAAGTGTATCTCAGCCCTCGTTTTTATTGGGCTTTTCATCTGGGAAGAACTTCTAGCGGACCGCCAGATACCATTTGCTCAGAATCCTGGGAGGAAATCCGAGCAGAAACAAAGTCGTGATGACCGAGTTCCTGAGTGAGGTGAAAAAATATCCCTCGGCGACCCACCGTCTTGCCGACGTGAAGGCTTTTTCTTCGAGGATGACCGTGGGGCCTTTTGCCATGAGTCGCCGGTAAAAATCCAGGTCCTCACAAATGGGCAACAGGGAAAAACCGCCTATTTCGTGGAATACGTCCGTCTGCACAAAAATCGCCTGATCGCCAAAAACCAGGTTGAGGTGTTTTGCTCTTAGCGTGGCAAAGCTGGAAATTATTTTCAGTGAAGGCTTTTCCGAATCGATAGCCAGGCTGAAGGCTCCGCCCACCTTGTTTTCCTGTTCCATCACGGCAACCATTTTTTGGTAGCTTTTTGCGTCCACCCGGCTGTCGGCATGTAAAAAGAACAGGACATCTCCTGTGGCTCTCTTAGCCCCGGCATTCATCTGCAATGCGCGACCGGGAGGGCCGACGACAACACCTAAGCCGAATTTTTCAGCGATGTCCAAGGTGCCGTCTTTGCTCCCGCCATCGGCGATGATTATTTCGTGGGGCGAATGGCGGCTGATTTCAGCGATCGATTTTTCCAGGATGAGCGCTTCGTTGAGAGTTGGGATGATGACTGAGATTTTCATAAATCACTCGCTCCCGCGAGAGGGAAAGTTGAGGCTACGCTTGTGATATCCTCTTCATTAACTTTCATGCCCCTTATAAGGGGTATTGGGGGTATGTGGTATTTGACCGTTGCCTTCATGCCCCGAAGGGGTAAAGCGAGCGTTTGCCTGACTTTTCTTCCCCACGGAGTGGGGCGGGGGATAGTTAATCATGGATCGGTTTGGGATGCAATGTCATTGCAGTTTAGAGGCTTAAGCGCGGGTCGTCATCGAGACTTGTCAGGCCGGCGTCCGGGCATGACAGGGGAAATGGGTTTTCGTGATTATTTGGAATTGAAATGTTATAATTGATACGATATAGATAGAAGAACGATTTTGTTCGATACTTCGACTGGACCCACATTTTTTCAACAAAAATCCATGCTGGCTCATTTCATTGACTCCAAACCATTTCAATGCGGGTATTTTAAAGACCGCGATTCGCTTTTCGAGGAATATTTGCTGGAGGATATCTCGGAGGTGGAGTTTGAATACTTGCTGGCTCACGGAATGCGGCATTTCGGCGATTACTTCTTCCGGCCACGTTGTCAGAATTGTCAGCAATGCATTCCCCTCCGCTTACGAGCCGAGGACTTTCGACTGACCCGAAGTCAAAAGCGCGTGCTTTCGGCCTGTAAAGACGTGCGGGTCGAAATAGGCAAACCCAAATATTCCGAAGGGAAATTCCGACTGTACCTGGACCACAAAAAACGCTTCAACACGCTTCAGGACGATGTGGAAGACGAACAGAATTTCCGGCTTTCCTTTTACGTCAACACACCTTTCGGAATCGAATTTGAGTATTATCTGAATGACAAATTGATCGGCGTGGCGCTTGGCGATCATACCAGCAATACGTTTTCGGCCATCTACACGTTTTACGACGCGCCGGATACGAGGATGGGGTTGGGGAATTTCAGTATCCTCAAACAGCTGGAGTTTTGCCGGTCACACAAGATCCGATTTTTTTATCTGGGATATTATATTTCGAAAAACCAGTCACTCACCTACAAAGCCGGGTTTCGCCCCAATGAGGTGTATGTGGACAATGCCTGGCGCTCTTTTCGGAATGAAAAAGGGGACTACCTCATTCCCAAAGAAAAATTGCAATGGAAGAACCTGGAGTTCCTCGTAAAAGCCACGGCCTCGTTGGAATTGGCCTGAAGTTAAGCATCCGCGCGTTCAAATCACTCCGAATAATAACAGCATCAACCAGACCACCACCACCACGTTGATCGCCACTCCGAGGTGGAAAACCACATTGAAAAATTTGTTGTAGGTAAATTTGTAGTCCATCAGTAACTCCTGGGAAAAGCCTTCTAGTCCATGACCAATGTTTTGAGTCTGCCAGCGAGTTCAGATTTTCGGATGATTTTTCTGACAGGCCGGTCTATCAGGTTCAGGCTCATATAAAGCCTCTCCAATTTAGCAAACGTTTTTGATTCCGCGATGGCTCGCCCGCCCGCGTCGCGGATCTCGTTTCTCCACACGCTGAGCGCGGTCAAATTTGTGAGAAAAGGGGAGTTTGCGAGAGCAATGGCTCCCTTATCACCGATGTTATTGGAGCATAAATACAGTTTGGTGAGGTCAGCCAATTTTGAAGCGTCGGCCAGGTAAACCGCGCCCTCGTCGCCAAGACCCGTACTGTCCAGGTGCAAGGCCCGCAGATTGGGAAGCTCAGTCGAGTTGGCTAAGGCTTTAGCTCCCAGGGCGCCGATGGGGTTGGTGTCCATGAATAGAATTTCCAACGATTTAAAATTAGCGGATTCTGCCAGAGCTTCGGCTCCTTTGAGGCCAATATTATTGGCTTCAAACATCAGACAGTTTAAATTTGTTAAGATCGGAGATTGAGCGATCAATTCGGCCTCGGCGTCGCCCAGGTTGTTGTGGTTCAAATACAGGGAGCGAAGATTGCTGAATACCTTCGATTCGGCAAGAATTTTGATTGCCTCTCCGGCAAGACAATTATGGCTGAGGTAAAGCTGTTCCAGGGTGGACAGTTCTTCCCGTTCGGCTATTTGTTTTAATTCTTCCGCTCCGATTTCTTTATCATCCAGATCCAGTAACTTGCCATTCAGGCTCAACTGAGAACTGATTAAATGATCCAATTTTGATTTTACAACTTCTGTCAACGCGATGATCTCCAAAGGGTTATTGTTTGAGCTATAAGAGAAGGATTTCTGCTTTTAATCTAAATGATTTTAATTTAAAGATCAAATTTGGATAGAACATTAAATTATATAAAATATTGGTGTAGGGAAACCTAAAAACAGGTATATATAAATGGTTTAAAGCAAAAATAAAGGAAAACAAAATTATGATCATTGGCATTCCTAAAGAAATAAAAACGGACGAAGGCCGGGTTTCCATCACGCCTGCCGGAGTTCACGACCTGATGGTTCTGGGTCATGAAGTTTTGGTGGAGAACGAGGCCGGAGTGGGGAGCGGTCTTAGGAACCGCTATTACGAGGAACAAGGCGCTAAAATTGCCAAACGGGATGAAATTTTCGGCAGGGCCGAAATGATAATGAAGGTGAAGGAGCCGCTTCCTGAAGAGTATGCGCTCCTTCGGGAAGGGCAGATTTTATACACTTATCTGCACCTGGCTCCTGCTAAAGAACTGACCCTGGCTTTGCTGGAACGAAAGGTCATAGGCATCGCCTATGAAACCGTGCAATTACAGGACAAATCTCTTCCTCTGCTCATTCCCATGAGCGAAGTCGCGGGCCGGATGTCCATTCATGAGGGAGCCAAGTGCCTCGAAAGAGCGAATGGCGGGCGGGGGATTTTGCTGGGCGGAGTTCCGGGTGTGGATCCTGGTCATGTGGTGATCATCGGCGGCGGGATTGTCGGAAGCAACGCGGCGAAAATGGCTATCGGCACAGGAGCCACGGTGACGCTTTTGGACACCAACCTGCAACGTCTGCGTTATCTGGATGACATTTACGGTGCCCGATTGCGGACGTTGATGTCCAACAAGATCAACCTGATTGAGGCGCTGAAAACCGCTGATCTGGTTGTGGGGGCGGTTCTGATACCGGGGGCCAAAGCGCCCCGGCTGGTTTCTCGCGATATGCTGAAAGGAATGCAACCGGGATCGGTGATCGTGGATGTGGGGATCGACCAGGGGGGAGTGTTCGAGACGTCACGGCCCACCACTCACAGCGACCCCATTTATGAAGAGGAAGGGGTCGTCCATTATTGCGTGGCCAATATGCCGGGGGCTCTGGCGCGTACTTCAACATTTGCTTTGACAAATGCGACCTTTCCCTTTGCCAGGGAACTGGCCCAAAAGGGTTATAAACGGGCGCTCTCGGAAAACCCCGCTTTAATGCTGGGGCTAAACACTTTCAACGGGCATGTTGCGCACCCCGCCGTGGCCGAGGCGTTGGACATGGAATATGCTTCTCCTGAAAAACTTTTGAACTGACCTTTCTAGCATGCGACCGTCAAATTTTGTCCATTTACATTTGCACACTTCCTACAGTCTGCTCGATTCCTCTTTGCGGCATGATTCTATTTTCAAACGCGCGGTGGAATACAATATGCCCGCCGTCGCCATGACGGATCACGGAAATATGTTCGGGGCGGTGGAGTTTTATAATGGTGCCAAGAGCCATGGCCTGAACCCGATTATCGGTTGTGAAGTGTATGTCGCTCCCGAAAGCCGGACCGAAAAGAAAAGCAAATATCATCTGCGCGACGCGTCTTATCATCTCATATTATTAGCCCAAAATGACATTGGATACAAAAATCTCATACGTCTGGTGACTTCGGGGTACCTGGAGGGTTTCTATTATAAACCGCGAATCGACAAAGAATTATTAGCGGAACATTCCGAAGGTTTGATCGCGCTCAGTTCCTGTGGAAGAGGGGAGGTGGCCGATAACATCACCAAAGAAGACATCCCCCGCGCCATGGAAGCGGCGGGGCAATACCGGGAGATCATGGGGGAGGACAATTTTTTTCTGGAACTGCAATATCACAAGATGGAGTATCAGGAAAAAATTAACGAGGAACTGATTAAAATCGGCAAGAAACTTTCCATCCCTCTCGTTGCCACGAACAACTGTCATTATCTGGAGAAGAAAGATTTCCGGGCGCATGAAATTCTGCTTTGCCTGCAAACTGGAAAAACCATCAACGATCCGTATCGCATGCAGTATCCATCCGATGAATATTATTTCAAATCTCCCAAGGAGATGATCGAAATATTCAAGGATGTTCCCGAAGCGATCGAAAACACGATGAAGATCGCGGAGCGGTGCGATCTGAACATGGATTTCGACAAACTCAATTTTCCCGATTATCCGATTCCTGAAAACTATACCCTCGAATCCTATTTAGAAGAAAAAGCCAAATCGGGCTTGCAGGATCGATTGGACTTGATGACGGAACGTGGGGTTTCGTTTGATAAGGAAGCGTATGAACACAGGATGGAAGAAGAACTGGGGATCATTCGGGATATGGGGTATC
>CAYPQH010000121.1:0-6319 GCA_964412825.1 uncultured Nitrospinaceae bacterium | reverse complement strand
TCCGAAAGGTAGTATTCCACCGTAGACACCACACGAATTTTTTTAATATGCGGGTTGTTTCTATCACGCGGTGAAATGGAAAATTGCCCCTGCGTCGCCCGCTTGATTTTGCCCAGAGTGCTGTTGGAATCTTTAGCAAATTTTTCCGCGACTTCCCTGGCCTTGGTAGTGGCCTCCTCCACCATTTCCGGTTTCACTGAATTCAATCGGGTGAAAATATACTCAGTCGAGTTGCGATATTCTCCAGCTTTGAACACAATTCCCTGCTTACCCAATTCCGCCAGTTTGGTTATTATTTTTCGGACATCGTCAACTTTTTTGGAATACACCGTGATCGTTTGGACCGCCGTGTACCGGAACTTTGCTCTTGGGGCATTTCCGTATTGCTGAGCCAGTTTGTCGGTGATCGCCGGTGGAGATATTGTGATTTCCTGAGGCTCAATGCCCGATTTTTCTAAAAAGTTCTGTATTTTTTTATTACTCTGCTCAATCGAGTCATACATGGCGGCTAAATCATTATTGGCCAGTGTGAATTGAATAGGCCAAAGCACGATATCCGCCGGATATTCTTTCTCCGAGAGTCCTTTCACCTTCACCGTCCGTTCGTATTCCTTGAACCGGATAGCGCTTTCGCCCAACAAATATCCCAGGACAGACAACCCAAGGAAAATGAAAAACCCTAAAACAAAATTGCTGGAGCTTCTTCTACTCTCCATAATTTCTCCTTTCAGGAATAATGCATATTATTTTTTGTTTATCACCGCCTCAAAATACTTTGGGAAAAATATTTTTTGGGAATGTCCACGTCGAATTCTATTTCGTCGAACATATAAGTGGTCTTGGTATTTTCTTTGAGCATGTCCCGAAAAATCATTTTGCGGGGAAATATGCGTTCTCCAAGCAAGCGGTAATCAAAATATTCAATCTCCTTGAGCAGTTTGCCTCCTTTGGCGTAAAGCTCTTGTTTAAAGACGATTTTCTTTTCGACATCCACCCACAGTTTACGGCTTTGGTAGGTTGTCGTTTTATCATGCGCCACCAGAAGCAGGACACAGCATTCCATTTCCCGGGGTTTTTCTGTTGTTATAAAAGTGGCTTTGTACGCCGCGCTCAGTTTTTGATCCTCCGTCATGTCTTCATAAGACAAGTCGCTTCCCATCATGGACTGGCGCAGTAAATGCCCGGCGATGAGGAGTTTCCGGTCTGTGCGCGGGGTGTACATCCAGAGTTTGCTTTTGATCTTGAGCATTTTGGTGCCCTTTTCACGGGCAGGAGATTTATAATGGGTGTAGGCTCTATCCGTCCCCTCCATCCAGTTTTCCCAGGTCAGGACTCGCTCCTTCCTGCCATTATCAATTATCAAACGCCCCTCAATGTGCTTGGTGTTGGACCATAAATTATCGTCCACCGCCTCTAATAGTTTTTGCGGATCAACTTCCTGAGAGTAGGCATTTTGCCCGGCAAGAATCACACACAACGCCATTAAAAAGAGGCAACATATTCTTTTAATAAAATTTTCACGTATCATGATCATCCCGCTTCCAGTTCCCTGAAAAGATTAGCCTCCGACCGTTGAAACAACGCCACACTGGAGAATAGACTGCCTAACACACTTGCGACGATCCCCGGACACACGCCCATAAGAAATCCCTCAACCGTCACCCTGGCCCGCAAAACATCGTTCATCATCATGCCTGTTTGGGCAAATGCATCCCCCATGTTGATTCCCACTTCCTGCAAATAATAAACCACCCCTCCGCCCAGGAGACTGCCGGCAAGCGATCCTAGAATTCCGATGGAAAGAGCTTCGATCCCCATCATCCACACCAGCTTACCGTGAGTCTGCCCCATGGCCAGCAATAATCCCAATTCCCCGTAACGATGAATGCCATTGAGTAGCCCGGCGTTCCACAACACCAGGACCATCAAAAGAACAATGATGCCGACAAAAATTGACTTCACCATTTGAAACACATTTATCATTTTGTCCAGATTCCTTTGCTCCAGTACGGTCAACACAATAGGAAAATCATCCTTCGCCCAGTCTTCGGGTGGATTTAGTTTGAAGTCATTCAGTCGTGATTGCAGGGCCCGTTTTATCGTGTCATATTCCTTGTAAGAAACATGGGAAGGCAGAAAACCCAGCCAATCCGTGACCGTGTCTTCCATATAAAAGGAATCCTGCGCGTCGGCTAAATCGATCAGAGCCATCTTCTTGTCCAGGGCAAACACGCCAAACCGGACAAAACCCGCCACCGTATAATTGTCTGTCGCCAAACCACCATCGAAGGTTTGTCCCAACAAAGTGATCGTCTGCCCAAGCCCCACATCAAGAGTCCGGGCCAGTTCATACCCCAGAAGCATTTCTTTTGGCCTATTGGGGAGTCTCCCCTCTACAAGCGCATTCTTCAAACCCAGCCGTTCCAACTCTTCGGAACCCTGTGAAAGAAGGTCCAAAGCCATTCCAATCATGGGCGTCTGGCTTTTGGTTTCCCCATTTTCGTCCGGGACATCCGCAATGGCTCCCCAACGAATCCGGGGCGCCCATATTATTTTCTGATCGCTGTTTTCTCTCAGCCAGATTCCAATTTCATTCTGGGCGGTCAACGCCCGGTCCATGGGGTTGAGGTGTTCTTCATCATAAAAAGGTTTGTTCACGAATCTTATATGACCGGTATCCAGATTGGCGGTCGAGTCGATCATCCCCATAAAGACCCCTTCCATAAACCCGACCGTAAAAACGACGAGAGCCACCCCCGCAGTCACCACCAGAAAGGGGAATAAAGATCGATTTTTATCGCGCAGAATCCCCAGGACAATCCAGCGAATCATGTGATTGCCCTCCCTCTTAAAGCCAATGTAGGGTCCAGACGCGTTATCTTTCTAACGGGCAACCAGGAAACCAGGACCATGACGCAAACAATAATCACCATTGTGGAAACCACCTCACTCGCATGAACGTCCAGCAAGATGTTTTCATGCACCGGAATGGTCGACTCACTCAAATGAGAAATATCCAGGCCCGTGCTTTGAAACCAGGCAAACAATAGCCCCCCCAGAATCAGCGCGACAACAACGGACAATAGTGCCGCAATGCTTCCCTCCAGAGTAAATAATAGGACGATCTGGGTGGAGGTCATCCCCAACGCCATCAGAGTGCCGATTTCTTTTTGCCTTTTGAACACGTTCAAAATTTGCGTATTGAAGACTCCGATACCGGCCAAAAATATCAATATCACCCAGAATATTTTTGCGTACTTTCTGTCGTTTTCGATCAGGTTCAGAATGTCGGCAATCAATTCTTCCACGGGTACAAATTCCATCCCCGGCACCGGCCCTTGAAATCCCCCAACAGCCACCCAGCTGACTTCATCGTGCCTTTGCGTCATATCCCGCAAGTGATCCAGACGCAACCACAGAACGCCACCATCGACCCGGGAGTTCACCATCGTCACCACATCCACAACCAACAAGTCGCGGGCATCGACCACACCATTCCGATCCCGCCATTTCAGTACGGAGATATCGCCTTTTTTGAGGTGAGACTTTTCGGCCATCTTGATTCCAAGAACGGCTGGAATAATATCTTCCACCTTTTTGCCATAAGATTTTAACCCATCCAGAGGCAGGTCCAACAAGCTCTGATCGATATCCACCCCCCGCAATTGAACAGGATACAGCCTGCGATTCGGAAACAACTGACCTTGTTGGACCAGCACTTCGGCCTTTTGAGAATTCGGAAGGTTTTTTAGAGCCTCTGGGATTTTTTTTGAAAAATCTTCCCACTCGGTAGGAGACAGGATGTCAAAACCAGGAGTCTGGTAATGACCGCCTGCGGCATCTGTGCGTATCATGTTGCGGGTGGTTTCCGCCTGGAATCCGTTGTACAGGGAAATATTGAAAACCACCGCGATCATGGCAAGGGCCGTCACCATTACATTCAAGAGCGCCCGGATTCCCTGGCGGGTAAAATTTTTCCAGGCGATATTAAATATCATTCGAGACTCCCGGAGCCGTTCCGCCTTTTGTCCCAACACACCCGGCCATCTTCCAGACCCACTTCACGGTTCACATATTTGGTCACTTTTTCATCATGCGTTGAAAAAACAAAAGCCGCCTTAAATTGTTTGTTCAGTTCACGCATCAGTTCCAGAATCTGATAGGAGTTTTCAGCATCGAGATTGGCGGTGGGCTCGTCGGCAAGAACCAAAGCAGGTTTCTTAACCAACGCCCTGGCGATAGCCACGCGCTGGCACTGGCCTCCGGAAAGCTGGGAGGGTCTTTTTTTGACCTGATCGGACAGCCCCACGCCGGCCACCATATCCAAAACGGTTTGACGAACCGCCGATTCCTTGTTCCCATCCAGCAGAAGAGGGAATAAAATATTCTCATAAACCGAATACACAGGCAGAAGATTGTAGGTTTGAAAGATGAAACCCAGGTTTACACGGCGGTAATCCGCCAGGGCCTTCCGGTTCAATTCGCCCAATTTAACATTTTTAAAATAGATGCTTCCCGACGTCGGTTGATCCAGACCCCCGATCAAATTCAGGAGAGTGGTTTTTCCTGAACCGGAAGGGCCGACAAACGACATGAAAGCCCCCGGTTCGATTTCCAGGCTGATTTCATGCAGGGCGGTAAAATCTTCATCTCCCACCCGGTACACCTTGGCCACCTTATCTATTTTGACAATACTGTTCATAGCTCCATTCATTTCAGAAAAAACCGACAAGAGTCAGTCCTATGGAAGGTTCGGTCCCATTAAAAATTGCAGTATTACTGAAAAGTCTGCCGTTCTTTTCCCCGGTCTGGACACTCCCGCCCAATCGACCTTGTAAATATAAAAAAACCTCATCGGTCACAGAATATTCTATTTGCGGAATGATTTGGAAACTTCCGTCGTCGATGTCATAGAGCCCAAAAACCTGCCAAACGATATCGATGCCGTAAGGCATATCGAACAAAAAACCGATCTGCTGAATCGTGGGCTCCTCTTTAGGGAAGGTCCGGGTAAAACCATCCTGGCGTGTGGACAAGAAATATTCCATTAGAAAATGCAGACCTTCGCCAATAGCGAAGGTATAGTCCGCCCCCACAACCGCGTCAAAACGCAACGGAGCGCCGTCTTTATTCTGCTCGATATCCAGCCGCCCTTCGTTCCAGTAGGCGATGCCGAATTCCCCCTTGACATGATAGCCCAGTTGGATCAGTTCCTGAGAAAACTGCGCCAGGTCTATAAGATCCGTTTTTGGATGATATTGAACCACAGCGCCCGTTTCCAATCCCGCGATCAATCCCTCCCATCGCAAACCGGTAATCAGACGACCCTCCAACCTGCCCGGAACCACCCAGCTCTCCAAGGACGTGGTGTCGTCTATAAAATACGTGGCGCGCACACTGTCCACCCCGCGAGTTTGGGGAATCACGCCGGTAACCACCCGCGTATCAAAAAAACCCAGCGGGCGAAAGATGAACCCGGCTCCAAACAGAATTTTCTGCCGGCCTCCGCGAATCTTCAGGCGATCATTGCCAAATCGTAACCAGGCGCGAAAAAAATCCACATCCGTCTCATCGCGCAATCCCGCTTGCACACTGGGGCCATCCGTCAGCGTGGCGTCGGCGGTCAATTCATAGTCCAGAGACCAATCCTCCTCGGTCCAGGCATTGCCCAAAACGCCCAATCTCAATTCGGCTTCGCTGTCGAAATCTTTGTGGTTCGGAGGGGAATCGAAAATATAGGAACTGCCGGTCCTGACCCGGCCTTCAAAGTCCCAATCGAATGCCCAGGAGTTTGTTGGGGAAAAACTAAAAAGGAGTGTTGCTACAAGAAAGCGAATGACCGTCATGTGAAAATTCAATAGGGATCGAGTGTTTTCCCGATTCTATCACACATGCTCCGCCTATCCAGCTTCGTGTCGATATTTGATTCAGCATTATTCGGCCCGGCGTAAAGGGCGTGAGCAAGTTCGCTCTCCAGGGAGGAGTCAGGCGGGTTCAGAGGATTCGACGATTATTTTCCAAACACCTTTTTCTTTTTTCCATACAAGGACTTTTCGTCGAATATCCGAAAAGGATTTGGAGTGAAAACTTTCCATAAACGACATTTCAATCGTATCGCCTTTTTCCAGCAATTCAAGGTCATTGACCTCAACTTTAATCTGTTGAATTTCATCCAGAGTCTTGCTCTGCTCTTTCAGCCAATCATCAAATGGTTTTCCACCGCTCTCAAAACTTTGCGAATAAAACGAAAAATAGGAGTCCAACTGCTTGCCTTGCCAGGCCTCGAGCCACACCAGAAACTGAGACATGACCACGTCAA
>CAYPQH010000120.1:0-6392 GCA_964412825.1 uncultured Nitrospinaceae bacterium | reverse complement strand
CGCCCAGAGTGGTAAAAATCGAAACCGTGAAACGCGCAAAAGTCCGGCAGGCAAAGTTGTATTACCTGAGAGAGCTGCGTGGCAAAGCTGCAAGATTGAAGGAATTACGACCGAAAAGATCGGACAAGTCCAAAGGTAAAAGCAGAGGCAAAAAAGCCAAGGCGCAAAAGTCCGCCTAGTAAAGAAACCGGGTGTGGAGTGAGTCTTCCCATGCCCTCTTTAAGCTTATCGCCAAAAACTCCGTTTCAATCCCCCACCGCCCTTCAATCGCTTGAAGGAGGATAGGATTGAAACGGAGTTTTTTATTTTTGAACGAACGTTTCGCCCAAACCATATTTGGTTTTCGCGGCGTTATATTGAGCGATGGCTCGCGGCATGAATCGATTCAGGTTGGCTATTCGAGTCGCGTCCGCAGGATGGGTTGAAAGAAATTCCGGCGGTTGCCCCCCCTGCTTCATTTTACTGAACCGGGTCCAGAACCGAACCGCTTCCCTGGGGTCATACCCCGCCTTGGCCATATAAGCCAATCCAATCTGATCCGCTTCCGATTCATTGCCCCTACTGAAAGGGAGCTGAATTCCATACTGCACTCCCATCCCTAAAGCCCCCATAATCATAGCTCCGCTCGCCCCCGCAACACCACTGGCCATTTGCATCCCAACAGATATCACCTGTTGCTGAGCCATACGCTGGGCTCCATGCCGCGCTGTCACATGCGCTATTTCGTGGCCCATCACCGCCGCCAACGCCGCTTCATTCTCACAGACCTTCAACAACCCGGTATAAGCCGCGGTTTTACCGCCTGGCAAAGCAAACGCATTCATCTGGTCCGACTCAAACAGCTTGAACTCCCAATCCAGATCCGGCATGGTGGTATTTCTGGCAAGACGCTCGCCCACGCGTTTAGTGATCGCCACCCACCGTGCGTTTTGAGACTCTTTTTCTTTTTTTAGAATTTCTCCAAAAGCCTGCTTTCCTAAATTGGCTTCTTCAGATAGAGACATCATAATGAAAGCCTGCTTCCCCGATTCCGGGGTGGTCACGCAGGCCGCAAGTAAAGCCAGTAAAACAAATATGGGTGCTATGATTTTTATTTTCATAACTCAAATTATATGGCCGATCGACTTGCTATTGCAACGATAATTCTCATCTAAAATTTTCTTGAATAATTTTAAGTTGCCTGGTGGTTCGGGATGAAATATGATTCCCAAAAGATCCGACCGGAGTGCTCAAAATCAAGGAAACCGGAATGCTGAAATACGAAGCCCGTGCCCAGAATCAGGGTTACCGTTTAGTTGTCGGAGTCGACGAAGCGGGGCGTGGTCCCCTGGCGGGGCCGGTCGTCGCGGGCGCGGTTTTGTTGCCCTTAAAAGTATCTCTCGATGGTTTGGATGACAGTAAAAAACTTTCGCAAAAATCGCGGGAGAAATTTTTTCCCGAAATCATCCAGACCGCTCTGGCTTATGGCGTGGGCATTGTTTCCGTCGCAACAATCGAAAAGATCAACATCCTGCAAGCGGCGCTATTAGCGATGAAACAAGCCATTGAACAGTGCGAACTTGCCCCCGACCTCCTGCTTGTGGATGGCAACAAGCGGGTCGATCATCCCGCCCGACAATGGACCATCGTTAAGGGAGACGGCAAAAGCCTGTCCATCGCCGCCGCATCCGTTTTAGCCAAAGTGACACGGGACCGGATCATGCGGGAATATCACCAAAGCTATCCCGAATACGAATTCGACCGCCATAAAGGCTATCCCACGAAACGCCATCGGGAAAAAATACGGCAATTCGGTCCCTGTCCGATTCACCGGAAAACTTTCAAGGGAGTGAAAGAGTTTTTAACGATTTAGAATCCGTCGCTGACAAAGTCGTTGTTATTCTTCTATCCCTCCTTCTAAATTATCAGGCTTGGCTTTTCCATGATTTCTCTGCTCCACAAAACCTGGCACGTTTCTGAACCCTCCCTTGATTCTGTCAACGCGCTTGTCAAAGAACTGGGGGTTTCACCCCTCGTCGCCCTATTGCTCGTCAACCGCAAAGTGACCACCGCCGACGAAGCTCGATATTCTCTCGACGCGGATCTCAAAAAACTGCACGACCCTTTTTTGATGACGGGAATGCAAAAGGCTGTGGATCGTGTGGTCCAGTCGATTGAAGCCAAAGAAAAAATCACCGTTTTTTGCGATTACGATGTAGACGGCGTTTCCTCCGCCGCGTTTTTAATCCATTTTTTTCGCGACCTGGGCGTGACTATCGACTACTACCTTCCCGAAAGAATGGCCGAAGGCTATGGGCTGAACGCTTCTGCCGTCCGCAAAATTCGCACGGCGGGAAGCGCTCTCATGATAACCGCCGACTGCGGCATCACCGGCAATAAGGAAGTGGAACTCGCAAACAGTATCGGGTTAGACGTGATTGTGACCGACCATCACCAGATAGGCGCTGACGGGTTGCCGGACTGCGTCGCCGTCTTGAATCCTCATCAACCGGGTTGCGAGTATCCCTACCGTTTTTTGAGTGGCGTGGGCATCGTGTTCAAACTGGCCACGGCGATCCGGTCGGCTCTCTATCATCAATCGGGATGGGAAAAAAGCCGCCTGCCCAATTTAAAACGACATCTCGACTTGTTCGCTCTCGGCACCATCGCCGACGTCGCGCCGCTCACCGGGGAGAATCATATTTTATGTTCTCATGGTTTGGAAGTCATGGCCGAATCCGCCAAGCCAGGATTGGTGGCACTCAAATCGGTGGCCAAAGTGGATGGGAAATTAAACGCCCAAACGGTCGGGTTCAGCCTGGGGCCTCGTTTGAACGCCGCAGGCCGAATGGGCAAGGCCGATGCCGGCCTGCATCTTTTAACTTCTGTTGACCTGAATGATGCCATGGCCATGGCTAAAGACATCGACCAAATCAACACCGAACGCAAAGAAACTCAGAAGTTGACACTGGAAGAAGCGGAATATCTGGTCGACCGTGAAGTCGATCTGGAAAATGACCGCGTTATTGTACTGGCTTCGGACAATTTTCATGCGGGTGTGATCGGCATTGTCGCCTCCCGCATCGTGGAAAAATATTTTCGCCCAACCGTTCTCATCGCCCTTAAAGACGGTACTGGCAAAGGCTCTGGCAGGAGCATTCCAAAATTCAATCTGTTCAAGGCGTTCTCGCAATGTTCCGAGCATTTCATCCAATTTGGTGGTCACGCTTACGCCGCCGGACTGAGTATCGAGGCGGGCAAAGTCGAGGGGTTCAGGCAGGCCATCAATGCAGTTGGGCATTGCTTTCTCAAGGAAGACGACCTGATTCCAGAGCTAAAAATAGACGCCCGTTTGGACATTGACAGTATCAATCGCCGATTGTTCAACAGCATCCACCAGCTGGAACCCTTTGGCGCGGAGAACTCTATCCCCATATTCATGGCTGAAGGAGTACGCATTCAAAACTTTCGCTATATGGGTAAAGAAGAGAACCACGTGCGTTTCCGCGCTGTGCAGGGTAACGCCAGAATAGACGCCATCGGATTCGGCATGGCAGAGGCCTTTGCCGCAATCGACCCGGCTGAGGATCGGGTCGACATCGCCTTTGAAATCCACATCAACACCTGGAACGGGCAGAACAAAGTGGAACTTCGCCTGGTGGACATTCGACGATGCGAGATCGGGGACTGATCTGACATGAACCGACCTGTCAAAATTGGCATTATTCTTTTTATCGTCCTGGCTGGAATTTTCGCAACCTTCACCTTTCCGCCCATCCCGCAAGATCAAGACTACTTGCTGTTCGCGGACACCCGTTCCTTAGGAGGCATCCCAAACTTTGGCGATGTCGTTTCTAACATTCCATTCTCAATTGTGGGAATTCTGGGGTTGCTCGCATTACGAAAACATTGGAGAGAAAAAACCCGGTTCAATCATGCACTCGAGGCCATCCCCTTCTTAGTCGCGTTTATCGGGTTGATTCTATTGGGCCCGTGCTCCGCGTACTTCCATTTGGCTCCCGCAAACGACACCCTGGTATGGGATCGACTGCCGATGACACTCACCTTCATGGCATTTTTTGCGATCATCATCGCCGAACGGATCGACTTGAAAACAGGGCTCACTCTCCTGCCGGTTTTATTGGCCGTGGGCATCGGCAGTGTGATTTACTGGAGCGTCACCGAATCCCACGGTCATGGCGATCTTAGGCTCTACGCGCTGGTTCAGTTTTTACCCGTCCTGATCATCCCCATCATTCTCCTGCTTTTTAACCCCCTGTACACCGGAGGCCAACATCTGATTGCATTGATCGCCTGGTACGGGCTGGCAAAAGTTTTCGAATGGCTTGATACCGGGATTTACGCCTTCACCCAGCATCTGGTGAGCGGGCACAGCTTGAAACATCTCGCGGCGGCGGTCGGAATTTTCGGATTGGTGAAATACATCCAGACTCGGCAGAAAATCTGATCCATCGGGTGGCCTCTGCTAAAATATTTCACCCATTTCCCTGGGCAGGGGTTAAAATGCAACTTCCCTTGATACCCCGGGTTATTGAGCCAGAGTCTAACTCCTGCCTTGTTTGCGCCGGACGCTCATCTGAAATTATTTAAAAAAGAGGAAACTATGGGATTCACCTGCGGCCTGGTCGGCCTGCCCAATGTGGGCAAATCGACCATCTTCAACGCCCTCACCCACGCTGGCGCGGAGTCGGCCAATTATGCTTTCACCACCATCGAGCCTAATAACGGCATGGTGGCGGTTCCCGACCCCAGGCTGGACGTGATCGAAACACTGGTCACGGCGGAAAAAAACGTGCGCACCACATTGCAATTCGTGGACATTGCCGGGTTGGTCAAAGGAGCGTCCAAAGGCGAAGGTCTGGGAAATAAATTTTTAGGGCACATCCGTGAAGTGGACGCCATCGCCCACGTGGTTCGCTGTTTTGAAGACGAAAATATCCCGCACGTCAGCAACAAAATCGATCCGCTTTCCGACATCGAAGTCATCCACACAGAACTGATGATCGCCGACATGGAAACGCTGGAACGCCGGAGTTTCAAGCTGGCAAAGCTCGCCAAAAGCGGCAACAAGGAAGCGCGTTTTGAAATGGGCCTGATCGAAAAACTTTTAAAAATTCTGAACGAAGGTCAACCGGCGCGCACCCTTGAAACTCAAAGCGAGGAAGAAGCTCAATTTGTCAAATCCCTCACTTTAATCACATCGAAGCCCGTGCTTTATGTGTGCAATATCGCTGACCCGTCGGAATCGGAAAACGAACATGTCTTAGCCGTCCGCAAACTGGCGAAGGAGGAAGGCGCGGGCGTGGTCGCGTTGGTGGGCAAGCTGGAGCAGGAAATCATGGAAATGGAAGACCCGGAGGAACAAAAAATGTTTCTGGAGGAAATGGGCTTTAAGGAAACCGGGTTGGACCGGATGATCCACGCCGGCTACCAGTTGCTCGATCTGGTCACCTATTTCACGGTGGGCGAAAAAGAAAACCGGGCATGGACCTTAAAGAAAAACTCCAAAGCTCCGCAGGCGGCAGGCGTGATTCATTCGGATTTTGAAAAAGGCTTCATCCGCGCCGAAATCTATAATTTTGACGACCTGGTCAAATACAAATCCGAAGCGGCGGTGAAAGAGGCGGGGAAACTGCGCATCGAAGGCAAAGATTACGTTTTCCAGGACGGCGACATCGCTCACTTTCGATTTAATGTTTGATGAGTCAATTTTTTTAATACTTCAATTAAAATGCTCTACCACCCCGGAACCAGAGCGCGCGGTTGTTTTCCTGCCAGAGCATCCAGCACATTGTCGGCAACCAGCAGAGCCATGCGATTGCGCGTATCGGTACTGGCACTTCCGATATGCGGCAGGATGATCAGGTTGTCGAGTTCGGTCATGCCTTCTGTAAGCTCCGGTTCGTTCTCGTAAACATCGAGCGCCGCCCCGGCCAATTCCCCTGCCTTGAGCGCGTTAACCAACGCCCGGTCATCGACCACCTTGCCCCGCGCGGTGTGAATCAGATAAGCGGTTTTTTTCATCATCGCCAATTGCTCTTTGCCGATCATGGTTCTGGTTTCGTCTGTCAAGGGAACGTGCGGGGTTACAAAGTCGGACTCTGTCAACAAATCCTCAAGTGAAACAAATTCCGCGCCCAGTTGTTTTTCGATCGCTTCAGGCAATCGGTTTCTCTGGTGATACAGGACGCGCATGTTGAACCCCAGCGCCCGTCTTGCCACCGCTTTGCCGATTTCCCCGCATCCAATAACGCCCAGGGTTTTGCCGTACACATCGCCGCCCAAATACAGTTTGGCCTGCCAGCCGGTGAATTTTCCGTCACGTGTGTATTTGTCCGCCGGGACTATTTGACGGGCAATTCCTAAAATCATCGCCCAGGTCAAATCCGCCG
>CAYPQH010000119.1:0-6627 GCA_964412825.1 uncultured Nitrospinaceae bacterium | reverse complement strand
GTAAAGAATCATAAGGAGTCAAGATTTGAGTGACCGGCATCGGCCCTTCGATCAACTTCATGTCCTCTTTGTAAGGAGTCAAAGCGGCGCAACCGCTTCCTAAAACCAAAACGCTTAAAGCAAAAACAAGCTTTTTTAAATTATTGTTAATCATGTGACGAGTCTCCGTTTATTCAAAATTGATATTGATTAAAAATTAGTAAGGATAATTATTACTAGCCCCGTTGGTTTGATTGATAGAGCCCGAACCATCGTTGGTTTGCGCGGCTGTGTTTCCGTCTGTAGTGGCGTCGTTTCCGCTGACCGTATTATTGTCACCGTCAACATCAATTATGATCTGACTGCCAATAGCCGTGGTGTCCCCACCGTTAAAACAAGCGCCATCCGTACTGCAATTTTGCGTTCTGTAATACGTGCTATTATCCGTTCCATAGTATGTAGAACTGAATCCGTCCTCTTCAGCGAACTCAATGGCAATCGCCTGATTCAGCAAATTGGCTCTTGCCGCAGGAGACTGAAATCCCCAGCTATTGTTCCAATCCGAAGAAGGAGTACCCGCCAAAGCAACACCCACACTCAGCATTAAAGCCAAAATGGTTAACAGTAAAATTTTTTCTGAAAATTTACACATTGTAGAACCTCATTTTTAAAAGTTTATTTTTATGACCTGACACTTTGAAAAAATTAGTTTGATTCTTAAGTCAACTCCTCCGTTTTTTGGCTTGAGTTAAACTGGAATGAATATAATTATGAAGAATGGCTGTTAAGGTCCCATCCAAACCATGTCACGATAGTGTCATTTCAGGCACTTCCAGTTTTTTCACCACAAACGCGGGAAATGTGCCCACTTCTAAACCGACCCACGCCAGACAACTCCAACTCAGCTGTATTGAATTGATTTTCATGATGCTGGATGGGTGTTAAGGTTTTGTTAAAGAGATGTCACTGTTTGAGCAAATTTTGAGGACAACCCAAAAGGGTTGTTAAACCGGGCTTTGGCAGGAATGAAGAGGGGCTTTACCCCGCTTAGAAGTGTTTGCGATGCCTGAAAGCGCGACAAACAAGATGGAGCAAGGTCCCGATGCGGTTTGTCGAACCCCTGCCTGTCGGCACTCCAATCATCGGATTTGCCTAGAAGACGAGAAAGCCATAAGAAAATGATGTCGGTTGGTTTTGGTAACGTCCAGGAAACGATCCAGACAGCAGGAGAAATGATCAGGAAGTTTTTATGGAGAAATAAAATCCCCTACTAATAGAGAGGGTCCTTCGGTACAGAAGGCACGCCAGCCGGAATCGAGCGATGGGGTTTGACTTTTAGGTCAAAGTTGTCGGTAAAGAGTTCGCGTTTGCTTTGCGTTGAAAACAACCGGGTGGTTATAGGGCAGGTTTTTTCCAGATGCCCCTCAAGTTTATTCTTTTATTTGCCGTTAGGGGTATCAGACGGCTCAGGACCAAAATTTCATACAAAAGGTGAGACAATATGGAAAAGATGAAAGTCATTTACCCGATCCCGGAAAATTTGAGTGCCGGAAACGATTCCTACGGCTCCCGCCAGTTCATCATGAAGACAATCGCCGCATCTCTATGCGGAGCAATCGTTCCCGCGATCATTTTTTATTTTATGATGTGATCCGGCGTTTGCCGCTGACTCCCACATGCCCATTGGAGATTCCCGTTTAATTTTGTGTGGCCGGGCCACCACCCTCCCTTTTATTTTCTACCCCGCTTTATCCATACTTTTTCAAGAGCACTCGCGTCTTATCAAGTCACTCGTGCCTCGTTGGGTCATTCGTTTGTCAGGGAAGTATTTTATTGTTCCTCGCACTCGAAGGTCGTGTCCGAAGTCCATTTTATTTTGAAATAATCGGGGAACTTGGTGGTTTTATCCACCAGCGCAAACTCAAAATCTTTACACGTTAATTTTCTTATATTGCGCAAATCCGCTCCCTGGAGCAATGCGCCCTTCAAACAAGCGCCTGCTAAATTAGAACCCTTGAGATTGGCCCGCTGGAGGTCGGCCCCTTCGAGATTGGTTTCCTCTAAATGCGCCTGAGGGAACTGGGCGTCCTGCAAGTTGGCACCGCTGAAGTTTGCCCGCCTGAGATTGGCTTTCATAAAAAAACATTCGCGCAAATTGGCATTGGAAAAATCCGCCTCTCGAAGAAACGCCCCCTCGAATTTAGCCCTTCTGAGAAAAGCGCCGGTCAGGTTTGCCGCGCTCAAGTTGGCTTTATAAAAACTAGCGCCGCTGAGATTGGCTTTCGTGAGGTTCGCCTTATTCAAATTGGCGTTGGAAAAATCTGCCTCACTCAGGAAAGTCTCGCTAAGATTGGCTTCCCGAAGATCGCCATGACTGAGATTGGCTTTCCCCAGCTCCAGAGCACTGAGATCGGCGCCTTTGAGGTTGTTCTTTTCCGCGATGATTTTCTTCCGGTCAAAATGTAGGTTTTCCAGCATGGTATTTTCCAATCGTTACGAGACCCCGCGATTAAACCATTGACCTCAATAGAGCCAAAGGTTAAATTCAGGAGGGCGTTGCCATTATTGTTAAAATATTTTTTAAGATATCCTATCACACCTGTTTCAGACTATTCAAAGGACCGTAAATTATGAGCGAGCACCACGATGCCGTGCTATTCGAAATTCGACAATCGGTGGCGGAAACCGTCAACCGCTCCCATCGGATAGCCGGCCCCATAAACTGCGATGTGCCCACCCTGCACTATGGCCTTGCTTTGATCGTTTGCCAGGGGTTTCTGGAAAAGGAAATGAATAAAAAATGTGACTTCCCTGCGCCAGGAAAATTTCCCAAACGCATGAAAAATATTACCGGCAAACCCGGCATCCGCACGATCGATTTCTGGCAGTATAAATTCGACACCAAGAACAACTGGTATGGCTGGGAGGAATTGACCAATTTTTTCCGACTGGCGGAAGGTTTTTCAGAAAACGGGGGCACTCTGAACGGAAAGGGAACGAAGGTCAAAGCATTTTGCAAACAATTGGAAGCGGGAGCCGTAATTGACCGCAAGAAAAAATCGATCGACCCCTATTTTGAAATCGATGAAAATGGAAAGCTAAAATTACTAGGTCATGCGTTGGACCGGTTCACATCCCTTTGCGGTGAACTGATTCATCTGTCGGAAAAATTTCTTAGAAAGAAAAAAAGGTCTAAATAAAGCATCGCATTTTTGCAGGAGTCAATGCGCCTCGTTCCAATTGTCGCCCCATCCCATATCGACAATCAGAGGAACGGAAAATTGGTAGACCCCTTCCATTTCTTTTTTCACCAACGTCTGCATGGCTTCTTTTTCAGCAGGCGGACATTCGAAAACCAATTCATCGTGAACCTGCAGGATCATCTTCGATTGCAGGTTGAGTTTTTTCATTTGCCGGGATAAATTCAGCATCGCCACCTTGATGAGGTCGGCGGCGCTTCCCTGAATCGGCGAATTGATGGCGATCCTCTCCGCCGCTTGTTTCACCTGCTTATTTTTGCTGTTGATGTCCGGCAGATAACGTTTGCGATTCATGATCGTGAGCGTGTACCCCCTCTCACGAGCTTTCGAGATGGCATCGTCCATAAAAATTTTGATGCGTGGATACAAATCAAAATACTGGTCGATGAAGGTCTTGGCTTCCTTCATGGAGATTTTCAATTGCCGGGACAGGCCAAACGCGCTCAACCCGTAAATGATGCCAAAGTTCACCGCCTTGGCCATCCGGCGGGCGTCCTGATCGACGTTGCCCAAAGCCGTCCCGAAAATTTCCGCCGCCGTTCGGCTGTGAATGTCCTCCCCCTTGATGAACGCGTTTATCAAAGTTTTATCTTCTGAAAGATGCGCCAGAATGCGAAGCTCGATCTGCGAGTAGTCGGCGGACAAAAGCTTGTCCTGCCGTTCGGCGGCAAACGCCTTCCTGATCTCCTTGCCCATGTCCGTACGGATGGGAATATTTTGCAGATTGGGATCGCTACTGCTCAAACGCCCGGTCGCCGCCACCGTCTGATTGAACGACGTGTGCACCCGCCCGGTTTTCTTGTCGATGTCTAAAGGCAAAGCGTCCACATAGGTTGATTTCAGTTTTCCCAGTTGCCGAAAGGCCAGTATATTTTCAGGCAACTCATGCTGAGTAGACAATTCTTCCAGAACGGAGACATCGGTGGAAAACCCGGTTTTGGTTTTTTTGATGACCGGGAGTTTCAGTTTTTCAAATAAAATCACCGCCAGCTGTTTGGGCGAATTGATATTGAATTCCTCATCCGCGAGCTGGTAAATTTTTCTCTCATACTTTTGCAGTTCTTTTCCTATAATTCTGGACAAACCGGCAAGGTGCTTTTTGTCCACAAACACGCCGTTGATTTCCATTTCGGCCAACACATCAAGAAGCGGCATTTCAATTTCGTTGAAAAGCACTAAAAGTTCATCGGTCAACCTGGGCTTCAAGTTCTGATAAAGCCGCCAGGTGATATCAGAATCCTCCGCCGCGTATTCCGTGGCCCGTTCGATTTCCACTTCGTCAAAACCGATTTGTTTGGCCCCCGTGCCCGTCACATCCTTATAGGAGATGGTTTGGTGACCGAGCAATTCCAGAGCCAGAGCGTCCATGCCATGCCCCCGGCGAGACGGGTCCAGCACATAAGACGCGAGCATGGTGTCGAAAGAAATGCCTTTAAGATGAATGCCTTCGTTTTCTAAAACGATCAGGTCGTATTTTATATTATGCCCGATCTTGCCAATTTTTGGATTCTCCAGAATGGGCTTTAATTTCTGAAAAACCATTTTCATATCTAACTGCTCCGGCACACCCAGGTACCGGTGCGTGAGCGGGATGTAATAGGCTTCATTTTCAGCAAACGAAAAAGAAATTCCCACCGATTCCGCTTCCACGGGGTGCAGGCTGGTGGTTTCCATGTCGAGGACGAACTCTTGAACGGAACTCAATTTACCAAGAAGTTTTTCAAATGCTTCTTCGGACAAAATCGCCTGATATTCATGTTGCGCCTGAACAGGCGCTTTTTCATCCTTAGGAATGAGGGAAGTAAATTCCAGCTCGGTGAATATTTTGGTGAGCGCCGTATTGTCGACCTCCCGAACCTTCAGGTCTGCGATGGAACAATCAACCGCAACCTGCGTGTCGATGGTGACCAGCTTCCGGCTCAACCAGGCATTGTCCCGGTCCGTTTGCAGTTTCTCCCTGAGCTTTACTTTATCGATCTCATCAATACGTTCATACAGATTTTCGATCGAGCCGAATTTTTGGATCAGATCCGCCGCCGTTTTTGGTCCCACTCCTTTGACACCGGGAATGTTGTCGCTCGAATCCCCCATCAACCCCATCACCTCGATGACCTGGTCCGGCCCCACGCCAAATTTTTCGATGACTTCCTTTTTCCCGAAGCGCTTGCCCTTCATCGTGTCCAGCATGAGGACATCCGACGCAATCAGTTGCATCATGTCCTTGTCCCCTGAAACGATGACCACCTGTAAACCCGCCTGTTGGCCTTGCCGGGTCAACGTTCCGATAATGTCATCGGCCTCCACGCCGGGAACGCGGATCGAATGAATATTGTGAGCCTCAACCAGCCGTTCAAAATAGGGGAACTGTTTCTCTAAATCTTCTGGTGGGGATTCCCGGTTGGCTTTATAATCAGCGTACATTTCGTGACGGAAGGTTTTTTCCTTGCTGTCGAAGGTCACGGTCAGATAGTCGGGAGATTCGTCCCGGACCACTCTTTGCAACATGGTGACAAACCCGTAAAGCGCGTTAGTGGGAAGACCTTTAGACGTGGAAAGGTTTTGCCGGACTCCAAAATAAGCCCGGAATATATAGGATGACCCATCTATCAGGTAGAGGGTTTCTTTTTTGCTCATTGGGTCGATACGGAAACAATTTTTCTGGGGAAGGGGAAAACACACACCCTGTTTTACGAAGATTGATTATAGGGGCGGCGGATTGCCGAGTCCAACAAATTATGCTATGATGCCCCTCATTTTAACGACTAAACCTATTGTAAACAAAGGACTATAATGGGACTCCGATGGTCATGGACCAGGTGAAAACCTCCACACAGGATGCCAGCGACAAGACCGAATCGCTGATTGCGAGCGCCAAGCGAGTGCTCAAAGTCGAGAGCGATTCCGTAGCCGATCTCATCGACCGGATTGACGGCGGCTTTGCCCAGGTGGTGCGTGTGCTGGATCAGTGCCAGGGACATGTGGTGGTGACGGGAATGGGGAAATCCGGGTTGATCGGCCAGAAAATTGCCGCCACTTTTTCAAGCATCGGCGTTCCCTCGGTTTTTTTGCATGCGGCGGAGGCCAGCCATGGAGATGTGGGCGTGCTTTCCAGAGGCGATATCGTGATCGCCATTTCCAACAGCGGCGAGACCGAAGAAATCGTAAAACTTCTTCCCACTCTCAACCGGATCAACTGTTCTCTGGTGGCAATGACCGGAAATTTGTCCTCAACGCTGGCAAAAAGATGCAACCATCTGCTCGATATCAGCGTCAAAGAAGAAGCCTGTTCCATGGGATTGATCCCGACGGCCAGCACCACGGCGACTCTGGCAATGGGCGACGCCCTGGCGATGGCGATTCTGGATCTGCGTGGGTTCCGCGAAGAAGA
>CAYPQH010000118.1:0-6666 GCA_964412825.1 uncultured Nitrospinaceae bacterium | reverse complement strand
GGGTGTTTCAACTCCCTTCATGATCGAACGGGAATCCTTTTTTGAAGAAAGTGTCGCCAGAGTCAGGGACGTGACCATGAATAAAATAGCCAGTCCGGTCGTCAGTTTGGTCAGAAAATTACCCGCTCCGCTACTGCCGAACATGGTCTGACTGCTTCCTCCGCCCAACCCGGACCCCATGGCCGCGCCTTTTCCTGACTGCAATAAGATCACAACAATTAAAATCAATGCTCCGGTTACGTGTAAAACAGTGATGACTGTCTGCATCAGCGGTGAACTCCTCCCAATTTTGGGTTATTTTGCCGAGTTTATAATGGCGATAAATGATTCAGCGTTGAGGCTCGCCGAACCCACCAGGGCCCCGTCAATATCTTTTTGAGCCATCAGGCTTTTGCTGTTGCCAGAACCAACGCTTCCACCATACTGAATTCGGATAGATTCAGCCGTGGATGCCCCAAAGGTTACAGCAAGAAATGCGCGGATAAATTGATGCACTTCTTGCGCTTGCTCCGGAGTCGCGGTTTTTCCGGTCCCAATAGCCCATACTGGCTCGTATGCTATGATCAATTTTTCAAAATCAATGGCAACCAAGCCTTCCAATCCTACTCTTAGCTGAGATTCTACAATCCCTTGAGTTTCGTTTTGTTCTCTTTGCTGAAGGGTTTCTCCCACACAATATATGACATGCAAATCATCTTTCAACGCCGCCTTGATTTTTTTATTTATCAATACGTCGTCTTCATGAAAATAACTTCTTCTTTCCGAATGACCCAGGATTACATATTTACAACCTGAGTCTTTCAACATCGCCGCAGAAATTTCTCCGGTCCAGGCCCCTTTGGACTCAAAATAAATGTTCTGCCCTGCAAGTTGAATCCCCGACCCCTTCACCAGTTTTCGCACTACGTCCAACGCGGTGAAGGGTGGCGCTAAAATAACTTCGACAGTGCGAGTTAAGCCTTTCTGATCGATCAGTAATTTGACCAAACTCTCAGCTTCGGACTGGAGACAATTCATTTTCCAGTTTCCGGCGACGACAGGCCTTCTCACTTGATTTTAAATTCCCTGATCGACGATAAACTTAATCAAATCCTTCACACGGGAAGAATATGCCCATTCGTTATCATACCAGGAAAGCACCTTGACCATTCTGTTTTCCATGACCTTCGTGGAAGGTCCATCTACAATGGATGACGCATCATCGCCATTAAAGTCAATGGATACCAGAGGCTGATCTTCCACTCGTAAAATACCTTTCAACCGGCCGGCGCTTTCTTCCTTGAAGAGTCGGTTCACTTCTTCGGGGGTGGTGTCCTTTTCCACCTCGACTACTAAATCCACTAGAGACACATTGGGTGTTGGCACACGAATCGCCATCCCGTCCAGTTTCCCTTTAAGTTCTGGCAATACCAGTGATACGGCACGCGCAGCACCCGTTGTCGTCGGAATCATGGACAGATTTGCCGCCCGTGCCCGCCTGAGATCTTTATGCGGTAAATCCAGAATGGATTGATCATTGGTGTAGGAATGGATGGTCGTCATCAACCCTCTTTTGATTCCTAATTTATTCTGAAGAACCCAGGCCACAGGAGCCAGGCAATTGGTCGTGCAGGATGCGTTGGAAACGATATGATGTTTGTCTTTTTCGTACAGCTGGTCATTGACCCCAAGCACCAAAGTCACATCCGGGTCTGTCGCGGGCGCAGAAATAATCACTTTTTTCGCCCCCGCCTGAATGTGCTTTTGCGCTCCTTCCCGCTTGGTAAAAAACCCTGTAGATTCGATGACAAGATCAATTCCCAGGTCCTTCCAGGGAAGTTTAGCGGGATCACGTTCAGACAAAATCCGGATCGGCTTGTCATTAACAACCAAACTGTCACCCTTGAATTCCACGTGGGCTTTATTCAACCCCTGGACCGAATCGTATTTAAACAAGTGAGCCAGGGTTTTAGCATCCGTCAAATCATTGATTGCTAAAACCTCAAAGTCCCCACATTCTTTATCTTGAAGGATACAACGGAGAACGTTTCGACCGATTCTCCCAAATCCATTTATTGCTATTTTAATCGACATGCAACTTAAAACCTTTCGTAGGCCGATGAACGGCAAAAACCATTTCCAACAATATAAATTGGAAAGTTAACTTAAGCGAACTTGAAAATTTGGATTGGTACTTTAGGGATACAGAAAGAAGGGATACAGAAAGAATTGCAGATTTCTGATTTATAAGGCCCAACTGCTGAATATAACTATCCCCGACCGAGCCCTTTTTAGAAAAAAACAAGAAAAAGCCAGTCTTTCGGGCATTTACACAAGATTATGCTAAATTTATAAATCCATGTCAATAGCAACCTTGAGGTTCACTGAGCGGCAAACCCCTTAAACTAACTCGGGGCGTTTTGTTCATCGTGGGGCGCGGGCTCACTTTCAGGGGATGTTTCTGCGGACTCTGCCAGAGTCAGGGATGAAAACAAAACATGGTCTATATTCTCATCCAACTCTAAACTGTTCTCGACCTGCTTTATCATTTTGACAGATTCCTCAATCAGGTTTTTTTCTTCGAGAATCGTAATTTCCAATTCGTTTTCCAACCTTCCCACTTCATTGAGAAGTTTTTTCCCCTCTTCCTCCAGAGCTTCCTTTTTTTCCAGAGAATGGGCCTTTTTCTCCCTTATTTCGTCGCGGGAACCTTCAAGCTCTTTTCTTAGCTTACTAATAGACGTCAGTTTCTCTTCTAAGCTTGCAAATTCTTGACTCAGGTTATTGAGAAAACTTTCCCTGCGGTTCCTCAATCTCTCCAAGGTGTCGAGGTCGTCTTTGTCATTGTCGGCAGAAATCGCATCGGGAGTAGACGAATTTTCTGATACCTGATTTTCGGCTTCAATTCCAACGCCTTTTAAAAGACGCTCGTATTTCCCGGAATGGGTTCTCTCTTCCCCCTCCACATGCTGTAGGTTCAATAGGATTTTTTCTATATTGCTATCATAAATTTCAAAATTTCGGTCAATGGCATTCTGGCTATCAAGGTTCTCTTGCAAATTTTTCACCAACTCGCGCAGTTCGACCTCCATAGATTTCGCACATTCATCCTTATATTTTAATACTTTATTGAAGGTGCGGATCACCCGGTCAAACTCCCGGACAATGAGCAAACCTTTTTCCCTGACCGCGATATTTTCTTCCTGTATTTTTGAATCTTTACGGCTCATAAGCATTAACTCGTTTTGTGTCAATTAGTTGGCGAATCTATAGAAAAAACTATTACCGCAATTTTTGTGCCAACTCAGTTTTTTAGGCCAAAACCTTCCAAGCCGACAAGGAGATTGGATTTAACGTACTTTTGCAACAGAATTTTTATTAATTGCTAAAATCATTTCTTTGACGGCCTCTTTCATTCCCAAAAAAACCGCCCTGGACACAATATGATGACCAATATTCAGTTCCTCTATTTCAGGAACACTGGCAATCGCCTGCACATTCTCATTGGTCAACCCGTGTCCCGCAAAAACGCGAAGCCCCAGTTCAACAGCCTGACTCGATGATCGGCGGATTTTATCCAGAGCCCCCAGGACATCTTCCTCAACTTTTAACTCCGAGTAGGCGCCGGTGTTTATTTCGATGCTGTCCGCGCCAACCCGGCCTGCGGCCTCGATTTGCCTGGAGTCGGGATCGACAAACAAACTGAATAATATTCCGCTGGACGCAAGCCTCTCTTTCATTTGAATGAGGGCTTCAACCTGCGAGCAAACATCCAGCCCGCCTTCGGTGGTGATTTCCTGGCGTTTTTCTGGAACCAGCGACACCTGGTAAGGACGAATTCTAAGGGCAATCTGAATCATCTCCTCAACGGGAGCCATTTCCAGGTTCAGGGGAACCTTGATGGCCAACCCCATTCTATCCACATCGTGATCCTGAATATGCCGACGGTCCTCCCGCAAGTGGATGGTGATTCCATCCGCCCCGGCTTCTTCCGCGATTTGAGCGGCAAGAATGGGGTCCGGTTCCACAGTTTTTCTCGCCTCGCGAATGGTCGCGACATGATCCACATTTACGAAAAGCCGGGTCATTTTCCCTTATCTCCATTTGCCATGATTGCCTGGGCCATTTTTATCACCCGATTCGTCGCCTGGACGTCATGGGTTCGAAACACAGTCGCACCGTGTAATACCCCTATGACTGTCGCGGCCAGTGATCCTTCTAAACGTTCTTCTACAGGAAGGTCGAGAATTCCACCAATGAACGATTTTCGCGAGACACCCAACAAAATTGGCTTCCCAAGTTCCTTAAATTCTTCCAACCGGCGAATGATTTCAAGGTTGTGGTTTTGGGATTTACCAAATCCGATACCGGGATCGATCGCAATTTTTTCAATTCCAGCATTCTCCGCTAAATCAATACTATTTTTAAGTAAAATTTTTATATCCTGGATCACATCTTCATAACAGGGTTTATCCTGCATCGTATCGGGAGTGCCACGCATGTGCATGAGGATAACTCCGGCTTGATTTTGGGCAATGATTTTTGCCATTTCCACAGATCCCCGCAGTCCAGTGATATCGTTAATGATAACCGCTCCTGCCGCCAACACTTTCTCAGCCACACGTGGCTTATAGGTGTCCACGGATACGGGAACAGCAAACCGTTTGCAGATTTTGGATATCACCGGGAGCAGTCTTTCCAACTCCAATTCTACGGGAATGGGCTTGGAACCCGGACGGGAACTTTCAGCACCAATATCCAAAACTCCTGCGCCTTCTTCAATATGACGTTCGGCGAGAAGGATCGCATCTTTTTCGGAGTCTGCTCGGCTGTTCTTATAAAATGAATCCGGGGACAAGTTGACGATGCCCATCAGGGTCACGGCTTTGTCAGTTTCATCCGGTTTAAAAATAGATGGCATCATATATTATTTTGGCCGGCGTTTTAGTGACCCAGGATAAAAAAAACTCCATTCCCAAGCCTGAATTGCTTGATGAATGGAGTTATTAAAATAAAAATACTTCGGCCCAAAGGTTCGAGGTCATTCAACCATCCGCCGGGTAATTTCCCAACTCAAATGACCCTATTCTTCAGCCAGGATGTCAAGCGGGAGCCGGGTCCGGGAACCCTCCACCCAGTATATCTCCAGCCCCACCTTCCCGATCATCCTTTTTCTGCTTATCCTCAACGGAGGATTTTTTCACTGAAGATTGGCCATCATCGTTTGATTGATCTTCCTGAGTATCAAATTTCCCATCAATTATGAGGCGGATTTCTTTACCGGTAAGGGTTTCATGTTCCAGCAAGGCCTCGGCAATATTCTTAAGGGAAACTATATTCTCCTCAAGTAATTCCTTGGCTTTGTTGTATCCGCCCATCACCAGAGCTTTGACTTCCTGATCAATGAGTTTGGCTGTTTGATCACTAAAATTTTTCTGGCTGGAAAAATCTTTTCCCAGGAAAACCTGCTCTTCTTTGGTCCCATAGGTCAGCGGACCCATTTTATCGCTCATGCCCCATTCGCACACCATTTTACGTGCCATTTCGGTGGCCCGTTCAATATCGTTGCCAGCTCCCGTGGTCATCTGCCCCAGGCAAATTTCTTCCGCCAGTCTTCCGCCCATGAGGATGGCAAGAGAATGAGAAAGATAGCTTCTGGGGTACGTGTGCCTATCGTCCACAGGCAGTTGCATCGTCACCCCCAACGCCTGCCCCCGTGGAATAATGGTCACTTTATGAAGCGGGTCCGTATCCGGCAACAACGTAGCGACAAGTGCGTGCCCCGCTTCGTGATAAGCCGTGGTTTTCCTTTCTTTTTCCGTTATGACCATGCTCCGTTTTTCAACGCCCATCAAGACTTTATCTTTCGCGTCCTCAAAATCGATCATGCCCACATTCTTTTTATCTCGTCGGGCCGCGAGCAACGACGCTTCATTCACCAGATTGGCAATGTCCGCGCCGGTAAAACCCGGTGTCCCACGGGCGATGATTTTGAGATCGACATTGTCATCAAGGGGAACGGTCGCGGTATGAACTTTGAGAATCGCCTCCCTACCCTTCACATCCGGTCGGCCCACCACAACCTGCCGGTCAAAACGACCGGGACGCAATAACGCCGGGTCCAGTACATCGGGACGGTTGGTAGCGGCGATCAAAATAACGCCATCATTATTTTCAAAACCATCCATTTCTACCAGAAGCTGATTCAAGGTTTGTTCGCGTTCGTCATGACCACCGCCAAGACCAGCGCCGCGGTGCCGTCCGACGGCATCGATTTCGTCAATAAAAATAATACAGGGGCTGTTTTTCTTGCCCTGCTCGAACAGATCGCGTACACGCGACGCGCCCACACCGACAAACATTTCTACAAAGTCCGAACCGCTGATATTGAAAAAAGGAACATTGGCTTCTCCCGCAATAGCGCGGGCCAGCAGTGTCTTTCCCGTTCCCGGAGGGCCCACCAGCAGAACTCCCTTGGGAATTTTTCCACCCAGTTTGTTGAACTTTTGCGGTTCTCGTAAAAACTCAATAATCTCTTGCAGTTCTTCCTTGGCCTCTTCAACTCCCGCCACATCCTTGAAGGTGGTCTTGTTTTTAGTATCATTCAGCAAACGCGCGCGACTCTTGCCAAATGACATTGCTTTTCCGCCGCCCGACTGCATCTGCCGCATGAAGAAAATCCAGATG
>CAYPQH010000117.1:0-6700 GCA_964412825.1 uncultured Nitrospinaceae bacterium | reverse complement strand
AACCGTGGCTGGAATGGCTTCCTCTTGGCGGTCAATATCTTTTAGTGGCCCAAAATCCGGAGCAAAATAAATAAACGCCCGTCTTAAGGGCGCTTTAAAAAAATTGTTTTTGGCCATGAGCGGCCCTTATAAAATAAGGACACGCGAGTTGCCTTAAAGAAAAATATCGAATTATTTGAGGCCCCCTTAATTTATTTCAATCCTCGCGGGAAAAACACAGCCCCAATCCTGCTTCCAAATTTCGGGGATAAAAATTCAACAGAGGAATTTCTGCATCGTTTGCCAACGGCTTGGCGCACAACAGACGCGGGATTTGATCCTGGACCAGAGAATTTACTTTAACTGTTTTGAGAAACCACGCTACCCCATAAAGCAAAAAAACCGGAAGGAACAGCTTCAATCGGCGAACGCCGAAGTGCGCGCATAAGCGATCCACCAACGCCACATATGCCATGTCATCAGGTCCGGCCAGATCATAACTATGGCCCGACGCTCCGGCTGCAAACACAGCGGTCACCGTGGCTGAAATCACATCGTCGAAAAATACCGGGCTGATGGAATAACGTCCGTTGCCGATCACCGGAATCACCGGCCATTTCCGCACCCAGTGGATAAGCTGGTTGATCCCTTCTTTACCGCCCGTTCCATAGACCTCTCTTGGACGCAGAATCGTCCATTCCAACCCGGACCCTTTGACCAAATGTTCCGCCTTCAGTTTACTTTCAGAATAAGCCCCACCGTCTGGATGGGCCGCCCCGGAACTCATGTATAAAAACCGGGTGATGTTATTGCGAATGCAGGCTGAAATGAGATTTTTAGTCCCCTGGGCATTCACCCTGAAATAATTTTCTTTCTTAGCACTATGGGTCATGGCGGCGAGATGGACCACAGTGTCGATCCCGGAGGTGGCTGCCAGCAGAGAATCGAGGTCGCCCAAATCTCCGGACATCCGTTCACAACCGGGCAATTCAACCGGCGCACGATGTTCCAGAACGCGGATTTTCACATTGTCACGTTTCATCAAAGCCGGAATCAGCTGTTTTCCGAATCCTCCTGATGCGCCGGTGACTAGAATGTTCATGGGTGTTTTTTGGGCAGGAACTCTAAAACGCGATACCAGACGAGGTTGGCCAGAAATTCCAGAATGGAAAGCGGTTTCACAAACGAAGGTCGGGAATCGATGCTGTGAAAAACGGTTTCGACCTCATCCATTTTAAACCGCATGCGCCGGGCCTGGATCATGATTTCAGCGTCGATGAACCATCCATCGGACCGCAAATCCATTTTCGCATATGCAGACCGGGTCATCACCTTGGGTTTGGAGTTGATGTCCCGGCTGTGCAATCCGGGAAAGAGCGCCTGGAAGATAGCGTTGTAAACGGTGGAAATAATCCTCCGATAGACACCGTCGTCACGCTGGGCGCGGTAGGTTTTGGCAAGGTCCAAATTGTTTTTTTGCAGTTTTTTGTAAACCCTGATCACATCTTCTGCCGGCATCTGCCCGTCCCCGTCGATAACGGCAATGACTTTTCCGGTTGCGGCGTTAAGACCGGTCTTCATGTCCCACCCCATCATCCCTTCCTTTACTTTGGTGACAGCCAGGATTCTGGGATTCTTTTTCGCCAGATCCGCCACCACCAAGGGAGTGTCGTCGCCGGTATCCGCAAAATAATTGCCCACCAGCACCAGTTCCCAATCGGGTTCGTCCGCTTCCAGACACGCAATCAGAGAGTCCACAAAAGGGGAAATGGTCTCAGCACTTCGGTACGCCAGGACCACAACGGAAAGGTTTGGGGATTCGACGCTCAAACGACGGCCTTGATAAAGATGAATGGATAATTTTCCGATAAACTAGAGGGAGATCACAGACTAAAAAACCCTGAAATTTCTCCGTCGGTGTTCATCTGTGACTCCAAATCTACGCAGGGGAAATAATAACATAGGGACACTCTGTGGCGTATAATTCAAAACAAATATTGGAATCCATTCAACCCTTCACCCCACGCTTTATGGGATCTTCTATCAGGACATTTGCGGCAAATCATCCCGGTTTGCTGTTCCTCGCCCCCTATTCCCTGCTATTGATATTTTTAGGGCTGGGAGATGGGTCCCTGCAGGTGGACGAAGGCATGGACACGTTTGTCAGCACAACGATTCTTCAGTACGGCGTTCCCAGACACTCGGACGGAATCAACGCCACCATGCTGTTCGCGGATATCTACGATGGCCTCTTCATTTACCGTACCTGGCTCCCTTACTACCTGCAAGCCTTTGCGGTGAACGTTTTTGGGCACACCACCTTCGCCGCACGGCTGCCCTTTGCCGTGGTGGGGGTGTTGTCCGTCATCGCCCTTTACTTTCTGGCCCTCAAACTGACCGGAAACAAAATCACCGCTTTTCTTGCCGGCTTGTTACTGTCTTCATCCGTCCCGGCCCTCATTTATTTCCGCACCGCCCGTTACCTTGGGCTTCCCATTTTATTGACCATCCTGCTTTTATATTTTTATATCCGGATTTTTGCAGACAAGCCGTGGAAACCCGCTCCCTTCATCATCGTCGCGATTTTATTTTTTCATTCGATGTATGTCGCCTTCGCGGGCATCATACTTGGCGTCCTCATCCATTTTTACCTGTACCGAAAAAAAATCCTCCCCGAAAACGCGCGTCTGGTTCCCCGTTGCGCCCTCATCATCGGAGTGTTCACGCTTCCGTGGATGGTTTCCATCGTTCCCGTTTTTTCAAATATCGCAAAGTTCTATGTGGACACCAGCGATTTGATCGACACTTCCAATATCGGTTTGTTCAAACACTTTGCGGGTTATCTGTTTCAACTGAACAACTATATTTTCCCGTTTATTCTGCTCCCGGTGTTATTTTTCAAGCCGCTAAACGCTCTCAAGCTGGAGATACAACTCCTGCTCATCTGCACCCTGACCCTGCTGATCGCGTCTTCGCCGCATTCCATTCCCATGCAACATTATATTTCATCCGCCTTTCCCCTGCTTTTTATTTTGCTGGCGATGATCCTGACGCTATCTCTCAAGATAAATTTCTGGGTGCCAGCCGTTCTGACCGGGACCCTGATTTTCAGCAACCTCCTACACATCGCCCCCCTGCTCCCTATAAAATTTTTCATGCAACAACGGGCTAATAACCGGGAGGAGCAAAGCGTGTACCTGAATTACGCATCCCAAACCTTTGCAAGGGAGATTCGCCTGGCCTCGGTTTTTCATCAGCACTTGTACCAGATTTCCCATCCTTATCGAGGCCCTCTGGATAAAATCGTGGAATTTTTCAAAACGCATGGGAACCAGGGTCAAACATGCTATATTGACAACGAACCGGAGTCCCTGGCTTATTACACCGGGATGAAAATGGTTGCCAATGAAACCCTGAACCGTGACAACCCGCCATACTGGATTGTCCTGAGGGGAGATCAAAGAATGCTTAATGTTGGATCGACCCCGGTAAAAGACACATTGAAAACCATCCTTCGGAACAACCTTTACCGGGAAATCCCGCTCAGAACACCCGCATTGCGTAACAACAATTCTTACGACATTCAATTGCGTAAATTCCGATCACCCGAATTCACCACCGCTGATAAAGAGGTCATCATTTACCAACGAATAGGCTCCAAACCCTCCAACCTGTAACCCGACCGCGCCTCTCGTGAAACTGATTATTCAGATCCCCTGTTTGAATGAAGAAAATACTTTGGCCGAAACGCTCGGCGACCTGCCCCGGCAAATCGAGGGAATCGATATCATCGAAACATTGGTGATCGACGACGGCAGTACCGACAAAACGCTTAAAGTCGCCCGCGAACAAAACGTCGATCATATTCTGCAACTGACCAACAACAAAGGGTTGGCCAAAGCCTTTATCTACGGCATCGACCACGCGTTGAAACAGGGCGCGGACATCATCGTCAACACCGACGCGGACAATCAGTACGATGCGGGGGCCATCTCAAAATTGATTCGACCGATTCAAGACGGAAGCGCCGACATCGTCATTGGCGACCGTCAGGTGGAAACGATCCGGCATTTTTCGCCGCTCAAAATTTTTCTGCAAAAAACCGGGAGCTGGGCCGTGCGTCAGCTTTCCGGGACCCAGGTCCCCGACGCCACCAGTGGCTTCCGCGCTTACTCTAAAGAAGCGGCTCTGCAACTCAATGTCATTTCAGATTTTACTTATACGGTGGAAACCATCATCAGCGCCGGGAAAAAAAATCTGGCCATCGCCCACGTTCCGGTGCGAACAAACCAAAAGACCCGCGAGTCCCGCCTGTTTCCTAACATCCGCACCTATTTACAGAGAACGTTCGTCACCATCGTCAAAGTTTATTCCATGTACAAGCCCCTCAAAGTATTCACATGGGCGGGGGGGCTGACATTTACCGCCGGGTTTGCAATCGGGTGCCGCTACCTTTATTTTTTTCTTCAGGGGCAAACCGAAGGCCACATTCAATCCCTCATTTTATCAGCGATTCTTTTGATCGTCGGCTTCCAGATCATCATGATGGGGATCGTGGCGGAACTGATTGCCATCAACCGCCAGCTTCTGGAAGACATTCAGGTGAGAATAAAAAAATCCGAACTCAAAAATTGATCCCATGCAAACCCTTGCAGAAACAAAATATTCTGTCGGCGCACCGGATACCCCACCCAACCTGAAGACGCTTCGTGTGTTGGTTCTCGCCACCACTTTTCCGCGCTGGGCAAACGACACAGAGCCCAGGTTTATTTTTGATCTCTCCAAACAGCTGGCCGAAAAGGTGTCTTTGTGGGTTCTGGCCCCACACGCTCCGGGCGCAAAAATGCAGGAAGATATCGAAGGGGTACGAGTATTGCGATTTCCCTATTTTTTCCCAAAACACATGCAGACGCTTTGCTACGAAGGCGGCGTCCTGCCAAAACTCAAAACCAGTTGGCTGGCGCGTTTGCAACTGCCATTTTTCCTGGCCGCGCAAAGCTTTCATATCTGGCGAACAGTACGAAAATATAAAATAAATTTTATCCATTGCCACTGGATCATCCCGCAAGGTTTCTTCGTCGCTCTCCTCAACGCGTTTTCCGGAATTCCCTATCTGCTGACCGCACATGGCGGCGACGTTTATGCGTTCAAAAAGAACTCGCTCATCCGACTTTTCAGCGACTATGCCCTGAAGCGTGCCAAAGCCTGCACCGTCAACAGCGAACCCACAGGACAGGCGGTCCACAGCATTCGTTCCTCGGCCTCCATTCAAATCATTCCAATGGGAGTCGACACCCGGCTTTTTAACCCCGGAAAGAGCGACTCAAAAATAAAAGAAACTTTAAACATTCAGGATGCCTTTCTTCTCGCGGTGGGTCGATTCGCAGAAAAAAAAGGTTTTAGATATCTCATTCAAGCCATGCCCCGGATTCTTGAGAAGAGACCCCAGGCCAAATTGGTCATTATAGGGTTCGGCCCTAAGCTGGACGAATTGAAACAGCTCATTGCGAAATTAAATTTGGAAAATTCCGTTTTATTGCCGGGAAGTAAATCGGGGAATGAACTGGCAAAATACTTTGCGACGGCGGATATCTTCATCGGCCCTTCGGTGGTGACCGAAAGCGGGGACACGGAGGGACAGGGAGTGGTTTTTCTGGAAGCCATGGCGTCGGGAACGGCGGTCATTGCCTCCGATGTCGGCGGAATCAAGGATGTCGTCCGCAATATGGAAACGGGATTATTGATTCCTCAAAAAAACCCGAAAGCCATCGCGGAAAAAACCCTGCTCCTCCTGGAAAATCAGGAACTCAGAAACAACCTGGCCCTAAACGGCCAAAGACTGGCAAGGGAGGAATATTCCTGGGAGCAAACAGCTAAACGGTTCCTTGCAACCTACAGTCAAATTTTCGATCAAACCCATTGACCCATCAAGCTTTTGAATCGAGAAGGATCTCCCTCAACCCCCTGCACCTTGGCTGACACGTGTCTCTTTCCTTGACCAAAACCATCAAGTTTTGTATCACTCTGACTCTACTGGGGATTTTTATTTTTTTCCTCGTCCGCTACAAAGCTCAACTTGCCATTGTCCGTGAAATTTCTTTTGCCCAGTTCGGCGCTAATTTTTTATTGGTCATCTTTTCGGTCACTTTGAACGGATCAAAATTAAATCAACTGACCCGGTTTTTTTCCTTGAAACTTTCGCCCAGAGAATGGTTTGGACTGTCGTCGATCACAACGACCTTGAACAATATTTTTTTCAAGGCGGGTTCTCTGGCGGCTTCCAATTATTTAAAAAGAAAACACGATTTTCCCTACATGTCTTTCCTGGGGTCTTTGGGAGCGGATCAGTTGATCCTGTTTTTCATGAGCGGGATGGTGGGTTGCGGGATCAGCTTTTACTTGATGACAGATACCGTAAAAAGTCTTCAATTTGTCGCCCTGGCTTATCTTTTTCTCGTCCTCATGCTTTTTCTTGCCATCCAATTTGCGCCCCGTCTTAAAAGGCAAAACCATAAAACGTTAGACGCTCTGGTCCAAGCGGTGGATGCCTTGAACCGCATCCTGAAAAACCGCACCCTGTTTTTAAAATTATGCGCTCATAACATCGCCTTGATCGTTCTGACGGCCTTGAGGTTTTTCGTCGCCTGCAAAGTTTTGCAACTGGAGGTTCCGCTGGCGCACTGTTTTTTATTCACCACCGTGATGATATTTGTTTCCGCCC
>CAYPQH010000116.1:0-6850 GCA_964412825.1 uncultured Nitrospinaceae bacterium | reverse complement strand
TCAAGCCTTGGAAGCGAGATCCTCTTTCTTCTTTTGCGGGTTTGCCACTTGTGTCATCTGATCCATGACCAGGGTTTTAAACCATCGGGATTCACGGACGTTGTCGAAATCGGGTTCGTGCATCCAGATATCCTGATGCGGCAACGCGCCCAACGCTTTGGATTTTTCCAGCCACTCTTTGCACCCCGATTCATTGGCAAGAAGCGCCAGCAAACGGGCCAGCGCATAAGAGCCACTGCCTTTTTCCAGATCTTCTCCCTTTTGCAGTTTTTTCTTGGCGTTGGCCAGAAAAGGATGAACGTGGATGCCCTTTTTGGTTTTGGCCTGCTCCATGAGCGCCATGCCCCAGTTGATATAAGCCGCGCTCATATCGGACTGCAACTCAACGGCGGACTGAAAATTCCCCCCCGCCCGGCTGAATAACGCGTCCTTGTCCTTCTCTTCGCCCTTAATGGCATTTTGGGCCAAAATCCAACCCAGGCTGTTGTAAGTTTCAGCATTGGCGGGTTTGATTCTAAGCGAGGTCTGAAATTTTTCTTCAGCCATTTTTAACAGCCGGGCAGTATCGGGATAGTCCTTTCTTTGCGCCATCTGGAAAAGAATCGTTCCCCACTGACTCAAGGCCTCGGCGTTTTCGGGATCGATTGCAAGGGCGGCCTTGAATTTTTCCGCCGCATGATCCAAAAAGATGGTTTCCTTGCCTTTTTTGATTCGGGACAGATTGAGAAACACATTGCCCCAATGGGTCAGAGCCTCGGAATGTTTGGGCTCAAGAGTCAAAACTTCCTGATACTTGGTCGACGCCTGACTGTAAATGATTTCGGCTTCCGAAGAATCCGTATTTTTTGCCAGAACAGATAAGGCGTTGCCCCAGGCGTTGAGCGCTTCATGGTTTTTGGGTTCAATGGCTAACACCATTTTGTATTTTTCCACTGCCTGTTCCATGAACCGGGACGCTTTTTCACCTTTGTTTTTCATACCCAAAGTGAACAAGACACTGCCCCATCCAAAAAGCGCTTCTGGCAATTTGCTGTTGAGGGCAAGAGCCGCTTCAAATTTTTCGATCGCCTGGGAGAAGAAACTTTCCGCGTTGTCCACATTCCACCTGGCACCACGCATCCAGAAAACTTTGCCCAGACTGGCGTGGGCGGAATAAAAATCGGGCTTGATATGGATCGCTGAAGAAAACTTTTCCTGCGCCTCCGACAACAGAGCGTCGCCCTCCTCGTGCTCCATGTTTTCCGCCATTTTCATCAGGATATGACCCCAGGAGGCAAGCGCCTCATAATGATCCGGCTGAATCTTGAGACCGAGCTTGAATTGTTCCATCGCCTGCGCAAAAAGTTGCACGGCGGACCCGCCTTTGACCCATCCTGCCTGACGCTCCATCGCATTCCCTAAGCCAAACAGGGTTTCCGGCAAATCTTCCCTGATGGCGAGGGCCGATTGAAAATATTCCCGGGCCTTAAGAAACATGGGTTCGGCCATTTTTTCTTCCAGCAGAAGCCCCCGCTCAAAACAGGTGACACCAAGGGAATGCCATGCGTTATAAGATTTAGGATCGATTTCCACGACCTTGTAAAACTTCTCTCCCGCCTGGAAAAAAAGTTTTTCCTTTGAAGCGCCGGCGGTTTGTTTTGCCATTGTCATGAGGACGGCCCCCCATTGAAAAAAAGCCCGGGAATTGTCGGGATAAATTTCACAAGCGGTTTCGTATTTTTTCGCCGCCTGACTGAGCAGTGAAGACGCGCCCTCGCTATTTTCCGTCGAGTTGAAGTTCTGCATGAGATCGTCGCCTTTGATAACAGAAGCCCAATACAGCAATTCTGCCAATGCGGGAGACGGAGTCTGATCGTATTGTTTCTGGTAAGCGAGAACCCGGTCCGGCTGGCCCGCCAGAAGATAACCTTGCGCGGATAAAACCGCGCGGATTTCATCCCGGCGTTCCTTAGGAGCAGTGGTTTCTCCCGATGCCTTGGAGTTCATCGACTGTTCAAATTGGCCGATCGAATTTTCCATTTCCCCGCTGAATGTCCGGGTGATGTCGATCACATCGTTTTGCCCCGGAATCGGGAAGGGTGTTATGGATTTGAGCTGGCGGGTCAAATGAGAGAACGGTTTTGCAATAAACTCGGGAGGGAAAATTTCCAAAGCTCTTGTCAAAGCTATAAAAAAGGCATCCGCATCGTAATCCTGGACATACACCGCGCCCTTATTTTTGCCCAGAAGATCCTCCTCCACATGTTGAGGGGGTGGCGCGTCTTCATGCCCTATCCAGTAGAGCCCCTGCTCAAAACGGTCGGCCTTTTTTAGATGCTCAAAAACCGGGTCCTTGTCGCCGCCGAAACCGACCACGATCCAAAGATAATCCTTGAAATCGTCTTCCTTGAAAGAAGGGCCAAGCGACTCAAACAGAGCCTGAAAACCTTTTTCCGTACTCAATTCGACCGCTCCGGGATATTGCCCGTGCAGGTGGGTGATCGAGCCTTTCCCAAGCAAATTATTTTTCTGAAAATGGTCCGACGCGCCATCGTGGATAGCGGGAAACTGGTCCAAAAGAGCGCATGCCTTTTCAGTCAACGAATCAAAGTTGGTGGTCATGATCCGTTCGATAAAACTCTCTTTCATCAATTGCGCCATGGCGATATGCGCCCAGTTGACCTTGGCACTTTGTAGCGTCTTGGAAAAATTTTGCGCGCGTTCACCCGGCGTCAATGCCTGGACGAGAGGGTGATAGTTCTTGACCTGAGTGTTGGCAAAAGTCTTCGGAAACCCGGCTTTAATCAGCTCCACCCAATTGGCGGCGTCTGGAATTCCCGCTGAAACCGAGCATCCCGCTCCCGTTAAAAGGATACAACCTCGCCCTTTGGATTTAGCTTTTTTCAATCCATCGACGATTTTTTCTATCGAACCTGCCATTTAATCCTCCGTCGGGTGTTGCTGATTTTCACTCAGGTTTTCAATACCGGACCCTATGGCTCTGGAAGGTTTATTTCCAGGCACGGGCTTTTTAATGTCGATTTAAAACATGTATCGGCATTTTTGAAAGGTGGTTACAACTTCCAAGGATAGCAAAAACTGCAAAAAAATCAATGCGATAAAGCCACCCTCCGTCACATCGAGGCATCGCTGAAACCCAGTATTGGCACAGGATTCAATGAATAGGCCTGAAAGATCGGCGATTATAGAAGAGGGTTTCCAGCAACGGGGAACACGTCATTTTTGCAGTTTTTTTTTGCCGGAGGGGGAATTTCTTCTTGCGACAAAAAAAGCTTACTTTCTCAACAATCCGTAATTGGGGCTGTAAATAAAAGTCGCCAGGATGGACAGCTTGTCCTTTTTTATATTGATCGGAAAAGGGTAGAAAGGCGCGGCTTCCTTGACCGCTTTGATAGCCGCAAAATCCAGAACTTTATGACCCGACTTGTCGACCACACTGGCGCTGAGGAGGTTTCCGTCCCGGGATATCCGAAACCGGAGAGTGAGCTTTCCGCTGATCCCCCGTTGCGCCGCTTCACTGGGATACATCCAGACCCGTTCGATCTGATGTTTGATGCGGGAAAAATAAGAAGCGTATTGGGTCTCTGTTGTGTCCAGGGAAACGTCTTCATCATCGAAAGACTCATCCAGGGTCTTGGAGTCCAGCGATGCGTATTTGTCGGGATCAAAACCATCCAGGAGGGAAAGGGTTCCCTTGGTTCCGGAACTCAGGTTGGATTGCGATTCGGTTTGTTGTTGTTTTTTGGCCTCGGGCACAAAAGTGCCTCGGTCAGACAACGGAAACGATTGTTTGCTTTTTTGTGTTTTTTGTTGCGCGGCAGGTTTGGGAGCTTTTTTTCGGGGAGGTTGCAGGGATCGTTTGGAAACCTGCGGGACGCCTGACGGTTTGGGGACAACGGTTCTTTTTTGCCGATACGTTTTGTCCACACTTTTTTTCAAATTGGAGTGCGCGCGGCCATCATGACTCGCCAGCAATTTTGAAGACCTGGGCTTTTCAATCTTCTTCGGTTTGGGAACATCGATGAGCGTCCCCTTTTCGAGTTCGCTTTTGGGTTTTTCAGGTTCGGCGATCTTCACCCGGATAGGGGGTGGCGCCGTCGGCAGAGCGGGCTTGGCCGGAACCAGCCAATGAAGCAAGATCACGATCAGGTGAATGATGAAAGAGTACAAGATAAAACGCTTGAGCCGTGTCTGATCCAACTGACTGGTTTCCAACCAGAGACGTTCTGAATGAACAGCTCCCGCAGTCGCCATACCTATGGTGGACCCGCCTTTTATTTGCATAGAACGTTTTCCCGAAAAACTCTTTTCATGGTACTTAATTTACTCGCTAATTTCTTTCAGCGCAAGTTCGTATGCCCCCTGAAATTCCCGCGCGCCGTAGGTTGATGCAAGACATCCATCCGAGGGAGAGCTGAATTGTTCATCCTGAAATTCTCCTCCCCTGAAAGGGGCCGTAGAGGGCGGAGGTGGGATTAAATTTCCTGACCGCTTTTGACTTTCAAGGCTTCGCATTTGCGGGAGTACCATCCAAACGCGACCGCGACTTTGGGGTTATCTGCATGGAGGGAAATGTACTTTCCTTCGGAATCGAAAGGAACATGATTCATTTTCAGGGTTTGGTGAAGGCGGTTCATGTATGCGGGAAAATCGCGATAAATGGGCAACTCCTTTTTCAATTCCGGCATGGCCAATTCCCTGAAGCGAAGCAGTTCATGGCCGAACGGATGAATGTTCGCCAACCCCTCATCCCCATGCAACTGGCAGGCATATTGCGTGAGCGATTCAAAGTCTTCCCAATCCTCAAGCGCGTCAACATCCGAAACAAAAGCAGGGTCCGAATGGGACTTGGTTTTAAAAGTGATGTCCAGCAAAGCGGAAACCCCTTTGTGAAAATTATCGACATGCATGCCAAACTGGTATTTGTCGTTTTTGCGAAACCGGTTCAGATCCGATTCAAAACTCAGAAATTGTTTCGCCAGAACGGAAATCAGCCTCATGAACCGACCGGGATATTTCATGGCCTGTCTGATGCCGACTTGCAGAATTTTCCCGTCTTTTCTGGACGCATGCAGCTCGTCGATGATATCGGGGTTCAGCGCATTGAGATTTATGGGGTAGACATTGGGTTCCTTCATGTCGTGCAATTCATTGGCATCTTCATAGATGGCGCGATAATGATAATTGCGCTGAACAAATTCACTGTCCGGGTCCTCCTGATAGTGCGGGAACATCCTTTGGCGCGAATTCAGCCAAAGCAGGAGGTTGTGATGTTGAATGTCCTTGTCATGAAGGACCTTTTCAATATCGTACATGAAAGGAAGGTCCCCCGGTTGAAACAAAACCAGCTCATTGGGTAGGACCGTGAGCTTGCTTTTGCCGAGTGCCATGGTCTGGCGAAGGCTCAGGTTTTCCGGGTCTTCGCGTACAAACGTTATTTTTTTATCGCGCGTTTCGACAACGTCTAAAAACCGGTTGAGCACGGTTTCGACTTCAGGAGAGCCGATGACCACAATTTCCCGAAGACTGGACTGGAGCAGATTTCCCAGCGCATAGCACATGAGGGGAATGCCGTGAATCAGGAAGAGAAATTTAAGCTGATCGATCTCGTCGTCCTGGGCACGCAAAATGAGGTGACTGATGCCTTTTTTGCCCTCCGCGATTTCGCGCCGGGCTTTTTCAATGCTCATCCGGTCCGCTTCCGCCCGGGAAGACGCCTGGTCGTGGCTGAAACTGAGAATGCATTTATCAATAACGGGCTTGTTTGGGACTGAAAACATTGGGAAACCGGAAAATACAGACTCCATCAACCTCAATCAATGCAGTTGATGCGAGTTAAATTAAGGATTTATGAAAAACGCCAGCTAATTCTACAGCACCCACCCCGGTTTTGCAGGCTAAATCTAGCCTGAAAATGGTTGAAAATCATTCCGCGGCTGTGAATGCCCTAAACCGTGGTAACAGATGAGGAAACACGGTTTTTTTGTCTATAAATAAGCTTGACGTATAATTTTTTAATGACATACAATCAATGATTCTTAAGTTTAGAATGTCTTAAAGGGGACCTTTAATAATTCTATATTTTTCTTTCAGGCAACTCGCGTGCCCTTATTTTATAAGGGCCGCTCATGGCCAAAAGCAATTTTTAGAGGCACCCTTAATAAAATTCAGCCTGGACCATGAGCCAAACCCCATTTTAAAGAGTTGGCAATTGCGAAGGCCCAAAAATTTCAATTGTTCGAGACACAGTAAATAAAGGTTTTAAAATGGGAGATCCCACCCACATCGTAGAATTGATCGACCAGATTCTGGAAGAAACTTCCAGCCAGCCGCCCTTACAGGAAAAGATTTTTGCATTGCGGGACGCGTTGTTTCACTCCCAGCAGGTTTCCCAGCAATTGTCCTTAAAAATCAAGACAATTGAAGAAGCCATCGAAAAACTGAAATCCCCGGCACACCGCATCGGCACCATTCTTGGCGAAGGCGAAGACGGCCTCTATCGCATTGTGGTCGGTGGAACCGAATATCAGGCGGCGGTTTCTCCTGAATTGCTGGGAAACGACGCCTTGAAAACAGGCGATCAGGTGGCGTTGAACGAAGGCTTCGTCGCCATTGCCAAACTGCCTCTGCCGGAGCATGGCCCCCTGGTCAGAATCACCAGCAGACTGGCGAACGGCCAATGGCTGGTGTCAGGCCAAAGCGCAGGTTCCGAGACCATCGCCTCAAATCACCCAGATCTGGACATGTCTTCCTTTAAGGAAGGCGAAGAGGTCTACCTCGATCCCAATCAAAAAGTGATTCTTGGCAAACTTCCCAAACGGGAATCCAAAACTTTTATTCAGGACGACTA
>CAYPQH010000115.1:0-6914 GCA_964412825.1 uncultured Nitrospinaceae bacterium | reverse complement strand
GAAACTGGATCGAACTGGTCCGGGATATCAAAGAGTCCAATTACGATTTGGTGATTATGGGTGCATTGGGATTGGGCGCAATCCGAGACAGCCAGATCGGCACGGTAGCCGAGCGGGTCATTCGGCGGATTCAAACCGATACTTTGGTGATAAAGCATATTCCCGGACTGCATGAAGACAAACCGTCGAGCGGCAAAATTGTGGTCGCCGTCGATGGCAGTGGTTACGCCTATGGCGGGTTAAAGACAGCGATTGAGATGGCCAAAAATCTCAACCGGCCTTTGGAAGTCATTTCGACTTTTGATCCCTATTTTCATTACGCCATGTTCAATAGCCTCACCGGCGTCCTGACCAAGGAAGCGGGAAAAGTATTCAAATTTGAGCAACAGGAAAAACTGCATGAGGACATCATCGATAAAGGTCTGGCGAAGATTTATCAGGCCCATTTAGAGATATCCCGAAAAATCGTCGAGGAAGAAGGTTTGGAATGCACCATCCGTCTTCTGGATGGCAAAGTTTTTGAAAAAGTATTGCAATATGCCAGAGAAGAAAATCCCTACATGCTGATTCTGGGTCGGATTGGCGTACACAGCTCACCGGATATGGACATCGGCGGGAATACGGAAAACCTTCTCAGACTGGTACCGTGCAATGTGTATCTTTCCAGCAAAGTGTTCAAGCCACCGATTGAACTGGAAGCTGAGGAAAGCATCGAATGGACGTCGGAAGCCAAAGAGCGGTTGAAAAAAATTCCGGGATTTGTTCTTCCCATGGCCACAAGCGCGATCTTGCGTTATGCCTTGGAAAGAGGGCATAGCATGATCACTTCAAGCGTTATGACCGAAGCGGTGGAAAACATTCTGCCCGCAGGCGCCATGCAAGCCATGAGGCAAATTGGCGAAAATATGGAAAAAGAAGGCATGGACCCGGACACCCCGGAAGTTCTCGGAAAACTGAAAGAGCAAATGATGGAAGCGCACACTGGCAAGAGTGCGGACGAAGTAACTCTCAAATGTACCAGTTGCGGGAGTATTTTGAAAGGCGATGTCGTCAAGTGCGGGGTTTGCGACGCGACTGCGGAACGGTTCCTGCCGATTGATAAGGAAGAATTCAAGCCTGATGAAAAAGAAGTGAAGGAAAGCACGACTTTTACCACCTTCGATGATATTCAGGTGACCTGGACCCAGGAAGCGCTTGATTTTCTTGATGAGTTTCCTGACGGCCATGTGCGCCGAAGAGCCCGCGCGCGAATCGAAAAAAATGCCCGGATTCAAAAGATATCCGCCATATCAGTGGTGTTCGCCAACAAAACCGTAAACGAAAAAGCGGTTAAAGAAAATGTGAGTAGCAAGGCAAAAGTTAACAGCAATCCAAAAACCATTCAGGAAGTCATGGAATTTGGTTCCTCATTCAGCCGGGAAGATTTCAATTGGTCCAAAGAAGCTATTGAAAGGTTGGAGCGGGTTCCCAAAGGCTTTATGCGTGACAACACTGAAATTCGCGTCATGGGCTATGCCGGTGCAAATGACATCAAGGATATTTCCATTGAAGTTTGCGAAAAAGGCATTGCGGAGTCTGTAAAGTTAATGGAGGACGCAATTGCCAATGGTGCCGGATTGGAAGATTTTCTGCCGAAAAAAGAGGTGGAGGCCTGAAAAATCGGATTTTAATCATTTCTTCACAACTGGTTTTGTAGGAAAAGATAGAAGAGCCCCTTTGCTGTTGATGGGAATCAACACGAGGGGCTTTTTTCTTGTCAGGGGGGTGACTCCCCATATTAGAATAAAACCATGCTTTCTGCAGGAAAAGCCCTAAGTTAGAGTGTAACTTGTTTTTTATTATAGGTTATTTCTATTCGGACTATTGTCACTCTATTGAGTCTCCCGAAAAATATGGTTTGTTGGGCGGGGACTGCGGTGGAGGCGACTGCTGAAAACTTTGGCTTGTCATTAGTTTGAAATTTTTTAAAACGATTCATTAACGTTACCCTGCAGAATAGCGAAAAATAGCTGGATTTTTCCCGCCTGATATTGAAATAATCTGTCGAACAGTAATTCTTGATTGGCCTTCATGTCTTTTACTATATACAAACGTTTGTTTCAGTATTTAAGACCCTACCTTTCCAAGGTCATTCTGGCGATTTTCTTTTCCATTATTGTAGGGGCCATTTCCACTTCCCCTATACCCATCATTCAAAAAACGTTCGACAAAATTTTTGTTGAAAAAGATTTGTTCATGCTGAAAGTGATTCCGCTGGCTCTTATCGGACTCTTTCTGATCAAGGGCATTTTGACCTATGCCCAAAACCTGATCATTTTTGGGATTTCCTGGGAGCTTGTGGTTTCAGTTCGGGAAAAACTATTTGCCCATATCCATCGCCTGCCGTTCCTGTTTTTTGAAAATAATGAAACCGGGCATCTCATTTCAAGAATCATTAATGATGTGAGCATCATGCAATCCACCACCACGCGCCTGATGAAAGAATTCATGCAAAACAGCGCGATGGCAATAGGGTTGTTGTTCTGGATATTTTATTTGAATTGGAAATGGGCCATTATCGCCATTATCATTTTTCCTCTCATGGCGTTCCCTATTTCCAACATCTCCAGAAAATTAAAAAAATTCAGTCACAAAGGCCAGGAGATACTGGCAAATGTGAATTCCACTATTTTAGAATCTTTTTCCGGGATTAAAATTGTCCGGGCGTTTGGCCTGGAATCCGTCGAAAGGGAAAAATTCAACCGGCATAGCGAAAGCTTCCTGGCTGTGATGAAGAAGAACGTGAAGTACGTTGAAATCGTATCGCCTCTATTGGAATTTTTGGGGGTGGTGAGCGCGGGCGTTGTTCTTTGGTATGGCGGCAATCAGGTGTTGACGGGAGAGGTGAGCCAGGGAACTTTCATAGCATTTGTGGTGGCCATGTTCATGCTTTATGGTCCGTTGAGGTTGCTATTCAAAATCTATGCGAAAATTCAAATCGCCTTTGCCGGAGCCGAACGTGTTTTTGCCATTTTGGACCAGGAAGAAGAACGAATGGATGAGGGAAGTGAGGAACTCGTTGAGTTTAAAAAACAAATCGTATTTCAGAAAGTTTCCTTTCGTTATCCCTCTAGAGAAACAATGGTGCTGAAAGAAATTGATGTGACGGTCAAAAAATCGGAAATTCTGGCCATTGTGGGGATGAGCGGGGCGGGAAAAACAACACTGGTTGATTTGTTATTTCGTTATTTCAATGTCACGTCGGGTAAGATTTTAATCGATGGAAAAGACATTCGCGAATACCGTCTTCAATCACTACGCGAGAAAATGGCTTTAGTCACGCAGGAAACATTTTTGTTCAACGACACCATCTGGAACAATATCAGATTCGGAAAAACGGACGCCACTCGCGAAGAAATAATGCAGGCGGCAAACGCGGCGCACGTGGATTTTTTCGTTAAGAATATGGACGATGGATACGAAACCATTATCGGCGAACGCGGTGTGAAACTATCAGGCGGGCAACGGCAGAGAGTCGCCATTGCCAGAGCCATTTTGAGAGACGCACCGATTCTGGTCCTCGACGAGGCCACATCCGCCTTGGATTCGGAATCGGAAAAATTGGTTCAGGACGCGTTGCACCGGCTCATGGAACATAGAACTACATTTGTGATTGCCCATCGGCTGTCCACTATCCAAAACGCAGACCGTATCATCGTCCTGGATAAAGGGGAAATCGTCGAGTCGGGAACGCACGAATACCTTCTTTCCAACAGTGGTTTGTATCAAAAATATTTCGAGATGCAAATGTTTAATATTGACGAAAAAAACGAAAACCTAAAGGAAATACCCAAAGATGCGATTTAGTAATGTTTGCATTGAAGCGGTGGCCCGCCATTTGCCAGAAAACGTAGTCACTTCGGAAGATTTGGAACATAGAATGCGACCCCTGTACGAACGGTTGAAGCTCCCGTTGGGTCGGTTAGAGTTGATGAGCGGAATCAGGGAACGCAGATTTTGGGACGAAGGCGTGTTGCCGAGCGAAGTCGGGGTGATTGCGGGGGAAAAGGCCATAGAAAAATCAGGCGTCGATCGGTCCCGGATCGGTTGCCTGATCAACGCTTCTGTTTGTAGAGATTTTTTGGAGCCTGCCACGGCTTCCGTGGTTCACAATAAATTGCGCTTACCTGTGAACACAGAAGTGTTTGACATTTCAAATGCCTGTTTGGGCGTTCTCAACGGGATGGTGCATATCGCGAATATGATCGAGCTTGGGCATATCGAAGCGGGTTTGGTGGTGGCCGGCGAAAATGGTGGGCCTCTGGTTTGCCACACCATTGAAACTCTTTTGTCTGCACAAACAGTCACCCGTAAGGAAATCAAATCTTCTTTCGCGTCGCTGACCATTGGGTCCGCCGCCGTGGGAGTGTTGTTGACGCATAAAAATATTTCCCGAACGGGACATCGACTGTTGGGCGGAGTTTCCTGCGCCGCCACTCAATTCAACCATCTCTGCCGAGGGAATGATGACAGCAAAGGCGTTTCCAACTGGTCGCCCTTAATGGAAACAGATGCTGAAATGTTGATGAAAGAAGGTTGTAAATTGGCAGGGGAAACGTGGAGCGAGTTCAAGTCCGTTTTGGATTGGAAAAATGAGGACATCGACCGGGTGTTTTGCCATCAGGTGGGGGTCATGCATCGAAAACTTCTCTATGAAACCATCGGCCTGAGTTTGGACAAGGATTTTTCCACACTAGAAATTCTTGGCAATACTGGCGCGGCTTCTCTTCCCGTCACTTTGGCGATGGGAGAAGAAAAAGGCATTTTGCCGTCAGGAACCAAAGCGGCTCTACTTGGAATCGGCAGTGGGCTCAACTGTCTCATGCTTGGCGTTGAGTGGTGATTCGTTTTCAGGAATTCGAAGAACTCTATCCTTTCAAAGCCCGGTCTTTGGAGCTTGGGACGCTCCGTTATAATTATCTCGACGAAGGGCAAGGCGACCCTCTGTTGATGCTTCATGGCAACCCCACCTGGTCTTTTTATTATCGTAATCTGGTTCTTGGACTGAGAGATAAATACCGGTGCGTGGTCCCGGACCATATAGGCTGCGGGTTTTCCGACAAGCCGTTTAATTATAATTACACCCTGTCCAAACACATCGACAATCTGGAAGCATTGGTCGATGCCCTCAATTTGGAAAAGATCACCCTGGTTTTGCACGATTGGGGCGGTGCCATCGGCATGGGGTTCGCCGTTCGTCACCCAGAAAAAATCGCCCGGATTATCGTGTTCAATACCGCCGCGTTTTTGTCCGATCATATTCCCGCCAGCATCAACCTTTGCCGACTGCCCATACTCGGTCCGATAGCCATTCTTCTATTCAACGCATTTGTCCGTGGGGCTTTTTGGCGCGCCTGCGCTCACCCTGAACGCTTGACGGCGCAAGTTAGGGAAGGCTATCTTGCTCCCTATAATACGTATCTCAATCGAATAGGAATTTTGCGTTTTATTCAGGACATTCCCATGAACCCCAAGGTTCCAAGTTACTCCATAGTTAAATCCATTCAGGAAAATTTGCAACAGTTTCAGGATCGCCCGATGATGATCGTCTGGGGCAAACAGGATTTTTGTTTCAACGATCATTTTTTAAATCGTTGGAAGGAATATTTTCCCAAGGCGGAGGTGCATGAAGTGGAAGACGCGGGGCATTATGTTGTAGAAGACGCATACGAGCGCATCGTTCCCTGGATGCGGGAATTTTTTAAACAATATCCTATAAGTTGAAAAAAACCGGCCGCTGTATCAATAAACTTTCCAAAACCTTAACCCTATAAAGAGTTTGTCGAGGGGATACCTGTTGCGAATTTCAGGCAATAATTGTTATGCTGGTTCCCTATTCACCCAAAGCCATACCTATTGATGAAACTGTTTTTTGGAGTTTTCATGAAAAACCTATTGCCGTCGTTTAAAGTACCCATCATTATTGTTTGTATCGCCGTTACCGGTTTGTTGAATGCCTCGCATGCAATAGGCGGAGTCCTGATCAATTTTGAAATTACTGATTTGCATGCCCCTGCCGGAGAGAAAAAGGGAGTGGGGCGAATTTCCGCCGACACGGACAATTCGTTGTTGAAATTTGAAAATGACAGGAACAAACAGGGAGAGTTTGTGACGATGATTTTTAACCAAAAGAATCAGACTTTGGAAATGTATGACCATCGAAATAAAAAAAAGCGGGTGATGGATAAAAAATCAGCGCAGGAAATGAATCAAAAAATGCAAGGCTTCAAAAGTCAATTTGATGCCATGATGGAAAATATGACCGACGAACAAAGGGCCATGATGCAACAAATGGGCAGAGGGCCTCGTCCTCCTGTCAATATGCAGGGCAGCTCCGGTCCCAAAAAAACGAAATATGTTAAAACCCGCAAGCGAGACAAAGTAATGCGATTGTCCTGCACGGTCTATGAAGTCTTTAGCGGTTCCGGGGAGAAGCAAATGGACATGTGCGTGACGGACGCGGGCAACATTCCCAATGGAAAAGAGGTCAAAAAATTGATAGGTGGGTTGGGCGAGTTTTATAAAGAAGTTTTTTCTTCCATGCCTGTGATGGGCCGACAGGGGTCGAAGACCCCCTTTGACGGCTTTAATAAAGTGGATGGGTTCCCCATAAAAACGACCCGCTACGAGCGCGGTAAGCCCATTGAAGTCACCACCCTCACTTCTTTTAAAAAAGTTGGGTTCAAGCCGAAAGATTTTAACCCTTTTCCGGACTACCCTGCGGTGGGAATGATGGACTTTGGGCAGGGTAAAAGAAAAAAGATGCGCCGTCCCCGAATGCCTGATAAACCGGAAGGAATGCCTGCCGATGCTCCCGCAGGCTCCAGAAACCCTCCATCGGGATTTAAAATTCCAGGGCAGACGCCCGGTCAGCC
>CAYPQH010000114.1:0-6975 GCA_964412825.1 uncultured Nitrospinaceae bacterium | reverse complement strand
ACCCCGGACTTGCCTGTCAGCAGGCTTTTTCTGAATTCTGTCAGATTATTACCACTCGGGGCCGTTAGCCCGACCCCCGTGATGACAATACGCTGTTCAGGGCTAACCCGGTTTTCCATTCTTTATTAATCTGGGGATCTATCCTTGCCAGACCCGACAAGGGCGGGGAATATTTATGAACGGTTATTAAGACTCAATCCTTCCGGCATTCACAAGAAGTGATGTCAATATCGATTTGCAACCGGAAAGCGAGAAATTGTAACACAAAACTCCCTGCAAAAAAAGGCAAAAAATAAGCTACATAACACCAGAAATGAAAATATAAATCGGCGCTAAATTAGTGACCGCATTTGATCTTTGAACGCTTTTGAAAAACCTCCTATGGGAAAGAGGGGATCAATCTTTCTTTTGCAGGAGAACAACGGCGTAGGCGGCCATGCCTTCCTCCCGACCCGCATACCCTAACTTTTCCGTGGTGGTGGCTTTGACATTGATCTGCCCAGGCTCGACACCCAGAACATCGGCGATATTTTGCTTCATCGCGTTTATATGAGGCGCAATTTTGGGCTTTTGCGCCACGACGATGGAATCGACATTGGAAATGGCGAACCCGTGTTCCTCGCACATCGCCCCCACCTGCTTGAGCAGGATCAGGCTGGACACGCCTTTCCATTTGGGGTCGGTGTCGGGAAAATATTTGCCGATGTCACCTGAACCGAGTGCGCCCAACAGCGCGTCGGCAATCGCGTGCAACAACAGGTCGGCATCGGAATGACCATCCAGACCAAGGGTGTGCGGTATCTCGACTCCGCCCAGGATCAGCTTCCGGCCTTCAACCAGGCGGTGAACGTCGTACCCATTGCCGATTCTAAACATAAAATTAATGCAGACCGGAGACCGCAGGCCGAAGACCGACGATCTGACTATTGGTATAGAAAGATTGAGGAAAACCCGAGGTAGTTATGAATCCCCTCATTCCAGCCTTCTCCCCAGAGAGGAGAAGGGGTTTCCTCCTCTCCTCTATTGAAGGAGAGGATTGAGGTGAGGAGGGATTAAAATTCTCCCCTCTGTGTTTATCTGTGTCCATCTGCGGTTTCAAATTCCTTTTAATGCGCGACCGAGATCAGTTTCCGGGCTTCTTCCCGTGTCCATCGGTCGGCTTCAAGAACATCTGCAAGTTCCGTTACGGGTTTGCTCTCGTGGTTTTGCATGGTCGTGTGGATGATTTCAGAAATTTCCTTGAAGGAAATGTGTTCATCGAGAAACGCCTGCACGGCAATTTCATTGGCGGCGTTGAGTACGGCGGGCATGGTCTGACCGGCGGATAGAGCGTCGATGGCGAGTTTCAGACAGGGAAATTTTTCGTAATCGGGCGCTTCAAAATCGAGCCTGGACAATTGACTCAAATCAAGCGACGGCAAATCGCAGTCTAATCGGTCGGGGTAGGACAGGGCGTAGGCAATGGGAACGCGCATGTCGGGAATCCCCAGTTGCGCCATAATGGATGTGTCGACGAATTCGATCATGGAGTGGACGATACTCTGCGGATGAATGATGATATCGACTTCGGTGTCCAGCCCGAAAAGCCATTTGGCTTCGATATATTCCAGGCCCTTGTTCATCATGGTCGCGGAATCGATGGTGATTTTGTTGCCCATAGACCAGTTCGGATGATTGAGCGCCTGCTCGACGGTCACATGCTCCATTTGTTCGCGGGTGAAGGTGCGAAAAGGGCCACCTGATGCGGTCAGGATGATCTTTTTGATCTGCTCTTTTTTTTCACCGTTTAGGGCCTGCAGGATGGCGCTGTGCTCGCTGTCGATGGGAATGATCGCGACATTTTTGTCTTCTGCGGCTTTTAAAACCAGTTCTCCAGCCACGACCAGGGTTTCTTTGTTGGCCAGAGCCAGATTCTTTCCCGCGTTAATGGCCGCTAATGCAGAGACCAGACCGGCGCTCCCCACGATTCCGGAAACCACCAGATCGCATTCCGGCCAGGTGGCGACTTTTACGGAGCCTTTTTCGCCAAAAATAATTTCCACATCCAGCCCGACCAGTTGTTCCCGCACAAAGGCTTCTTTCGAGCGATCATAAAGTGACGCCACTTTGGGCTTGAATTGTTTGACCTGCTCGACAAATTTTTCGGCATTGCTTCCCGCCGACAATCCGCATATCTCGAAGGAGTCGGAATTTCGCGCCACCACATCCAGTGTGCTGACGCCAATAGACCCCGTGGAACCCAAAAGAGAGATTTGTTTCATAGTTATATATGGAGGGTGGGGACGTTATAAAAACAGCCGGTGATACATATAAAGCGCAGGACCTGCAAACAGCAAACTATCGATGCGATCCAGAAACCCGCCATGCCCCGGAAACAGCCCACTGGAATCTTTGACTCCGGCGGTGCGTTTTAATATCGATTCGGCAAAATCGCCAACTTGACCGATAGTACCGCAAATGAGAGCCGCAAGCAAACAATGCCACAGGGAAATCTCTTTGATAAACCAAATGTTAGCGATCACTCCGCCGACAAGACTCCCCATGAGACCGAACAAGGCGCCTTCAATAGTTTTCCCGGGGCTGATGGTGGGAGCGATGAGACGGTGTCCGAATTTCCGGCCACCATAATAGGCGGCGCTGTCGCCTATCCAGATAAGGAGAAACAAAAACAGCACCCAGTGGCCGCCGTCAGGCAGACGATGGATTAACAAAATATAGCCCGACAGCCCGGCGACATACAGGATGCCCAATAAGGAGAAGGAGATTTCATCCAGCGCGGTTTTGATGTTTTGCTTCTTGAGCATCCATGCTGAGGACAAGGCGATCAGGCTGACCACCCCCCACTCGGGAAAATATTGCCCGCCGAAGTGAAAACAGAAAAGCAGAAGCAGGCTCAAGCATCCGGCAACAACACCAAACCCTTCGATGCCCATCTTGTCGGCCATCGAAAAATATTCGTAGATTCCCGCCAGCACGACACCGGCGATCAGAGTAAAAAACAGCCACCCCGGTCCATACAGGGTGATGCCTAAAACCAGAGGGATGGCGATGGCTCCGCTCAATATGCGAGTCAAAAGGCGATTCTCCTTCAGGCTGAGGAAAAAAATAATCCCCGCCGTCGGCCAAGGAAGTGAAGAAAAAAACCGGGAAGTTTAGGGGTCAAAAAAGTTTTACGCCTTCACAATTTGTTCCTGAATCATGCCGAATCTTCGTTCTCGTTTTTGAAAATCTATGATGGCTTTCAATAAATCATCTTCAGAGAAGTCCGGCCACAAGACGGGAGTGAAGTGAAGTTCGGTGTATGCGATCTGATACAAAAGAAAATTGCTGACCCTGAGTTCCCCACTCGTACGGATCAACAGGTCGGGGTCGGGGAGCGGATGGGAAGACAGATAACTTGCGAACAACGAAGAGTCGATTTCCTCAACTTGCAGATAACCGGCCTTCACGTTTTCGGCGATTTTTTTTGCCGCGTCGACGATCTCCTGCCGACCGCCATAACTGAGCGCGAGAGTCAGCACCATGCCGTCATTATCTGCGGTGGCTTCGCTGGCATTGCGGATGATTTTTTGAATTTCCTCGGGAAGGTCGTCGATTTGACCGATGGTGTTGAACCGGATGTTCTCTTTTTGCATCCGGGAGAGCTCTTTCTTCAAATAAAAATCCAGGATTTTCATGAGAGCGCTGATCTCCAGTTCCGGGCGATTCCAGTTTTCGTCGGAAAAGGCGTATAAAGTAAGCGCTTCGATATTGAGGTTCCGGCAGAGAGTCACGATCCGGTCCACCGCCTTGACGCCTCGCCTGTGCCCTTCAACGCGGGGCAGAAAATTTTTCTTCGCCCAACGTCCATTGCCGTCCATGGTGATCGCGATATGGTGCGGCAGGCGGCCAAGATCGATTTGTTTGTGTAGTTCTGGGTCCATCAAATGAAGCCTTCCCATTCAATAAGCCGGGGGCGGGGGACTGGCGAGACTGGACGCATCGAACCTTGAGCCGACACTTGTGCAGAACGAAATAATTTATCAAGTCTCCAAAACATCTTTTTCTTTTTCCAGAACCGTTTTATCCGCTTGCCCGATTTGACTGTCGGTAACTTTCTGCAATTTATCTATGTATTTACGGCTCTCGTCTTCGGAAATTTCGTGGCTTTTTTCACGCGCCTTGACCTTGTCGTTGAACTCGCGGCGGATGTTGCGAATCGCCACCCGACATTCTTCACCGTATTTCTTGACCATTTTCGCCAGCTGTTGCCGTCTTTCCTGGGTGAGAGGGGGGATTTGCAAGCGGATCATTTTGCCGTCGCTATTGGGAGTCAACCCCAAATCAGAGGCTTGCAGGGCTTTCTCGATGTCTTTAAGAATCGAGGCATCCCACGGTTGAATGGTGACGGTACTGCTATCGGGAACCCCAAGAGTGGCCGCCTGACTGAGCGGAGTCGGGGTTCCATAAAAATCCACTTTGATCCCTTCCAGTATCGCCAGGGAAGCCTGCCCGGTTCTAAGCTTGGCCAGCTCAACGCGCAAGTGATCCAGGGAATGGCTCATTTTGTCCTGGCACTCTTTTAAAAGTTGTTCCATGAATTACACTCCCACCGTGGTGCCGATGTTTTCGCCCATCAACACACGCTTGATACTGCCTTTATTGCGTACATTGAAAATAATCATTGGCAGTTTGTTATCCATGCAGAGGGAAACCGATGTCGAGTCCATGACCTTCAACCCCTTTTGCAAAACCTCAATATAAGACAATTTTTCATATCGGGTGGCGGTGCTGTCCTTCATCGGGTCGGCGGTATAGACGCCGTCCACTTTGGTGCCTTTAAAAATCACTTCCGCCCCGATTTCCATCGCTCGCAAGGAAGCGGCTGTATCGGTCGTGAAATAGGGGTTTCCTGTCCCCCCCGCGAAAATAATCACCCGGCCTTTTTCCAGATGGCGAATGGCGCGCCTGCGAACATAAGGTTCCGCCAGTTGATGAATTTCAATGGCCGTTTGCACACGAGTGGGTATTCCTGCGGACTCCAGAGCGTGTTGCAGGGCCAGGCTGTTGATGACCGTCGCCAGCATGCCCATGTAATCGGCAGTGACGCGTTCCATCCCCAATCCACTGGCAGTCGCGCCACGGAAGATATTACCGCCGCCGATGACGATGGCCATTTCCACCCCCAACTCCCGCGCCTCCTTAATTTCTAAGGCGATGCCTTCAATGGCGTGCTGATCAATCCCAAAAGCGCCTTCTCTGGCCGCCAGGCTTTCGCCGCCCAGTTTCAGCAGAACTCTTTTGTAAACCGCTTTATCCATCAGTCGTTTTTTCGTTTAAAGTTAATTGGAAATTTCAAATCGGGTGAATCTGCCAACCGTAATATTTTCACCAAGAATCGCAATTTTCTGTTTGATCATTTCTCCCACGGTGATGCCGGGCTCTTTGATATACGATTGATCCAGAAGACAATTTTCCTCATAAAATTTACCAATTTTTCCTTCAACAATCTTCTCAATGATGTTTTCCGGCTTGCCGGATTCTTTGGCCTGATGGGCAAAAATCTCCCGTTCCTTGTCCAAATCTTCCTGAGAGACCTCGTCTCTGGAAGCATAGCGCGTTTTGGAGGCGGCGATGTGCATGCACACGTCCCGGATCAGACCCTGAAAGTCATCGGTGTTGGCCACAAAATCCGTCTCGCAATGGAGTTGCAGCATGACGCCGATTTTATTTCCGGGATGAATATAGGTCCCAATCGCGCCGTCGCCCGTTTCCCTGTCAGATTTTTTCCCTGCCTTGGCCAATCCCTTTTTTCTGAGAACTGTGACCGCTTCCTCGACATCCCCGTCGGCTTCCTTGAGGGCGCCTTTACACTCCATGATCCCCGCGCCCGATTTTGAGCGCAGTTCTTTTACCATTGCCGCCGTGATTTCCATCTTTTGCTAACTCCTTAATAACTCTAAGATTGATTTTATTTTAAAATACCTGTGCAGAACCTCCCAATCCGATTTCCAAAAGATTTCAAGAGATTCTTTTCAATTTCAAATAGCGCGACTCATCCTGCCCGAAAGGACACATCCACGAATAAAGAGAAGCCCCAAAGGGGGGCTTCTACTCTGGATTGAGAATATTCAACTGCCGGGAAGGAACGCCCGATTGAGCAAAGAGCAATGCCATTGGGTCAGGCCGAGCCTCCCTTAACTTCGGCCTTGGCACTTGCGCCTGAGCCAGCCTCGACTTTGGCGGGCTTGTCTTTGGCCGCTTCCGCTTTTGCGGCTTCAGCCGTCTTGGCCTTCTGCTTTGCCAATTCGTCATCGTCTTTTTGCTTGGCCTTCCTGAGTTCCGTTTCTTCCAGCCAAATATCGGCAATTCGCTCGGTGAACAGCTTGATGGAGCGGATGGCATCGTCGTTCCCAGGAAAGGGAAAATCGATTCCATCAGGGTCGCAATTGGTGTCCACAAGGGCTAATACTTTAATGCCCAGCTTTCTGGCTTCGGCCAGGGCTATTTTTTCTTTATGGGTGTCGATAATAAAAATTGCATCGGGAAGTTGCTTCATGGTCTTGATGCCACGGAAAAACTTATTGAGCTTTTCGATGTCCCGACGTTTACGCAAGGCTTCTTTTTTATGCAGTTTTTCGAAGTCGCCCTCTTCTTCCTGTTTTTCCAGGTCACGCAAGCGCTCGATGCTTTTTCGTATGGTCAAAAAATTGGTCATCGTGCCACCCAACCATCGCTGGTTGATGTAAAACATTCCGCAACGAACGGCTTCCTGGGCGACGAGATCCTGAGCTTGCTTCTTGGTGGCGACAAATAACATGGATTTGCCGGTTCGGGCCAATTCCCGGATGTACTTCTCGGCTTCCAGGAATTTTTTCAGGGTCTGCTGAAGGTCGACGATATGAATGCCATTCTTGGCACCGTAAATGTACTTCTTCATTTTGGGGTTCCACCGGGTCGTTTGATGACCAAAGTGAACACCCGCCTGCAACAGGG
>CAYPQH010000113.1:0-7263 GCA_964412825.1 uncultured Nitrospinaceae bacterium | reverse complement strand
GAGGAAAGTCCGGGCTCCACAGGGCAGGATACTCCGTAACGCGGAGTGAGGGTGACCTTAAGGAAAGTGCCACAGAAAAGACACAGCCTACCCGTCGGAGGATTCGTCCTTCGGTGGCGGCAATGGTGAAAAGGTGAGGTAAGAGCTCACCAGTACCGCTGGTGACAGTGGTAGCTTGGTAAACCCTATCCGGAGCAAGATCGAATAGGAAAGTGTTTGAGGGCGGCCCGTCCGATACTTTCGGGTTGATCGCTTGAGCCTGTCGGCAACGGCAGGCCTAGATTAATGACCATCGCTCCATCATCCGATGGAGGACAGAACCCGGCTTACCGGTTTGCTTCGCCCCGCTTTGCGAGCGGGGAATCCCTTCACCAAGTCAAAACCCTTCCTAATCAGGTATAAGCAATGAGTGATCTTACCAAGTTTGAAATGGAGGTCATGAATATGCTTCTGGATGGAGATGATGACATCCTGAAATCTTTAAGAAGGCAATTTCAAAATAGTAAAATTAAGAAAAGAGAAATGACAGGGTGCGGCTTTTTTTTATATTTTGAGATTGATAATGCGGATATCGATGAAACTATGAAAGGAAAATCATTTGAACTTGGGGATGTTTTTGTAGAAATACCTGGAATGATTCACGGGGCCGGTTTTTACCTGTTTATTAGAGATGGTTATATATCTGACCTTGAAGGGTTTAGTTTTTACGAGCCTTGGCCTGAACAAGTTTCTGATTTTGAGTTAAGTTACCAAAGTGGTGAAAAGAGGGATTTAACTGCTTTGAGAAAGAAATGGCAATAAACACCCATCTTCGAGAACTGTCCGATTCCTCGTTGGGAAGCTCACCGTTCAAGACAAATCGTATTTCAATTTGAGTTCTTTCAACTGTTTGAGGTCGATTTCGGAAGGCGCCTGGGTCATCAGACAGGTGGCTTTTTGCGTTTTTGGAAAGGCGATCACCTCGCGGATGGAGGCAGCGCCGGTCAATAACATGGTCAGTCGGTCGAGTCCGAAGGCGATTCCGCCATGCGGGGGTGCGCCGTATTGCAGAGCGTCCAGAAGAAAGCCGAACTTCAGTTCCGCTTCTTCCTGACCGATTCCTAAGAGATTGAACATTTTTTCCTGCACTTCTTTCTGGTGGATACGGATACTGCCGCCGGCGATTTCGTTGCCGTTTAAAACCAGATCATACGCGCGGGAAGAAATTTTCTCAGGCGAATCGGCGAACTGTTCCAAATCTCCTTCATTGGGTGCCGTGAACGGATGGTGCATGGCCGTGTAGCGTTTTTCCTCTTCGTTGTAATCGAGCAAAGGAAATTCGGTCACCCAGGCGAGGTTGATTTTCTTTTCGTCGATCAACCCCAACAGCTTGCCTGCGGACAGCCTGATGTGCGCCAGAGCGTCGGCGACGACCTTGGGCTTGTCGGCGATGAAGACGATGGTGTCGCCGTCTTCTGCCTTTAACCTGGAGATCATGTTGTCCAGCATGTCTTTTTCAAAAAACTTGATGATGGGGGATTGCAGTTCTCCCTTTTGCAGTTTGATCCAGGCCATTCCCTTGGCGCCGTAAGTTTTGGCCAACTCGGTCAGGTCGTCGAGCGCTTTACGCGATAAAATTTGGGCGCTGTTTTTAATATTGATGGCGCGTATCTGTCCGCCCTTTTTCAGGACATCCGCGAATACTTTGAAATTGGTTCCCTGGATCACATCGCCCAGATCAACCAATTCCAGCCCGAACCGTAAATCCGGTTTGTCGCTTCCGAACCGGTCGATCGCTTCTTTGTAAGTGAGAACCGGAAACGGAGTCTCGATGGCGATTCCCAATATTTCCTTGTAAATGGCCTGCATCATTTCTTCCGCCAGACGGAACAATTGCTCCTCGTTGACGAAAGCCATTTCCATGTCGATCTGGGTGAACTCCGGTTGCCGGTCGTTGCGCAGGTCTTCGTCACGGAAACATTTGACGATCTGGAAATAACGATCCATACCGGCCACCATCAAAATCTGCTTGAACAGTTGCGGCGACTGGGGCAGGGCAAAAAACGTTTTTGGATTCAACCGGCTGGGAACCAGATAATCGCGGGCGCCCTCGGGAGTGCTTTTGGTGAGCATCGGAGTTTCCACTTCGATGAACCCGTGGTTATCGAGAACCTGGCGGACCACGCGGGTGATCTGGTAACGCACTTTCAGATTGTTCTGCAAGCGGTCGCTACGGAGATCCAGATAACGGTTTTTGAGGCGCAGGACTTCGCCGACGTCCTGATTCTCCCAACCGGAAAAGGGCGGCGTTTTGGATGGATTCAAAATTTCGAGATCGTCCACATAGACTTCGATTTGTCCCGTTTTCAGTTTGGTATTGACCATTCCTTCGGGACGGCTCCGCACTTTTCCCCGCACCGCCATGACGTAGTTTCCGCGCAAAGATTGTGCGTGTTGATGAGCCAGTGAGTCGATTTGCGGATTGAGAACCACCTGGGTGAGTCCTTCCTTGTCCCAAAGGTCGATGAAAATCAGTCCGCCATGATCACGACGGGTATGCACCCAACCGCAAAGGGTGACAGATTCCTCGATATTTTTTTCGGACAGCTCTCCGCAGTTATGGGTTCTTTGCCATTGGTGGGTCATAGAAGTTTTACAATTGGATGGTTTGAGGTTGGTTTTAATTAATTAAAAACATTGTCAAGAGGTGAAATTCCCCCGACTAATCGCCTGTTTCAAGGGTTAGGGCAAATAAAGGACAATACTTAAATCCTGAAGGAGTTTCAAGCAGATTATTATTAAAACGGGAATTCAGGGGCCAAGGATGGTCTTGGCACCCCATTCGATGTTTCCTTCCCTCACCATCGAACGAAAATGCCTTATAAGTGTACCTATATACCCTTTGGTTTCAAAGGATGTCATGAAAATCCTGTATATTCCTGCCTCCGAATAAAATCCGGTTAATTTTCCAGTGCCGTTGTGGTTTTCATTTGGCTCAATCTGGTTTTTACTTCACTTAGATTAGAAAGTTTGTTGGTTTTGAGATAATCAAAAATATACTTTGCGACCCATTGGTTGACTAGGGGATTATAGTGAGGGATAAATAATTCTTCCAGATTACTAATCCTGCCTTGCTCAATAAACACTTCTAACAGGTCGATAAATAAAAACCCTTTCGATTTAAAGCTTGTGATGAGTGGGTTGTATTGCCTGGGTTTGCCTTGTTGATATCGCCTGATATCGCTTGTTCGTGGGAAAATTAAAATTATTGGCAAAGAATTATTCTGCAATGATGTTTTAACAAATTCATCAAAAATCCTCAGGGTAATTTTTAAAGCAGGTGTTTCACCTTCGTATTGTACGCCGGTTTTTGGCATAAATTTTTGATTTATTCTAAGGGCAACGAGTTTGAACAGGCGGACCGAAGGAAGAAAATCAGCCTTCCACTCTTTTTTGAAGAAGTAGTGCGGGAAAAAATCATCCGCAGCCATTTTGGGCAAAATTTTCTCTGGATGATCTAAAATTTGCTGGTATTGCGACAATTGCTCCATGGGATTTTTGATAAGCACCAACTTATTTTTTTTCAGGATGAAGCGCGGTTTCGACAAAGGAATTTCAGTATTTGTCCGTAGAAAAGGGCGATAGACGTTTACATTCCGATTAATATTTGAGGTCATAAAACCAATAAAAATTATATGGGAATTGAACCGGATGCCATCCTGTTTATATCGAAGAAAAGCCTGATCCAGGCCATAACCACCAACACCAAAATTTAAAACTTCCAAGCCTGAATAATTAGAGGTGAGTATTTTTGCCCATGCGTCGTCATTGCTGACATCTTCACTGAATGTGAAAGAATCCCCAAATGCAGATATGCGGATGGTTTGGTTGGATGGAATAAAAGAGTATTTTTTGTCCCCTCTAATGCCTTGGGAGTTTGTTTGATAAAGTTTGGTTTCCCCTCCTTTCTTGAGGGTCCATCCCAATGTTGGGCTGTAGGTTCCTATCCATTTTGGGGTATTTTTTTTTAATAAATGAGTTGTCGCTATTTTATGGGTTTCCGAAAGTGAGTGTATTCGGGCGGGTCTATATTGATGGCTCCAAATGGTTTTTAAAATGAACAAACCGGAGAATGAAGCCAATTCAAAAAGCCCGTAAGCAAAAACGATTGCGATGCCAATAAAAACCCTCTTTTTCATAGGAAAATCTTTGATTTCAATGAGGGTGAAATTCAATGCGTGATTAAAATGATTAAGTTATTCGGATTTTTTCTCTAACTTCTCTAAAAAAGAGATTTTCTGAAAAGCTTATATGGGTGGGTTTTGTGCTTCTTCTTCCTCTTTCTGGGCCTTTTTCGCCTCCGCTTCCCGTTCGGCCCGGATTCGGGCTTGCTCCAGCTCCATGCGCTTTTTCTGAATCTGGCTGTCGATGACCATTTGCGGCTTGATTTTTATCGCCAGAGGAATGTTCACGGTACTGCATGACAAGACGCACACCCCGCAACCGGTGCAGGTTCGTTTGTCGATGATGGGCTTTTCGTCTTTCTGGATGATGGCTCCGGGAATCGGGCAGTCGATCACGCATTGCTGGCAGAAGGTGTCGCCGTACGCCTGGCAATTTTTTTTGTCCAAAATGGCGTATCCCATTTTGATTTCCATCCGGTCGTTGTTTGGAGGGGGGACCAACGCACCGTCCGGACAGGCGGGAATACAGGGAAGGTCATCGCACATGACGCAGGGAATTTTTTTAGGGTCGATGTAGGGCGAGCCCGCGATGAGGAACCCCATTTTCTTGGGCACACGTTGAATGGCGTCCTTGGGGCAGGCGTGGATGCATTTGTCGCAACGGGTACAGGCCTGCAGGAACTGTCTTTCAGTGATGGCCCCCGGCGGTCGAATCAGGGGAACGCGCCTGGTTATTTTGCTGACGGTTTCATTGACTCGGTCGATTTTGCTTTGAACTTTTTCAATGGCCGGTTTGGCAAAGAAATGCACTCCCTGCTTGAGCAGGTTGCGCCGGTCAAATTCCGGATCGACGTCTTCATCGTCCACGGGGATGCCAAAAATCGTTTCCTGATAAGGTTTGGCCTCCGGTACGGATGATGGTTCTTCGTCTGCGACTTCGGTGGAGTCGGAATCTGCTTCCTGCGATTTCACAGGGTCGGCGGATTCATCTTTAGAGCCTGGAAGAAACTTGCCAGCCATCCGGCGGAAAAACCCTTTTTTCTTTTCTGGCTCAGGAGCCTGAGCTTCTTCATCTGATGTTTCCTCGGCAGGCGAGTCGATGGCAGGAGCTTCGGTGGCCGTGGTCTCAGGTTCTTCTGTGTCGGGTTTGGATTTTTTGTTTTCAGGGCGTTTTTGTTCTTCTTCTTCGACTGCATCGGCAAAATCGGTCAATCGTCCGAAGGAGAACAAGTCTCTGCGTGAAACCTCTTTGGGTTCCCCAATCGTTGGTTCCACCCGCTTGGTTTCCTTGTCCAGGCTCAATAATTGCGAATCGGTCCAGGACGAGTGGTCGCCCCTTTGGTCGGCGGAGATGCTGTCCGCTCCGGGGACTTTTTTGGGCGGAATTTTTTTATTTTTAAAAGTTTCCTTAGCGAGTTTGTATCGAAACTGCATGGCAATTTATCAGAGGTTTATTGGGCCTTGCGGCAAGATTTGTTCAGGAGAACTTTTAACCCTATGGGCGGCATTTCTTCACCCATTTTATCAGGGTCTAAACGGACCAACTGAATTCCTCGGCGATGTTTTGGTAATCCTGCCAGTTTTGCGCGTTGGCGTTCTCCAGCATGTATTCGTCCATAGCCAGTACGAGAGGATGCCCCTTGTTGACGAAAGACTCAACCGTCGGGAAGCGCAACAAAAATATAGTCACTGCTATTCTTGCCAGATCCCGCAAATGAGGCTCCGCCATGATCTGTTTTAAGACCTCGTCCGCATTTTCAGGGGTGACCGACTGAAACATTTCACTGGTTTTTTCTTCCAGCGCCGGGTTTTCGTCGCAAATTTTGGCGGCCTCTAACTGGATCTCCAGAATTTTCTGATAATCATCCTCGTCAAACTCACCGTCCATCCTGCCTATGTCCCAGGGAGAGCCGTCCAGGGTTCGATTTTCAGAGCTGTCTTTACGTTCAGACGTTTCACAAAATGTTATGTTTGCTTCATCCAGAAGGATTTTGGCTTTATTTTCCGTGCTGGTCTCGTGTTCAGCCATGATGAAAGTTGAACTCCTTGAATTATGTGATTCTGTCGCCTCACCCCGGACTGGCTTTTGTTAATGGGGGTGAAATCAAACAGATCGAGTGAGTTTTGGTTGCTGCAATGCTATCATCAACTTCGACCAAATCCCAGAAAAATGAATGGAATCCCTTTGGCATTCCGAATCGGGAAATGGCTTTGGGGCAGGGGGGAATCAACGTTTCCGGCATTCAAGGTATATGATACCATATCGCCCTCAATGTATAACCTCAGGGAGTGGGGTGGTTTGCCCTTTCCCATAACTATTTTTGGATACAGGTTTCATGAAAAAGGTCATGTTGATATTTCCACCGGAGTGGGTCCCCACAGCGCCTTATCTGGCTCTGCCCAGCCTCACGGCGGTGCTCAGGCAGAATGGCATCGAAGTGGTACAGAAAGATATCAATGTCGAGATGTACGACCATTTCTTCACCCGCGAATACCTGGAGTTCACCCGGGGCCGGATCGCCAATCGGAAAAAAGAATTAAAAACAAAGCAATGGGAAGGCAAGGCCACCGAGGAGGATGTGGAAGTCCTGGAGATGATGAAATACTATGCCAAGCTGGACCTGGAGCATCACATCCGCAAAGTGGAAAGAGCCAAAGCCATCATGCGGTCCCAGGAGTTTTATGAAATTGACAAGGCCGAATGGGCCTTGAACGCTTTCCGGGAAGTGATGGAATACATCTCCGTTTCCTATTATCCCGCCAGTGTCAATTTTTATCCGGTGGAAAGCAACCTCAACAAGTATCGCCCCTGGGTTTCGGAAGACCTCATCAAAGCCCCGCACGATGACAATGTCAACGTCTATGCCGATGTCTGCCGCCAGCTGGTCTTTAAACACATAGATGAAGAAAGGCCGGATATTATCGGAATTTCTATTGGAACTCCTGTTCAGCTCATGTCCGGTATCACCTTCGGCACGCTCATCAAACAGAAGTATCCCGACATTCATGTCACCGTGGGCGGCAACGTCATCACGAGGCTCAAAAACGAATTGCCCAAACAGGATAAATTCTGGGGCAACGCGTTCGATTCCATGATCAC
>CAYPQH010000112.1:0-7360 GCA_964412825.1 uncultured Nitrospinaceae bacterium | reverse complement strand
GGAGCACTTCCTTGGTAAGGAAGAGGCCATCGGTTCAAATCCGATCGTGGGCTTTCAATTTTGGCTGAAATTTTTGAATTTATAAGGGTGTGGAAGTCTGAGTAGGTGGTTTTCCCGTTCCCTAAAGGAAAGTTAGACGGTTTATGAGAGATATTATTCAATTGGCTTGCGGAGATTGTAAGCGGAAAAATTATTCCACGACCAAGAATAAAAAGGTGATGACCGGTCGTTTGGAAATTAAAAAGTTTTGTCGGTTCTGCAGGAAGCATACCCCCCATAAGGAAACCAAATAATAGCGTTGCCGTAGGTAATGGATTGGGAATGTCGGATAAGCGGTTTGGTTCTTTTGTCGCGTGGTCGATTAAAGAGTTCCGATGGGATTGTTGCCAGGGAATTCACATAGGCCAGTAGCTCTAACGGCTAGAGCATCGGATTCCAAATCCGAGGGTTGTGGGTTCGAATCCCTCCTGGCCTGTTGATTTATTTTGATGGGGTTGTAATTGAAATGCTAGCTAAAGCCACAAAGTTTTTGTCTGAGGTCAAGGTCGAGGTGAAGAAAGTCACCTGGCCTTCTAAAAAAGAAGCGATTGGGGGCACCACGGTGGTGGTGGTCGTCGTGTTTCTGGTTGCGTTGTTTTTGGGGATCGTGGACGCACTTTTATCGAAAATTGTGCAGAGTCTCGTTTAGTCTCTGCTATTAACCTGGGATCGAACTTGTCTATGCAGTGGTATGTTATTCACGCCTATTCCGGGTATGAGCGCAAAGTAAAGCTGAGTTTGGAAGAGCAGTTTGAGCATTCCGACTGTAAAGAGCAGTTGGGGGAGATCGTCATCCCCACTGAAGAAGTTGTGGAGGTTCGTAAGGGCAAAAAGAAGATATCTTCGAGGAAGTTTTTCCCTGGATATATTCTGATCCATTGCGAGATGACGCAGGAGATATGGTACCTGATCAAAAACACCCCCAAGGTCACCGGCTTTCTGGGTGGCGGTGGGTCTCCTGTGCCCTTGTCGGAAGAAGAGATCAAGTTGATATTGGGGCAGATTAAGGGCGAGTCGGCCCGGCCCAAGCCCAAATTTTCTTTTGAGAAAGGTGAGAGCGTTCGGGTGATCGACGGTCCGTTCTTGAATTTCAACGGGGTGGTCGATGAGGTCAACCCTGACAAGGGCAAGGTCAAGGTCATGGTTTCCATTTTTGGCCGGGCAACTCCTGTTGAGCTGGAGTTTCCTCAGATTGAAAGGGTTTGACTTTAAAGTAGCGGGTTTGAAATCCGGGGGCGCTGTATTCCTGCGGTGAACTTTATATGTGAAGGAAGGACGAGAAAAACGTGGCAACTAAAGAAGTGATGGGCCAAATCAAATTGCAGATTCCTGCAGGGCAGGCGACGCCTTCTCCGCCAGTTGGGCCGGCGCTTGGTCAGCACGGGGTCAATATCATGGAATTCTGTAAGGCGTTCAACGCCAAGACCCAGGGGCAGGAAGGCATGATCATTCCTGTCATTATCCAGGTATTTAAAGACAGAAGTTTTTCCTTTATCACAAAATCTCCGCCAGCGGCGGTTTTGCTGAAACAGGCGGCGGGGATTGCCAAAGGTTCATCGAACCCCAGTAAGGAGTCTGTGGGAGCGGTGACCCGGAAGCAGGTTGAAGAGATCGCCAAAGTGAAAATGGAAGACCTGAATGCGGGCGATATTGAAGCGGCCGTGCGGATTATTGAAGGTTCCGCGCACAGCATGGGATTGAAGGTTGAGGGTTAACAAACGATCAAGGTGAGGGCTCATGGCAAAGCAGGGAAAAGGGATGAAGGCGGCTTTTGCGAAAGTCGACCGGAATATTAAGTACGAGCTGAAGGAAGCTTTGGCGTTGGCCAAGGATGCCAGTTACGCAAAATTCGACGAGTCGGTGGATGTGGCGGTCAACCTTGGCGTGGACCCCAGGAAAGCGGATCAAAACATACGCGGCAGTGTGGTTCTTCCGAAGGGGACCGGGAAAAAGTTCAGAGTTCTGGTCTTTGCCAAAGGTGAAAAGGAAACAGAAGCCAAAGACGCCGGAGCTGATTTTGTCGGCGGCGAAGACCTGGTGAAAAAAATTCAGGGTGGCTGGCTGGATTTCGACCGGGTCGTTTCAACGCCCGACATGATGGGGCAAGTGGGGAAGCTGGGTAAGGTTCTTGGTCCCCGTGGAATGATGCCCAACCCAAAAACCGGAACGGTTACGTTTGATGTCAAGAAAGCCATTGAGGAAATTCAGGCGGGCAAGGTGGATTTTCGCGTTGATAAAGGGGGGATCGTTCATGCTACCTTAGGCAAGGTGGCTTTTTCGGTCGAAGACCTTATCGAAAATTACCATACTCTGATTGGCACGCTAGTGAAAATGAAGCCGGCGTCCAGTAAAGGGCATTATGTTAAGGGAATTTCGATTTCGAGCACCATGGGCGCGGGAGTCCGCGTGGCGTATACGCCGTAGCCGGGATCGCGAATGATAGGTTCCTTTTGTCTGTCGGGATCTTGGGTTGATTAAAATTTGAAAGGTCGGTGTTGTGGCAAATCCAGCAAAGCAGGAAGCGGTGAAAGAGTTGAATGAAGTGTTTCAGAAGGCGACTTCCGCTGTTCTGGCTAACTATCAGGGCATCGATGCGGCCAGTATCACTGCGATGCGTGCCAGCATGAAAAGTAAGTCCGTTGAATTTCGAGTGGTGAAAAACACTCTGGCAAAAATTGCGGCTAAAAATACCCCATTTGAGGTTCTCGAAGCGAGTTTCACCGGGCCCGTTTCGGTGTTGTTGAGTTTCGATGATCCTGTGGCTCCCGCCAAAGTCCTGGCAGAGCAACGTAAGGCCGATGCGAAAAAAACCCCGCAAGTGCTTTGCGGTCTGGTGGAGGGTAAGATGATTTCCGCTGAAGGGGTTGCCGCTTTGGCGGACTTGCCTTCAAGAGATGCATTGCTGGGTCAGATGCTTTCTGTGTTTCAGGGACCCACCACCAATTTTGTTGGCGTGTTCAGCAGTTTGCTTCGAAAGCTTGTGGGGACTTTGGATGCGGTCCGCGAGAAAAAGGAGTCGAGCTGAGAGGCGTTTGTTTGAATGGTTATGATTTGGCGAGGCGATTTGCTTGCCTTTTTTATATAGTTATTATTAGTTTATCGTATTTAAAAAATTGATTGTTGAAAGGAGGTCGTAATGGCCGTCACTAAAGAGGATGTAGTGTCCTTTATCGATAGTATGAGTGTTTTGGAAATGTCAGAGTTTGTGAAAGAGTTGGAAGATAAATATGGTGTTACAGCGGCGGCTCCGGCTATGGCAGTTGCGGCTCCTGCGGCTGGTGGCGGAGCTGAAGCAGAGGAGAAAACCGAATTTGACGTGGTTCTCACAGCTATTGGCGACAAGAAAATTCAGGTGATCAAAGAAGTGCGTGCTATCACCAGTCTTGGGCTCAAAGACGCCAAGGATCTGGTTGAAGCGGCGCCCAAAGCCATTAAAGAAGGGGTGAAAAAAGAAGAGGCTGAGGAGATACAGAAAAAAATCGAGGCGGCTGGAGGAACGGCTGAGATTAAGTAAGCGGAAACCTTTCGTTGCCAAGCATGGAAAGATCCCTGTTTCATTAATTTCTCACTCATTCATAAGGTAAGACATCATATGTCAGAAACCCGTTCCCGGAGAGCGACTAGCAACCTTAGGGAAAGACGTAATTTTGCCCGTATCCAAGTCATCGATGAAATACCAAACCTGATAGAAATCCAACAAAACTCCTTTGAGTCTTTTATTCAATGGGACACGGCTCCCTCTGCCCGGGAGGTTCGTGGGCTGGAGGAGGTATTTCTGGATGTGTTTCCCATTGTAGACCTGAACATAAATGCCCGTATCGAATACGTTGGGTATGAAGTGGGGCTGTGGGAGTGTGGGTGTGGAGAATTCAAGGAGCTTGGCGGCCCTGGCGTGGTGTGCGAAAAATGCGGCCAGGAGGTCACCTATAATGAAAAGCATAAGCTCAGTGAATGTCGCCAAAAAGGCTTGACCTATGCGGATTCGATCAAGCTCATGGTCCGTTTGGTGTTGTTCGACCGCGAGAGGATCGATGTCACTCCAAAAACCCTCAAGGAACTGGACGGGAAATACATCGTCGAAGATGTAAGGCGCACTGAAAAAGGCAAGGCCATTATCCCCGCCCGGACAAAAATCACCCCGGAGGTCATCGAAAAAATTCAGGCGGAGAAGATTGGTCAAATCACTGTAAACTCCATTCGGGAAGTCAAGGAGCAGAAAATATTTCTCGGTGAAATGCCGATGATGGGTCCGACCGGAACTTTCATGATCAACGGTGTTGAGCGGGTGATCGTCAGTCAAATGCACCGGTCTCCCGGGGCATTTTTCTCCCACGACAAGGGAAAGTCGCATATCAGCGGCAAAATTCTCTATTCTGCGCGCATCATTCCTGACCGAGGCTCCTGGATCGATTTCGAGTTCGATATCAAGGATATTCTCCATGTGAAGATCGATCGGAGACGTAAGTTGCCCGCGACCGTTTTACTGCATGCCTTTGGCATGAGCACCAAGGAAATCCTGGAGACCTGCTACGTAATAGAGAAAATCAATATTTCCGCCAAGGAATCCAAGTTTTCCATGGGTTCAAAAAACCTTCTGATAGGTTTTAAGATCATGGAGGACATCATTGATCCAAAAACCAATGATGTGATTTTGAAAGGCGGCAAAAAAGTCACGCCTGCCGCCGCAAAGAAGATTTCTCGTCTGGCCCGGTCCTCTAAAGTTGAAGTCGATGAAGAAAGCCTCATTGGCAGGTTCCTCTTTGATGAGATTGTGGACAAGGAAACCGGCGAGGTGTTTGCCGAGACCAACCAGCCGATCACAGTAGATATCCTTGACTACATAAAAGAAAATAAAATTTCAGAAATTCAAATCCTGCGTATCGATGAAGAATCCTCCGATACTGCGTTGCGCGACACTCTGGTGGCGGGAAAAATCTCTTCTCAGGAAGAGGGCATCCGCGAGATCTACAAACGTTTACGTCCGGGCGATCCTCCAACTCCAGAAATTGCAAAATCGCTTTTCATGAATTTGTTTTCCAACCCCAAGCGCTACAACCTTTCCGTGGTTGGCCGGATCAAGATGAACCAGAAGTTTGGTTTGGATATTTCGCTTGAAAACCGGTTGTTGACTCTGGAAGACCTCAAGTCAGTGGTGAAATACATCATCGACTTGAGGAATGGAATTGGCCAGATCGACGATATCGATCATTTGGGCAATCGGCGGGTGCGGGGTGTCGGAGAATCGTTGCAGAATCAATTCAGAGTGGGTCTGGTGCGAATGGAACGGGCGATCATAGAGCGCATGTCCATTCAGCAGTTGGAAGTTTCCATGCCGCATGACCTGATCAACTCGAAGCCAGTAACGGCGGCCATTAAGGAGTTTTTTGGCAGTAGTCAGTTGTCCCAGTTCATGGATCAGACGAACCCTCTGTCGGAAGTGACCCATAAGAGGCGTTTGAGTGCATTGGGGCCAGGTGGATTGACCCGTGAGCGCGCCGGGTTTGAGGTTCGTGATGTGCATTCGACCCATTACGGGCGTATTTGTCCGATCGAAACTCCGGAAGGGCCCAACATCGGCTTGATCGCGTCTTTGAGCACTTACGCACGGGTCAACGAATACGGGTTCATCGAGACGCCCTACCGGAAAGTGGAAAATGGCTATGCCAAAAGCAAGATTGAGTTTCATACCGCACTGAAAGAGGACAAGTTTGTCATCGCCCAGGCCAATGCCGAGCTGGATGAAGATAAAAAGTTTGTCAAAGAAGTTATTTCAGCGCGCAAGGACGGGGATTTTCTTTTGTCTCCCAGCAACACGGTGGACTTTATGGACGTGTCGCCCAAGCAATTGATCAGCGTCGCCGCGTCGCTCATTCCCTTTTTGGAAAACGACGACGCCAACCGGGCTCTCATGGGTTCCAATATGCAGAGACAGGCGGTTCCCTTGTTGCAGGCCGAAGCGCCCCTCGTGGGCACGGGTATGGAGGCGATGGTGGCCCACGATTCCGGTGCCGTTATCATAGCTGAAAATGACGGGGAAGTGATCAGCGCGGACGCCACCCGAATCGTGGTCAGAACCGTGAATAAAACAAGAGGCCATGTAAAAAACAAGCGCAGTCGTCTGCTCGACTCCAATGTGGACATATACACCCTGAGTAAATATCAGCGGTCGAATCAGAACACCTGCGTCAATCAGAAACCCCTGGTGACATCCGGGGCGAAAGTCAAGAAGGGGGATGTGCTTGCTGACGGACCTTCGACGGATTTAGGAGAGCTTGCTCTCGGGCGAAATGCTCTGGTGGCCTTCATGCCCTGGCATGGTTACAATTTCGAGGATGCCATCATCGTCGGCGAACGTTTGGTCAAGGAAGATGTTTATACCTCCATCCACATTGAAGAATTTCAGGTGGAAGCCCGTGACACCAAACAGGGGAAAGAAGACATCACGAGAGATATTTCCAATGTGGGTGAGGATGCTCTCAGAAACCTGGACGACAGCGGTATCATCCGCATTGGCGCAACGGTCAAAGCCAACGATATCCTGGTGGGTAAAGTGACCCCCAAAGGGGAAACTCAGCTCAGTCCCGAAGAAAAACTTCTCAAGGCCATTTTTGGTGAAAAAGCCGGCGATGTGCGCGACACCTCGTTGCGCGTGCCTCCTGGAGTCATGGGAACCGTGATCGACGTCAAGGTGTTTTCCCGCAAGGGCGTTGACAAGGATTCCCGTTCTCTGGCCATAGAGGAAGAGGAAATCAGCCTGATCGAAAAAGATTTCAGCGAAGAAATCAAAATTGTCAAAACCGAGACGGAAAAAGGCATTCATCACTTGCTGATTGGGAAGTCGGTTTCCAAGAACACGACCGTGGGCAAGCATAGTTTCAAGAAAGGCGATGTTCTTTCGGAAGAAGTGGTTCGGAAAATCAGCCTCAAGGACCTGGCTGTCATTCCGGCCCAGGGTGTGGACTCGGGCGAGGTGCAGGCCTTGGCAGACGCCTGCAAGGATCAGGTTCATATTCTCAAAACCATGATGGATGATAAATTTGCCCGCTTGAAAAAGGGCGATGACCTGGCTCCCGGAGTCATCAAGATGGTCAAGGTGTTCATGGCCATGAAACGAAAGCTGCAGGTTGGTGACAAAATGGCGGGGCGACACGGAAATAAAGGTGTGGTCTCCAAAATCGTTCCTGAAGAAGATTTGCCTTATATGGAAGATGGAACGCCTCTCGAACTGATTTTAAACCCGCTTGGCGTGCCCTCCCGAATGAATGTGGGGCAGATTCTGGAAACCAACTTAGGCATGGCGGCAAAAGCAACCGGCATGCAC
>CAYPQH010000111.1:0-7422 GCA_964412825.1 uncultured Nitrospinaceae bacterium | reverse complement strand
TTATCATAGTCGATGAAAAAGGAACCGTGTGAATTTCGTAACTCCTTGATTTTTGGTACGCCTGACAGGATTCGAACCTGTGACCTACGGATTAGAAGTCCGTTGCTCTATCCAGCTGAGCTACAGGCGCATATATGTTTAAAAACAATGAGTTATTCTTTTTTAAGTGGAGAGATAAAACCTGAAAATATTTTTTTGTCCCACTATCCTACTATTTGTAGAATTAGCGGCTTGTTGAAATGACTTTTGGCGGTCCAATGAGGAAGATTGTAATGGTTTTTATTGAGGGAATCAATACAATGTCTAACTCTGCCGATTGCCAAAGGAAAGTGGCAGAGGTTCACCGGACCCTGGTTCGGATTGGTTCCTTAAACTTCTCAGGGTCTCACAGGGAACCCGGAATCAGCCCTGTTGGTGTGGTTTTCGAAAAGGTAATTGTGTGTCTTGAAATTCTATAAGACATTGAATAATAAGTTAAAAACAACTTATGTCACAGAGAGATGTGATGCGGCACTCTTGATTTTTATGCAATTTCAATGAGAATTGAAATGTAATAGATTGTTTGGGTATGAGTTTCGACTTTGAATGCAAATATTTTGGGGAGGAGATTTGTTCCATGGAGAAAAGGCGAACTAGATTCTTGATGGTAGTTTTTGGATTAGCGGTAATGGGGTTGTTTTTTTCTGGGACGGTTTTTGCATCGGCAATAACGGATAATTTAAAAAATACGATTGATGCAGTGATTTCCATAGTGACTAATGAAGATCTAAAAGACAAGGCGGAAATCCGCAGGGAAAAGCTCCGTCAGGCGATAGGTAAGGGCTTCAATTACAGACAGATGGCCATGCGGTCTCTGGCCCGGGAGTGGGTGAAAAGAACTCCAAAAGAACAAACGGAGTTTGTTGAATTATTTAAAAAGTTTCTAGAGTTTTCTTTTGCGAATAAAATAGAAACTTTTAGTGGGGAGACAATCAATTACACGGGTGAAAAAGTAATCAAGAAAAAATATGCCCTCGTGAACACGGAAATAGTCCGTAAAGACGGGCCTGTCAAAATAGATTATAAACTGATCAACGAAAATGGAAGTTGGTTGGTCTATGACTTTGTTGTTAAGGGAGTGAGCATGGTTCGCAATTCCCGCTCCCAATTTGAAAAAATTATCAGGGAAGAATCCTACGCGGTATTGGTTAAAAATTTGTCTGAGAAAATTAAAAAAATCGAGTCCAAAAATAACGCTTCCGCAAGTTAAACCGTTAAACCCGTTTGATTCAGGGCGATTGTCATGCTTTTACGCTGTGTGGGTTTTGACGGAAATGAGTCGGATTCTGCAATATTCAGCCCATTATGACTAATTTTTTCTAAAACAAAGCCGATCTATAATAGCGTGGGAGAGTTTTTTCACTTCTAATTCAGGGAGAAACAGAATGAATATAGAAGGAGTGAATCATCAGTTTCCGAAATTTCAATTGGCACCCGTTTTAGAAGAAAAAAAGCTCGATGCTAAAGCGCCAACTGGCCTGATACAATCAGCAATCGAGGCTTCTGAAAAAATCCTGGCCAATATTGAACCGACTTCGACAGAGCTTCATGTTGATTTAGACGCGTAGAGTTGAATGCGAACCGGTTTAAGCCCCACCAGTTGAGTCAGTTGGCGTACTTCTTCTGTTGCTGAAATACCAAATGTGCGCGCAAGGATCACTCCCAGTTGATCGCGATGGTCACAGCCAGGAAGATGGCCAGGCAGACAAGGAAGCTGAATAGCGGAGAAAGTTTGTCTATAATTTTACGAGGTGGTTTGTTGTCTTCGGACATGAATTGGACACGACTTTAGTCGAACAGTATATGGTTAAAAAGAGCGGTTAAAATTTCTTACCTCAATCCGCATCCGCTTGGTGAGCCCGCCAGCTTTGAGCTTCAATGAACACCCGGGTGACTTCGGGAAACTTTTCTTTGATTTTGCTTTCGAAACTTGATATCGCCTCCTCCACCTGTCGGGAGGATAAGTTGTCTTTAAAGTCAAGGCTGACCGTCAATAGAACGTCCTTGGGGCCCAAGTGTAAGGTGAGAACTTCGTTGACATGTAATATATACGGGTTCTCCCCAATGATCCATTTGATGCCTTTAACCACGGTTTCGCTTGCGGCTTCACCCGTCAACAATCCCTTACATTCATAAGCCAGCAAGGCGGCGGTTATAGCCAGAATGATTCCTATTATGACGGACGCCACGCCATCCAGAAAAGGAAGTTCTAAATAGTCGCTCAAAAAAATTCCCGCCATTGCGACGACCAGGCCAAAGATGGCCGCAGTGTCTTCAAACAGAACGGTAAAAATTGTTGGGTCCTTGCTCCGTTTAATGGCGGTAATCAAACCTAACGATCCTTTGGATTTGTTGAATTCTTTAAAGGCAATGTACCAGGCCGCACCCTCAAAAATCATGGCGAACCCAAGCACATAATAATTTATCGTGGGGTCCGTAATAGGATGTGGGTGCTTGATTTTTGAGATGCCTTCATAAACTGAAATTCCCGCTCCCAATCCAAAAATTAGAATTGCCACCACAAAGGTCCAAAAATACAACTCCATCCCATAGCCAAAGGGGTGACTGCGGTCCGCTGGCCGGTTTGAGCGCTTTATCCCATAAAGCAATAACCCTTGATTTCCAGTGTCCACGATCGAATGGATGGCTTCGGAGAACATTGCCGAACTTCCGGTGGTGGCGGCGGCGAAAAACTTGGTGACTGCGATCAATGCGTTCCCGGCCAGGGCCGCGAAAATTACTTTTTTCGAAGAGGAATTAGCCATGTGTCATTATCTCATTTCAAAAAATTTGCACCGATGAATCGGCAAGTCGTCAAGCGTCGAATAATTTTCAGAATTTCCGGTGACAGCTTTGAGCTGTCTTGAAATACCGTTTTCATGAAGGCGCATAGAGAGCCTCCTATTCAACAGGATTTTCATAAAATATGTAGCTGGTGGAATAATCGCTGAACTCAAAATAAACTTTCTTTTCCCCTGAATCTTTTATGAGGTTTTTGTTTGCATCCAAGATACCATAACCATAGCGATAGGGTCTGGAACCACTGCCACTGGTGCTGGAGGCGGTAGAAATTTTGTCAATATTAATAAAGCGTTTGACGAGTTTATTGCCCGCATAAATATCCAGAACGCCGTCTGTTCCGGTGTAGTTTTGCACGGCTCTGCCTATTTTGTTTTGTATTTCCTGAGTGCAACCGATGGAAAAAATAAAAGCACCGAGTGCCATAAAGTTTAATATTTTTTTACTCATATTAAGCCTCTTTTTATTAAGAAAAAAACCCAAAAGCCAAAGGCGGTCCCTGGGAGTGATTGTGTGTAAATATTGGGATTGCTGATTTAAACTGTTCTCTCGTACTTGGAGAATGTCATTTTCCCCCTGACTTATTTTTTTTGTTGCCTTCATAAAGCACGATTTTGACTTCTTCTTCCGTGATGAGCCCCTGTTCGATCACTTTGTCGAGCTGGGGTTTTATTTTTTCTATGTTCTCTTTTTTGTCCACGACTTCAATGACGATGGGCAAATCTGTGGAAAGCCTGAGGATGGAGGTGGTGTGAAGGTGGCTGGATTTGCCGAATCCTGCAATCCCCCGCAATACGGTCGCGCCTGCCAGGCCTTCTTTTCTGAACAATTCGATCAAATATTTGTAAAGCACCGTGCCTTCATATTTGTCCGACTCTCCAATGAATATTCGCAACAAAACGGCTTCAGATTCTTTTCTCATGATTTTTTCACCCCAGATTGACGACGATTATTTTTCCCAGATAGACCGCGAGAAAAGTCAGAATCAACGTTCCCGCGATGTTCAGGCTGAACGCTCCGATTTCTCCCTGCTCCAGCAGTTTGAACGACTCAAAACTGAATGTGGACATGGTGGTGAAGGAGCCCAAGACGCCAATGGTCAAAAAAATCCGGACCTCATCGCTGAACAACCCCCGGTATTCTGAAAGGTACAGGACAAGGCTGACAAAAAAACTACCTATGAAGTTGACCCCCAGCGTTCCCAAAGGAAACGTCACCGCGCCGTTTTGTATCCAACCGCTCATTAAATAGCGCAATATGGCGCCGATGAATCCGCCGACACCGATCACCAGCCATAAATGCATTCTCATCTCCCGTTAAATTTTAAAGGCAGTGACGGTGTATAAGATAAGGGTTTTCCTGAAAATTTTCACAACCATCATAGGGGTTTTTTCAGAGTTAGAAAAGGAAATTTAGGAAACCAAAAACAGCCCCCCTTTTTCTATTGAATAAAAAAAGGGCCACCGCAAAATGCGATAACCCTTTCTTATTACTGGTCGGGGCGAAAGGATTTGAACCTCCGACCCCCTGCTCCCAAAGGGGGGTGTGTTCTTTTTGAGAGTCTTAGTGCAACTCACTGAATTTACTTATTCAATTGAATTCCTTCCTGATATTGAGACCCGATCAAAGTCAAGTTTCTTTCCGGTGAGTCCGGTGATCCCCTATATCTCCGGTAATTTATCCGCCATAAGCTATCAATAGGGGAAAGATGGATTCCCTCTAAATTATTTAATTCCCTGAATCTTCCCTTCCACAACATCGATGTTTTCCGCCTGAGGATTTTTGGGAAGCCCCGGCATGCGCATGATGTCGCCGGTGATGGGGATCAAAAACCCGGCTCCAGCGGCGATCAGAATTTCCTTTACGGTGACTGGAAAGTTTTCTGGCCTGCCGTGAATTTTTGGGTCATCGGTGAGAGAGGCGGGCGTTTTTGCAATACACACCGGCAGGTTGCCGTAACCCAGTTTGGCGATGGATATTAAATCCCGTTCGGCTTTCCTGGCATAGATAATTTTCCCGGCACCGTACATTTCGCGGGCAACCGTTTCTATTTTGGTTTTCACCGCATCGTCCCAGTCATACAAGGGATGAAACGGGGACGGTATTTTTTCCGCATGTTCCAATATGGTTTGTGCTAAATCCAGACCGCCTTTCCCACCCTCTTCGAACACATTGCTGACGGCAAAAGGAACTTTTAGGCTGGTTTCGCAATGTTTGCGAACCCGATTGATTTCTTCGTCGCTATCGGAAGCAAACCGGTTGAGGCAGACGATGGGTTTTTCGCCAAATTTGGCGATGTTTTCCACGTGTTTGTCAAGATTCCCCATTCCTTTTTCCAAAGCCTCGAGGTTCAAACTGGACAATTCATTCAATCCCACGCCTCCGTGCATTTTCAAAGCCCGGCAGGAGGCGACGAGGACCACGGCGGCGGTGTCGAGGCCAGCGCTCTGGCATTTGATATCGAAAAATTTTTCCGCACCCAGGTCAAAGCCGAACCCGGCTTCCGTGATCGCCCAGTCGGACAAAGACAACGCCATCTTGGTGGCCAGCACAGAATTGCAACCGTGCGCGATGTTGGCGAAAGGCCCGCCGTGGATAAACGCGGGAACCCCTTCCATTGTCTGCACCAGATTGGGGAGCAGGGCATCTTTGAGCAGAGCCGTCATGGCTCCGGTGGCATTGAGTTGACCGGCGGTAACGGGTTCCCCTTCACGAGTGAAAGCCACCAGAACTTTGTCCAATCTGTTTTTAAGGTCCTCGTGGCTTTCCGCGAGGCAGATGATGGCCATGATTTCGGAGGCGGCGGTGATATCAAATCCTCCTTCCCTTGGGACACCCTGCAGAACTCCGCCCAACCCCAGAATGATTTTTCTAAGCGCTCTGTCATTCATGTCCATCACCCGTCGCCAGGTGACGCGCCTGGGATCGATGTTCATGTGTTTGTCGTGGTAGATGCGGTTGTCGAGTAGAGCGGAGAGAAGATTATTGGCTGAAGAAATGGCGTGGAAATCTCCGGTGAAATGCAGGTTGATTTCTTCCGCCGGGATCACCTGACTCAATCCTCCTCCAGTCGCCCCGCCTTTCATGCCCATGCAGGGGCCCATCGACGGCTCGCGAAGCGCCAGACAGACCGATTTGCCTAGTTGGGCCAATGCCTGTCCAAGGCCAATAGTGGTGGTGGTTTTGCCTTCTCCCGCGGGAGTGGGTGTGATAGCGGAAACCAGGATCAGTTTTCCCCGTAGCGAATTTTTCTTGAGAACATCCAGACGAACCTTTGCCTTGGTGTCGCCATAAGGGATGATGTCCTGGGCGGTCAACCCCAAAGACTCCGCGATGTCGGCGATGGGTTTTCCTGAGAAAGATGTTTGGTCGGGGTCGTTCATTTTTACCTCAATTTGAAAAAAATAGTACACGCCCAAAAAGACTTTTATTTTAAGGGGTGATTTGCGTTCCGGTTTTTCCTGCGACCGCTGGAATCAGATCATACAAATTGGCGATGATCGCCTTTTTCCCTCCCGCCTTCAAAAAATGGATTGCGGATTCTACTTTGGGCTTCATGCTTCCCTCCAGAAAATGACCTTCCTGTAAATATTTTTCTATTTGTTCAACCGATGCATGGGCAATCGGTTTTTGCCGCGGTGTATTGAAATTCAAATAGGCAAAATCTACTTCCGTCAGCAGGACCAGCGTGTCGATGCCAATCTCATTGGCCAACAATGCACTTGCCTTGTCTTTGTCGATCACAGCTTCGACGCCATCGAGATCGCCATTTTCTCTGCGGACGACGGGAATTCCACCGCCTCCCACCCCAATGGCGATGAAACCCAGATCCAGTATTTTCTGAAAAACCTCTTTCTCCACAATTTCCCGAGGGGCGGGGGAAGGAACCAGCCGCCGATAGCCCCTACCAGAGTCTTCTTGTAAAACCCAGTCATGAGTTTGTTTCAAAAAGTCGGCGTCTTTTTGTGAGTAAAAAAGACCGATTGGTTTGCTGGGTTTTTTAAAAGCGGAGTCATTGGCATCCACCACGACCTGGGTGATGACGGCAAAGGATTTTTTGTCGATCCCGCGTTCGGTGCAAACATTGTCGAACACGTTTTGTAAAATATAACCGATCCTGCCCTGGCTGTCGGCGACACAAACATCCAGTGTGATCTGCCGGGGGAATTCGTTTTTCGTGAGTTCCTGCTGGCGAAAGATTTTCCCCACTTGCGGGCCGTTGCCGTGGGTGAGTATGATTTTATCGTGTCCCTTTTCAATCAGGGTGACCACGGATTCCATGGATTTTCTGGCGATGATAAATTCTTCATTTTGATGCGGGTGATCCATTTTGGGAACGTTGAGCGCGTTGCCCCCAAAGGCGATGAGAACACTGGATTTGGGTGAGGATGCCAATTTTTTGAGGAACCTTTCAGGACAAAAAAGTTTTTAAAACAGTTTCCAGATTGGGCGTTCCGATTTCCGCAAGTTCATACCGGACCCGTACTGTGGGTTTTTGAATATTTAATACCCGGGTAAGGTCGATGGGGGTTCCGATGACTACCAGATCGCAATCCGCGGCGTTGATGGTGGCTTCCAAATCGC
>CAYPQH010000110.1:0-7519 GCA_964412825.1 uncultured Nitrospinaceae bacterium | reverse complement strand
GTCGTGATGAAAAACACCAAGGGCGATTTCAAAAAAGCCCAAACCGAAAAATACGGACAAAGGTGGGATTATGCCAACGTCTGTACGCGCTGTCACACTCACCGAAATACGCCTTTTAAACCCGATGTGCATGATAAATACAAATTCAATTTTGAAGAGCGTAAAAAGAAGGTTCACCAAATAGCCAAGTACTGGAATGAGGACAATGAAGACCAGAAACTTGAAAAATTAAAGGATCGTAACAAGGAGGTCTCCCAATCTGAAAAGACACCTCTGGTTATTGAGGATTTCGCAGTGAGAAAAGGTAAACTTTTGTTCAAAGGGAAATCCATGCCTTACAATAAAAAGAAAAAGAGCTATAAATACAAAAAATAATCTCTTAGCTTTACTTTTATCGGAGGCCTGCTCCTGATGAGGGAGCAGGCCTCTTTTTTTATACCTGTCAATACTTCTGCCGAGGTCGTGAATGAGCGAAGGAAATTTTTATAAGAAAATAGTTTGCATTGGAGCCGGCTATGTCGGTGGGCCGACCATGACCATTATCGCCAATAAATGCCCGAATTATAAAGTGACGATCGTCGATATCTCCAAACCGCGTATTGATGCCTGGAATTCCGATGACCTGCCTATTTTCGAACCCGGATTGAAGGAGCGTGTGGAAAAATCACGCGGTAAAAATTTATTTTTTTCTACCGAAGTGGATAAGGAAATAGCGGCGGCGGACATCATTTTTGTTTGCGTCAATACGCCGACAAAGACCTTCGGTGAAGGGGCGGGCAAAGCCGCTGACTTACAGTTTGTAGAGCTCACGGCAAGACGTATCAAGGAGAATTCAAAGTCCGATACAATCGTCATTGAAAAAAGTACCCTCCCGGTCAGAAATGCGGAAGCGCTGGAAGCAATTTTACATTCGGGAAATAATTCGGTTCACTTTGAAATTTTATCGAATCCTGAATTCATGGCAGAAGGCACGGCAATTTCGGACATGGAGAGCCCGGACCGGGTTTTGATCGGGTCCAAAGAAACGCAAACTGGCAAGGCCGCAAGGGATGAACTGGTCAAAATTTATGCTCATTGGGTCCCAAGTGAGAGGATCATAACGACCAACTTGTGGAGCAGTGAGCTTTCAAAGCTGGTGTCCAACGCTTTCCTGGCTCAGAGAATTTCTTCCATCAACAGTATTTCCGCTGTTTGCGAAGTCACCGAGGCGGATATCGAGGAAGTGGCTTTTGCCGTGGGTAAAGACACGCGGATCGGTGAAAAATTTTTAAACGCCGGGATTGGTTTTGGCGGCTCGTGTTTTCGTAAAGACATTCTCAATCTGGTTTATCTTTGTGAATACTACCGGCTGAATGAGGTTGCCGACTTTTGGAAGCAGGTGGTTTCGATCAATGATTACCAGGTCAAGCGATTTGTAAAACGGATGCTTCGCGCGATGTTCAATACACTGGTGGGAAAAAAAATTGCGGTTTTCGGTTTTGCCTTCAAACCCGATACCGGAGACACAAGAGACACCCCGGCCATTAACCTGGCTTTCCAGTTACGAGAAGAACAGGCCCGCCTCAGTATCACGGACCCGCATGCTTTGGAGAATGCTAAAAAAGACCTCGAAGGTCTTGAGGGAATTGAATATGTCGAGGATCCTTATTCTACCGCCAAAGGCGCCCACTGTATTGCTCTGATGACGGCATGGGATGAGTATCAATCTTTGGATTACCAGAAAATTTTTGATTCCATGGAAAAACCGGCTTTCATTTTCGATGGCCGAAACCATCTCGATCATCAAAAACTTTATGACATCGGTTTCAACGTGTTTCCGATAGGAAAACCGCCTCTCCTCCATCATTGAGCCAGGAATGATTTTTCAGGTTTTGTCTTCGGGTCGATGACAGAAAGTGCAGGTACCCATTTGGCGATGGGGCATGATGGGAGCATTACTTTCGGCTTGAACGTGGCAGGCGACGCATGCTTCAACGGAAGAGGTGTCTTTGTGGAACTCCGCATTGCTCAGCCTGGGCGCCGCCCCTAAAAAACTGTAACCCAAGCCGCCAATCACCACCACTCCGATGAGGGTCATGAAGCGGAAAAAGTTGCGTTGCCCGGTATTTTTCTTTGCCATAAAACCAGATATTTCTTTTTATATTCAATTAAAAGTAGCAATTGCGTCTATTTCGACTTGAGCGCCCTTTGGCAAGGCGGCCACCTGCACGCATGCACGTGCGGGTTTGCTTGCGCCAAAAAACCTTTCGTACACTCGATTCACGCGCCCAAAATGTTCAAGGTCGGTCAGATAAACCGTAGTCTTGACAACATCTTTCAGTGTCAGCCCCGCCTCTGTTAAAATGCCTTCAAGATTTTTGATCACGAGATTGGTTTCCTCTTCGATACTGCCTTCAAGGAATTTTCCTGTGGCCGGATCGAGGGCGATTTGCCCGGAAGTGAATAAAAATCCCCCAACCCCGATTCCCTGTTCGTAGGGACCGATAGCCGCAGGCGCCCGATCGGTCTTGATAATTTTTTTCTGCATGATGGCCTTTTAATAATGACGGCGGGTTATTCCATGGCCGCCATATTTTTGATGAAAGGATAAGATTTGAGTTCCCGTCCGACGTGCGCCAGGATGAGACGATGGGTGACTTTTTCCACCTCCTCATCCATTCCCTTGGGAAATTTCAACCTGCCGGAACAATTAATATCGATTGTCAGCAGTTTTCGCAAGTAATTTAATGTGCCGGTTGTGAATTTGATTTCTGTTGAAGTTTTATTAATGCAACGACCACAAACAATTCCCTTTCTAATATAACTGAAACCGACCCAGCCGTTGACGGTGCCGGTCCGACAGACAACGCAATGATTCAATTCCGGCCTATGTCCTGACGCAGATAAAATTCGGATTTCAAACATCCGGCACAGGGTTTCAAGGCCACTTTTATTTTGCAACGCGTTCAATGAATCCAGAAGGAGACGGAAAATTTGTTTGTCCTCATGCATCTCCGCCGTCATCGCATCCACCAGTTCATTCAGGTAAATTCCAGTGTATAGCTTCTGAAAATCGTCCCTGAGAAGGTGGAACGATTGAATGATATCGGCGCTGTTGAGACTAAAAAGTTGCTGGTTCTCTTTGCCAAAATAGATCAAATAAACATAAGACATGGGTTCCAGTGAACCGGCGAACCGGCTCTTGATTTTTCTGGCCCCACGGGCGACGCATTTGACCTTGCCGAATTGCTCGGTCATGAAGGTCACCAGCTTGTCCGTTTCGGAAAGCTTGATACTGCGTAAAACAATTCCGTTGGTTCGGTATAATCCCATTTAAAGGAGTTGGTTTTTTGTCAACCTTGAGAAACTCGATACATTCTTATACCGCCTTTTCAAGATCCAACAAAAATTGTTTGATGTGCAAACCGCCGGTATAACCCCCAAGATTGCCATTTTCCTGTATCACTCGATGACAGGGAATGATGAGGGGCAACGGATTTTTCCCGTTGGCATTGCCCACAGCCCGAAACGCCCTGGGCTGGTCGATGCCCTCTGCCAGAGTCCGATAACTGATGGTGTCACCATAGGGAATGGCCGTCAACTGCCGCCAGACTTTTTGCTGAAAGGGTGTTCCCTGACGCAAATCCAGTTGACAGTCAAAATTTTCGAGATCGCCTGAAAAATAAAGGCTTAACTGTTTTACCACATTCTCGAAAAAATCAGGATTTTTAAAGCATGCACATTGGAAGGAGTTTTTCAGGGAATCGACAAAATGGGATTCATCGGGCAATGCCAGGGCGATTTTCAGGAGGCCCTTTTCGGACCCGGCGATTCCTGTCAAACCAAGTGGACTGGAGTAAAACGTGTAATAAATGGATTCGGAGGATGTGCAGTTATTTCCACTCATTCCCCATCATAGCACAAGGCGAGCCATGCCCAGAAGATCATCCAGGGAATCGTTCACTTTGATGGCCTGGGTTTCGCGGGCTTTGATAGCGGATAGTAAATTTTTATGTTTGCGGGAATCATAGCCCGTCACCGTTGTTCCAATGATCAGATTGAAATGGTCGTCGCTGGAACCGATGGAAGCCATTCCAAGTTCTTCCGAGTAATTTTCTTCATAGCTGTGACCGGTGGAAATATCTTCAATCGCGTCTACCAGACCGGACAGGTTTTGTTTGGCAAACGGTATGGAAACGCCGAAGGGATAGGCAGTACGTGTTCTTTCAGGATGAGCAATGATGGACACTCCGCCAAAGGGTTGCACCATTTTTGCGCAATCTTCCATTGGAATATATTTTTTATCGAATAAGGAAAACTGAGTTTCTAGTTCGCGCAGATTTTTGGGCTTCAGATAATCCTGATCCATCACCAATATCAAATGGCCTTGCAGGGTGCTCACTTCAAAACCGGGATACACGTCGATCGGTTCCAGATTGGGATGGCTCCACTCCCGACAACAACGGCTACGTTCCCGGATGGACGCCAGAGTATGCGCAAGTGGGAAGGTTTTCGGCTGAACGTGTTCGGTGATGACAATAAAATCAAGCCCCAACCTTGCGGACCGTTGCAGAATTTTGTCCACGGAATAGGTTCCGTCGGAAAAAATGGAATGGCAATGGGTTTCGCCGATTTTCAAATAGGGATTGTCGCTTTTTAACCTGGCAATGCCACCCTCGATGCGCTTGTCCAGAAAGGATTTCCCGACCACTTCTGTTACTGGTGCAAGCATTTTGCACTTGGCCGAAATGGGAATAGCAAGCTGGGCTCCAGCCGCGGCAAACGAAAAACCTGCGATTGATTTTAAAAAACTTCTACGGTTCATATTCCTTTACAAGGCCAATATTCAGCCATTATAGATTATAGGTGTACCCTATATATTTGAGGACCCAAACGGGTTTGTCAATTTAATAAAGAAGATGTGTTGAAAAATCGGCCTTAAGGCTTGAAAAGATTTGGCAGGAAAAGGCTGAGAGCCGGTACGTAGGTGATGGCCAGCAGACCCAGGATACGCAGGCCAAGAAAGGGGAGGGCGGCACGATAAAGTTTGAAGATAGGTTCATTGAATCTTGAACTGGCGATAAACAGGTTGATGCCCACAGGTGGTGTGGAGTATCCGATTTCGAGATTGGTCAGAAAAATAATGCCCAGATGGACCATGTTGACGTCGAAGCTTTTGGCGATGGGGACGATAAGAGGAACCACCACGATGATGGCTGAAAATATATCCATCATGCAACCCACGAGCAACAGGAAAATGTTGAGAGCGATGAGAAACGTCAGGGGATCGTGAATGTACTGTTTCATGAAATCCAGGAGTTGCATGGGAATCTGTTCGTCGATCAGATAGTTGGTGAACCCCATAGCGGTTCCCAGGATAATCAGAATGGCCCCGACCAGGACCATGCTTTCGCGCATTATCCGGGGCAGGTCTTTTAGCGGATGCAGGTCTTTATAGATGAAGGATTCCACGACAATCACGTAAACAACCGTAACGGCAGCGGCCTCTGCAACGGTGATGATGCCGCCGTATATTCCAAATAAAATGATGAAGGGAAGTGGAATTTCCCAGATAGCCGCGCGCAGGGAACTGAAAGCCTCATCCCAATGAAAGGATCTTTTTTCAATTTGGAGGGATTTGCTTTTGACTATGCTGTATGCGCCGACGATAAAAATCATGATGGTTCCGGGGACGATTCCCGCCAGAAAAAGCTGATCTACGTTCACCTGTGCCACCAGGCCATAGAGAATCAGTGGAATAGACGGTGGGAACAACAAGCCCAGACTGCCTGACGAGGTCATTAATCCAAGCGAAAAATTCTTTGAATACTTTTCTTTTAGCATTAAAGGGTAAAGCAAGCCTCCCAAAGCAATGATGGTCACACCAGACGCCCCTGTGAACGCAGTGAAAAAAGCACAGGCCACCAACACGACCATCGGCACTCCACCAGTAAAGCCACCAAAAAACGCCTGGGAAAGTCGGGTCAGGCGTTCGGGAGTTTTTCCATTGGCCAGGATGAAGCCCGCGAAGGTGAACAATGGAATCGCGACTAGAGTGGGGTTGCTTGTCACCCGGTAAAGTTCGATGAATATTGCCGCAGGATCAATTTCTGCAAAATAAAAAGCGAGAAGAGTGCCAAGGCCTATAACGGCGAATAAAGGAGTTCCAAGAAAAGCCAGTAAAACGATGGCGGCAAAAATAAGAAAGCCCATTTATTGGGGATTCCCTTTTAAAGGGAGAGCGTCCAGAGTTTTAATGAGGAATCGCGCCGAAATAACACAAAAACTGTAAGGCAGAATAATTTGGAATATCCAGACGGGGATATCCAAAAAGAGAGTAGCGGACCCTTCCATCTCAAATTGAACGAAACGGTAAGCCGCGACCGCCAAAAACCCGCTGATGATTCCAGCTGATAAATTGACAATGAACTGGATGAAATTCCCCCATGTTTTGGGTAAAAAATGCGGTAAAAAATCAATGGAGATATGTTTTGATTCGCGGACAGCTAGAGACGCACCCAAAAAACCCACCCACAATACCAGTTGTCGGATAAAAATATCCCCCCACAGAATTCCGTCATTGAAAACGTTACGTAAAATAACCTGACCGAAAGCGATAAGGATCATCAGGGAAAGTAAGACCGTGACGGCCAGCGCTTCTATCCTTCCTAGAATATTTTCAATTTGCCGGACGAGTCGCATGAAAGAATTTGGAAAAAAGTGGGCCTGGCCGGGGGGAAGAAAGCTGGAAGGAAAAGGTCGGCCAGAATGATTCTTAAAAATTCTCCTGACGGAGCGAAATTCGATCTATATAATAATACCTTCAATAAAGAGGCACAACGTTTTAATTGGATTCAATACCCATGCGCCAAATAGTTAAAATTTTGATAGTTGCCAGTTTTGTCTGGATGATGGTTCCGTGCGTTTTCGCCGAAGAAAGAGGATCGGAAATGGTCCTGATCCCTGCTGGCGAATTTATCATGGGAAACCCGGATGAATCGGGTAGAAAAGATGAACGCCCGGCACACCCGGTTTATCTGGACGCGTATTATATGGATCGCCTTGAGGCGACGGGCAAGGATTTCGAAGCTTACATGGACGATCAACCCAAGGTGCATCCCACTATCACCGGTTGGTATGACCGCAAGGTTCGCCCGGACATGACGCAACGTCCCGTATTCGGCCTGACCTGGAAACGTTGCCGGAATTACTGTGTCTGGGCGGGAAAACGCTTGCCCACGGAAGCGGAATGGGAAAGATCCGCTGAAGGTGTAAAGAGCAGGATCTACCCCTGGGGGAATGAACTACCGGACCAATCCAAAGCCAATTTTGGACGTTGCTGTTTTGTAATGAAGGGTTTGGTCTTCACCGATGTGGGAACTTTAAAGGCTGGGAGCACCCCGAATAGTATATTTGATATGGCCGGAAATGTTGCTGAATGGGTCTCCGATTGGTATGATAAAAATTACTACAAGGTGAGTCCTCGCAAAAATCCCCAAGGTCCGGAAAAGGGAAAATACCACACAATTCGCGGCGGCGC
>CAYPQH010000109.1:0-7575 GCA_964412825.1 uncultured Nitrospinaceae bacterium | reverse complement strand
ACACTCAAACAAAAAGTAAAACATTTGATCCTGATAGGAGAAACCCGATCCAAATTTCGGCAGGTTCTCAACGGATCTTTCAGCTATGAAGACGCAGACACTTTGGAGGAGGCAGTGCATCAGGCGATGGGCAATGCGGCTAAAGGAGATGTGGTTCTCCTTTCGCCCGCTTGCGCCAGTTTTGACATGTTCCTGGATTACGCCGATCGCGGGAACCAGTTTAAAACCATCGTCCACCAGCTTTAAAAGGAACATGGAATCTTGAGTCAATCGAACACAAAACATCAAGGCTGTGATTTGCTTCTCTGCATCACCGTGACCATTCTGGTTCTTTTCGGGCTCGTTATGGTATTCAGCTCAAGCGCGGTCTATGCCCTGGAAAAACATCACGACTCCCTTTACTTTTTAAAGCGACAGTTTATCTGGCTGGTTCTTGGGTGCGGAGTTCTATGGTCCGCCCGAAAAACCAACTACCATCATTGGGAACGATTCACCTATCCCATCGTGCTGGGGACATTCCTTCTTCTTTTAGCGGTGATGTTCTCAGGATTGGGCGTGGAAGGAGGAGGAGCGCAGAGGTGGCTGGACATGGGTTTTATTGCGTTTCAACCCTCCGAGCTTGCCAAATTTGCTCTGGTTTTATTCGTGGCCAAATCTCTGGTCAAACGTGCGGACAAACTGCGTAACTTCGCATACGGATACCTGCCCAACTTGATTGTGCTGGGGTTTTTCTTCGTGCCCATACTTTTCCAACCGGATCTTGGAACCGCGATCATCATATGCGCCGTAACTTTCACCATGATGTTCGTTGGAGGAATTCGTAAAAAGTTTTTGATCCTTTCGGGACTGGCGCTCATCCCCTTTCTGGCTTCGGCTATTTTCAGCGCGGATTATCGTATGCGAAGAATCATGGCTTTCATCGATCCCTGGCAGGACCCTAAAGACACCGGCTTTCAAGTCATACAATCTTTTTTAGCCTTCGGGAGAGGCGGGACCTGGGGTCTCGGACTTGGAGACAGCAGTCAAAAATTATTTTATCTCCCCGAAGCGCACACGGATTTTATTTTCTCCGTGATCGGGGAAGAACTCGGTTTTATCGGAGCCACGGCAGTGCTTCTGCTGTTTTTCGTTTTACTCTGGAGGGGGCTGATGATTGCCTATCGGTCCCGAGACGCTTTCGGCGCTCATCTGGCCACCGGGGTGACTCTGTTGATCTCGTTTCAGGCCTTCATCAACATGGGGGTGGCCGTCGGTCTCCTTCCAACCAAGGGCCTGACCCTGCCCTTCATCAGTCTGGGTGGATCCTCGATGGTGGTTTCGATGTTGTGTATAGGAATTTTATTAAATATTTCGGATCAAAAGGTCCGAAGTTTATGAGCGGCACATGCAAAAACGAGTGGTCATAGCCGGAGGCGGCACCGGGGGGCATCTTTATCCGGGCATCGCGCTGGCCAGGGCGCTCAAAAAACACGATAAGGAAATGGACATCACTTTCGTCGGCACAAAACAGGGAATTGAATCGAAGGTACTTCCTCAGGAAGGATTTCCCTTGAAGACCATCAATTCGTCCGGTCTTCTGGGCAAGAAAGGCCTGAAACGACTCTTCTCTCTGATCAAGATTCCTATTGGACTCCTGCAATCCGTGGCCTTTCTGGTGCAAAAAAAACCGGGGCTGGTGGTTGGCGTCGGTGGTTATGTGTCGGGACCGGTGGTGGTCTCGGCCTGGTTATTGCGAATTCCCATATTGATTCACGAACAAAATTCCATCCCCGGAGCCACCAATAAATTATTGGGAAAAATTGCCGACAAAATCGCGGTTTCGTTCAAGGAATCTTTAAAATATTTCCCCACCAACAAGACCATTGAAACGGGAAATTTGATCCGCGAAGAATTGTCCGTCACCAAAAAAGAAACGGCCTTGCCTGCCGGGAAATTCAGTGTCCTGGTGTTGGGTGGTAGTCAGGGAGCGCATTCCATCAACACCGGCATGGTCGAGGCCGTAGACGTTTTGTCCGAAAAGAAAAATCAACTGCACATCGTTCATCAAACCGGGGAACGCGATTCAGAATGGGTGAAAAACCAATACGCCGAAAAAGGAATGTCTGCGGACGTGCGCCCCTTCATACACGATATGGTGGAACAATATAAAAAAGCCAGGGTGATCATTTGCCGGGCCGGTGCGACCACTTTGGCGGAAATCACGGCCCTTGGAAAAATGTCTGTGCTAATTCCCTATCCACACGCGACTCACAACCATCAGGAACACAACGCCAGGATTCTCGAATCTGCCAAGGCCGCTTTGATGATCCTCGACAAAAACGTGTCCGGGGAAAGTCTGGCGCAAGTAATCACAAGTGCTATGGAACAACCGGAAAAAAGATCGGCCATGGAAAATAATTGCTTCGCACTGGGAAAAAGAGACGCCACTCAAAAGGCACTCCAGCTATGCCTTGAATTGTTAGGCAAATCTCATGATCGGCCAGGAGGAATTGGAAATCAAGATGGGGGAAATGCTCTGTTATGTTTTTAGGAAACACCAAACGCATCCACTTTATCGGGATCGGAGGTTCCGGCATGAGCGGCATCGCTGAGGTTCTCATCAACCAGGGGTTCGAGGTCACTGGATCGGACATGGGTCAGTCACCGGTCACCGCGCATCTGGAAAAAATCGGCGCAAAAATAACGTTCAGCCATCATGCGGACAACGTTGAAGGGGCCCAGGTCGTGGTCGCGTCCAGTGCTATCCGAGGAGACAATGTCGAGGTGGTTTCGGCCAAGGGAAAAGCCATTCCCGTCATCCCCCGCGCTGAAATGCTGGCCGAATTGATGCGAATGAAATACGGAATCGCCATTGCCGGAACGCATGGGAAAACCACGACCACCTCTTTAGTCGCCACCGTTCTTGCCGGCGGCGGACTCGACCCCACTGTGGTCATCGGAGGCCGGATCAAAAGTTTTAGTGGATTAGCCAAGTTGGGCCAAAGTGAATTTCTGGTGGCGGAAGCGGATGAGAGCGACGGTTCGTTTTTAAAATTGTCTCCCACTTTCGCGGTCGTCACGACACTCGATGAAGAACATATGGAATACTTCAAAACCCTTGAAAATATTAAAAACGCATTTTTGACTTTCATCAACAAAACCCCATTTTTTGGCGCGGCTATCCTTTGTCTGGACGACCCCAATATTCAATCGCTGATCCCCAGAATCGAAAAACGTTACATCACCTATGGTTTGACAACCCAGGCGGATTACACCGCCAGAAATATTTCGGTGGAAGGACTGCAAAGCTTTTTTACCGTTTACTTTCAAGGAAAAGAACTGGGAAGAATTCATTCGGGAGCATTGGGCCGCCACAACGTTTTGAACACTCTGGCGGCGGTCGCGGTCGGCATGGAATTGAACCTGGAGTTTTCGGTGATCGCGGAGTCGTTGAAAGATTTTCCCGGCGTTCAGCGCCGGTTTGAGATCGTGCATCAATCGGACGCCTTGACGCTGGTGGATGATTATGGGCACCACCCGGTGGAAATTCAGGCGACTCTCAAAACCGCGAAAGAAGTCTGGCCCAACCAGAAATTGATCGCCGTGTTTCAGCCGCACCGGTACTCACGCACCCAGTCGTTATTGAAACAATTCTGCTCCGCCTTCAACGACGCGGATCAAGTGATCGTGATGGACATATATCCGGCGGGAGAAACTCCAATCCCAGGAGTGCACGCCCGCCAGATTGCAGATGGGGCCAGGGAGTTTGGCCACAAGAATGTGGATTTTATCGAGAATAAAGACGAGGTGGTTCCCCATTTGCTTCGCATCCTGAACCCTGGAGATGTAGTGATCACGCTCGGCGCGGGTGACGTGTGGGAACTGGACCAAATCTTACTTACAAATATTTCCAATTGAAATATAACAAAACATCCAGAGAGGATAATCTAAAATGTTGAGTGAATCGTGGAAACGGAAATTGATCAATTTTACTCACTCCGGTGTGGAGCAGAGGTATTTCCTCCGAGCCCGTCTGGAATTACCTAAAACCGTCCTGGGACGCAAATTACGGCAGAGGAAAATCATGACCGATCCTTTTCCATGGCTGACTAAAATCAAAGGTGAAGTGAAGCGCGATGAACTCATGATGGCTCACACCTCCATTCGGATTGGCGGACCGGCGGATTTTTTCATTCTTCCCAGAGACGTTGAAGATTTGCAAACCATCTTCAAGCAAAAAAAGAGTATGCCGGTATTCGCCCTGGGAGAAGGAACCAACCTTCTGGTCAAGGACAGTGGCATTCGAGGAGCGGTGATTTGCCTAAAAAGCAGTTTTCGGTCAATCGATCCTCCAGTGTTCACACAATCTGCCGAAAAGAAAGAGACGGCTGTCATACGCGTTGGTGCAGGCGTGAAGTTATCTTACCTTGCAAAATTTGCGGCCAAGTATTCTCTGACCGGAATCGAACATTTGGTGGGCATTCCCGGTTCTCTGGGTGGGGCGGTGATCATGAACGCCGGTGCGGAAGGCACGGAGATTGGCCCGTTCATCCGAAACGTCACCCGCGTCACTTCTGAAGGAGAAGTCGAGGTGCTGAAAGGCGAAGAAATTAAATTTTCTTACAGGAAGTCCGTTTTCCCCACCGAAGGAGGAATCGTTGTCGAAGCCGAGATCGAGCTTGAGAAAGGCGATACCAAAACCATTCACAAAACCATGAACTCTCACTTGGCCAGAAGAAGTTCCAAGCAACCTTTGACGGTTCCTAATTCCGGCTCGATCTTTAAGAACCCTCCCAACGACAGTGCCGGACGACTGATCGAATCGGCTGGGCTCAAAGGATACAGTGTGGGACAGGCCGGAATTTCCATCAAGCATGCGAATTTCATCGTCAACAAAGGAAATGCCAGCGCCAAGAATGTTCTCGACCTGATTGCCCACATTCAAAATGTGGTGGAGGAAAAAACCGGAGTCAAACTCGAACGGGAAATCATCGTCATGGGTGGATGAACCTGAAATATGGAGGGATTCGTACGGCCTTTAAAAAAGTAAACATGAAAACCAGCGTTTAACAGGTCCGTAATCAAAGGTACCCCTCCTTCCTTTGTCTCCGATCTTTTGGCCGAAGATCGGGGGCGGACCTTGTTTAATTTTTAACCGGAAACAAGCTTTTGGCGCAAAACTTAAAAGGGAAAAGAATCGGCGTTCTGATGGGGGGACTGTCGCCGGAAAGAGAAGTCTCTCTGACCACCGGGCAGGCGGTGTTTAAAGCGATTCAAAAAAACGGGCTTGAGGCCGTCGCCCTCGATGTGGACCGAGACATTGCCCTCAACCTGAAAAATAACAGGATCGATATCGCGTTCATTGCGCTTCATGGCACTTATGGGGAAGACGGAACCATCCAGGGAATTTTAGAATACGCAAAAATTCCCTACACAGGTTCCGGGGTGTTGGGCAGTGCCATCGCTTATGACAAGGTGAAGTCGAAAGAAATTTTTAAATTTAACAATATTCCTTCAGCGGACTACCAGGTGTTCAACAGAAACCAAAAAAATATCCCCGACCGAACTCTGGATTTGCCCGTGGTGGTCAAACCGTCCACTCAGGGGTCCAGCATTGGTATCTCCATCGTGAAAGAGGAGAGCGAGTGGCAAAAAGCCTTAGAATTAGCCTTCAAGTATTCCGAAGAAGTGCTGGTGGAAAAATTTATCGAAGGTCGTCTGCTGGCCATCGGGATGAATGGGGAACAGCCCTTCCCTATCGTCCACATCAAACCGAAATCGGAATTTTATGATTACGAGTCCAAATACACTGAAGGGAAAACCGACTACGTATGCCCGGCTGAATTGAGCGCCAAAGAAATATCGCGCTGCGAAGACGTTGCCATCCAGGTGGTACGCGCCCTCAAGAGCCGAGGCATACCCAGAGTCGATGTCATTCTCGACGATAAGGGAACGCCCTGGGTTTTGGAGATCAATACCATTCCGGGGATGACCCCCATCAGCCTTTTGCCCATGGCGGCCAAACAGGCGGGAATGAATTTTGACGAACTGGTGATGGAAATTTTAGCAACCGCTCAACTGGATTAATAAAATACCTTTTTATGACATACGCATTGGCGGAACAAAAAAAGTCTGGCGGCTCCTGGAGAGTATTGCGCTTGCAAAAACGCAAAAAGCGTAAAAAAGACAGGAGCGCTCCTGATTCCCGAGAGGACTCCAGTCTTTTTTTGATCCTCTCGGCTTTCGCGAAAAGGTTGCTGGATTGGTTCACCAAACTCTTGTTGGCAGGGGCTGTGATTTATGGGAGTTTTATGGGATTTCAGTTTGTCACCACCTCACCGCAGTTTGAGGTATCCAAGATGGCTCTCACCGGCAACCAGACATTGACAGAGAAAGAACTGCGGAAATGGCTGGGTTCCGTCATCGGGGAAAATATTTTTTTACTGGATCTGGAAAATCTGTCCACCCGACTGGCCCGGCATCCCTGGGTCCAAACGGTTTCCGTGCGGAAAGTTTTTCCGCAAAATATTGTAGTGACTGTAACGGAAAGAAAACCTTATGCCAGAATCAAGTTGGATCGGATTTATATCATGGATAACTTTGGCGTTCTGCTTTCACTTGCAACCTCAACTCACCAAGACCTTCCTTTGATCATCCAACCCTGGTCGGGAGAAAAAATTACCTTTGGAGAAAGTGCCGCCCTGGAAGGGGTTATCGAGAGTTTGCAAACCATGCATTATCTAAACAAAATGTCATTTTTCGCCGACAATCCTATTAAAACGTCTGACATAGACGGTTTCTCCAGGGTCACATTTACGACAGAGGATCGCAGTTTGAAAATTTTCATGGGCCTTGAAACCATTGAGCAGGATTTTAAAAATTTCCTGATCGTTCGTGACACTCTGGAAAAGGATAAAAATAACATCGCGCATATCGATCTGTCCTTTAAAGATAAAGTTGTTGTGAAACAGAAAGCGCGCTTGTAACACTCAGGTTAACGATGCAAAAAATATTAAGGGAAGGAATCCATGTCCAAAAAAACTGAGCACATTGTTGGCCTGGACATAGGCACGACCAAGATCTGTTGCATCATCGGTGAAAAAACTCCGGAAGGTGGAATAGACATCATCGGCCTTGGGCAATACCCGTCAAGAGGTCTTCGCAAGGGCGTGGTGGTCAATATAGACAGTACGGTGGAATCCATTAAAAGCGCCGTGGAAGAAGCTGAAATGATGGCCGGATTCGAAATTGAATCAACTTTTGTGGGAATCGCCGGTGGACACATCAACAGCCTAAACAGTCACGGCATTATTGCCGTAAAGGGAAAAGAGGTCATTGAAAAAGATGTCGACCGGGTGATTGAAGCCGCCAAAGCCATTGCTATTCCTCTGGACCGGGAGGTCATTCATGTCCTTCCGCAGGAATATATCGTGGACAATCAGGATGGCATCAAAGACCCGCTGGGAATGGCGGGTGTTCGGCTGGAAGCCAAGGTGCATATCGTTACGGCGGCGGTAACGTCGGCGCAAAACATCGTAAAGTGCGTCAACAAAGCCGGGTTGGATGTTCAGGACATCGTTCTGGAACAACTGGCAT
>CAYPQH010000108.1:0-7789 GCA_964412825.1 uncultured Nitrospinaceae bacterium | reverse complement strand
AAAGTTTAGCGGGACTATATGCACCGATTTTTTGTCCAGCCGGAAAATATCACGGGAGCCGAAGTGATACTAAGCGGGTCCGATGTGAGTCATATCCGAACCGTTCTCCGGTTGCAGGAGGGAAACCGGATTCAGATCCTGGATGGCCTTGGAAAGCGATATATTGTCCAATTGACCGTGGTGAAGCCACGCGAGATTCGAGGCAGGATTGAGTCGAAAGAAGATTTTCAGACGGAATCCCCCCTGGTGATTGAAATGGGAATCGCTCTTCTCAAGGGAAATAAATTTGATCCCGTTCTCAGAAAGTCGGTGGAGCTTGGAGTGAGTCGGGTTTCTCCGTTGAAAACAGAACGGAGCGTCATTCGGGTAATGCGAACCGAGGCGGAAAAAAAAACAGCTCGCTGGCAAAAAATCGCACGAGAGGCCGCCCGGCAATCGGGTCGCAGTCACCTGCCGGAGGTTTCGCACAATATCCAAACCGTCGAGGAATTTTGCCGGGTACATCAGAAGGCGGAACTCAAACTGGTATTTTGGGAAGAGGAAGAGGCCCGCAGGTTTAGCGATGTTTCCACTTCCACCCCGCCTCGGTCCATCGCGTTTTTGAGTGGTCCCGAAGGCGGATTTTCTCCGGCGGAAATCGACGCCGCCCGGCAATATGGATTTCAATCCATCACTCTTGGGCCGCGCATCCTGCGAGCGGAAACCGCTCCCATTGTCATCCTCTCTCTTTTGCAAAACCGCTGGGGGGATTTGTAACCCGCTCCCGCGAGGGGGAAAGTTTAAGGCTTCGCTCACTTAAAAACTAGTTAGGTAACTATACATGGAGTATGGCGTCAGCTTTGAAATGACGAAGGCGTATTTCGAAGAAAGTTTTGAACAATGGCTGAGCCACAGAAGCAAACTCAGACGGTGGCAAATTCAGACTGGCATATTGCTCATATTCTTTGGTTGTGGACTGATGGTCTACAAACTGAACGTGTTATCTATCGTTCTTTTTATCATTGGGTTTGTCGAGATTGTGGAGTTCTTTTTTTATCGTCGAAGGTGGATGCAGCAACGCATTCACACTCGATCGAACAACTCAAATTCATCCATAGAAATTCGAGTTGATGACTCCGGAATTTATCAGAAAGGACCCACTAGCGAAGGGACCATCAGTTGGGATGGTGTAAAAGCTGCGATTCCAACAGCAAAAGGTCTGTTCATTTCTATCGGGGATGGCATGTCAGTGTATGTTCCAGACGCATCAATGAAAAGCCCAGAATTTAAAAATTTTGTCATCAAGAAAGTCGCAGGTGACACTTAACAATTTGCTGCACAGGCCGCCCGCAACCATAGCATTGTGATGTTCGCTTTTGGCTCATGCCCCGAAGGGGTACGCTTCGCTCACGAGCCTGGCTACTTGAGGCAAAGTCTTTCATGGGTACTTGGAGAATTAGGTTTTCACTTTGCTCCATTAATGCTAAATTTACAAAAGATTTAATCCTTCCTTGAGATTAAAAAACGATGACCTATCGATGCAATATTGAAGTTTTTGAAGGGCCGTTGGATCTGCTCCTGCATTTAATCAAAGAGCAGAAAATGGATATTCACGATATTGCCATTGCCACGATCACCCGGCAATACATGGACTATATCGACCTCATGCAGGATTTGAACCTTGAAGTCGCCGGGGATTATCTGATCATGGCGGCGGAATTGACCCGCATCAAATCGAAAGTGCTTCTCCCGGTTCAGGAGCAGGAGTTGGAAGAAGGTGAAGAAGGGCAGGACCCCAGGGCAGAATTGATGCGCCGGTTGCAGGAATATCAGCGTTATAAGGAAGCCGCGTTTGAGTTGCGGGTGCGGGAACACGATCGGCAACAGGTTTTTGTGCGCGGCGGGGATGTTCTTGTAGATGAAGACAGCGGCGAGGAAATAATTCAGGAAGCATCCGCATTTGATCTTCTCAATGCGTTTCAAAATATATTGAAAAGTAAAGAATACAAGAAAGACTATGAAATTAAAGTTTCCATGTTTTCAGTGTCGGACCGGTTGACGCACATTCTGGAAATCCTCAATGCCGCGAAAACCATCACCTTCGATTCCCTGTTCACCGTATTGAATACGAGGCAGGAACTGGTCGTTACTTTTCTGGCGCTTTTGGAAACCATGCGTCTAAAACTTGTCCGCATACAGCAGACCAAACGCTTCGACACCATCCGTCTCTATCTGGCCGCCGACGATGAAACTCAGGCGCAAATTCTTGACCAGTACCACTCTTCTACAGAAATCAAAAAATAGCCTGAAGCTTTAGAGAATAATTTGAAAAAAAAACTGAAATCTCTTTTGGTTAATATTTCAATTTCGCTTGGCACTGTGGTCGTTTTTATTCTGGCCATCGAAGTCATTTTCCCCCATCTGCTGCACAAGGTTCCTTTGTCCATCTACGTTGGTTTGGATGATGGTTACAAGGTATTGGGCCAATCGACAAAACGATCCGTGGTTCCAAAAGACTATATCGCGATTGTGGGTGATTCCCATGCCCTGGGGACAGGCGATTGGTTCAAGCAGACGGTCCGTAAGCATAAGTTCACCCAGGGGGACTACCACTCCGCCCACGTTCTGTACAACCGGATTGGACGGGATATCATTTCATATGGCGCTCTGGGTTCGGGTAGCCTGCGTGGACTGGTGTCTCAGCCCATTGCGCATTTCAAGCACATCAATTCGTTGCGGGCGTTTGAGCTGGAACAGCCCAAAATGATTCTGGTTTATTTTTTTGAAGGCAATGACTTGAACGACAATGTCATAGACCTGCAAGGACAGTACAAGGACATTCTGGAAAAGATTTCGCTTTATGATACCGCCGCGTTTGAAAATTTTATCCAGAAACAGGTTTTAGAAAAAGACCCGTTATATAACGCGGATGGCCCGTTAAAAAACTTCCTGTTCACCCGGTTTCTCATAGAAAGCGTGGGCGACAATGTCGTCAACGAAATCAAGAGAGGTTTTAAAAAATTAAAAAAAGTTTTTAGTAAAAAGGTCGAGGAACAAGATGAGAAGAATCAACCGCAGTCCGTATCTCACCACAATGATATGGCGTTGATTGGCGGCAAGGAGTTTCCTATTCCATTGAACAGTCAGCATCCTGCGATGACGTTGACGCCTGAGGAAACCAGACAGGCCATTTATGTTTTTGAGCAATCCTTGCTGTTTTTAGCAAAATATTTTAATGAGTCCGCGATCGCCGTTGTTTATATTCCCTCCCCCTTGTCTTCTTACCAATGGGCATCGCCCACCGTGACCATTCAAACAGGAAAAGGCCCCGCAACTTTTGAGTCCGCTTCCATTCATGAACGCAGCCAGGAAATCTGCCTGAAAATTGAAGCCATTGCCAAAAACCACAAGTTTGACTTTGCCGATACGAGACAATTTTTCAGATCAGCGGCTTTGAAAGAACCCATTCACGGCCCGCAGGATTGGTTGCACCCCAATGAAAAGGGATACCGCGCTTTGGCCGAAGGGGTCCTGGCGACTTTTTTTGAAGCGGAAAAATCCTCAGGAATTCTCGGTTGCGCGTCATGAGATTTGCCTGTGAAAATAAAAGTAAAACTACTTGCAGTTTTATGGAGAAATTTGTATATTTATATGGTGCTTAGTTTTGCGGAATGTGGAATAATGAAAGCCCATTTTTATTAAACGACGACAGTTTTGGTGAATTCGATTTACCTTTGATTTTATAGTTTCCGGGAGTTAACTTTTAAGAGGTTTAAGGAAAGTGTTTTTAAGATCCATAGTATTCGCAGGAGTGGCGTTGATTTTTTCAGGCTGTGCTTATCAATCCGGCTGGACGCCGGACGTGAGCGCATATGGAGATCCTAATGTTGCGAATATTGAACGGGATCAAATGAACTGTCGTGTATTGGCCAAACAAGCGGCAGGCAACCCTGCGACAGAAGTGGGTCGAGGCGCATTGATCGGCGGAGCGACGGGTGCGGCATTGGGTGCGATCGCAGGTTCTCCAGCTGTGGGGGCGGCGGTGGGAGGCATTGGCGGAATGATAACGCAAGGCTTTGGCTTTGATAATCAATACAAACAGGCATTTATAAATTGTATGCGGGGTCGGGGACATAACGTACTCTGAAAATGGGTTGATGTTGAGAAATTTTTATAAATTCAGAGTCACACTATTAATAGCAGTGAAGGAGCAAAAAATATGTATAGGACTATTTCAGCTATCGTTATAAGCGCAGTGATCATGTCAGGTTGTGCCAGCTGGGGTGATTGGTCTCCAACTGTTGACCCCTATGGTGATCCCAATGCGGCGAATATTGGTCGCGATAAAGTGGAATGTCGACAACTGGCAATGAATGCCGGGGGTGGTACTGCCAGGGAAACCGGTAAAGGAGCCTTGATCGGAGGCGCTATCGGAGCCGCAGCAGGTGCCGCCCTGGGAGCCGCCGTCGGGTCTCCTGGAAGTGGAGCCGCCGCTGGAGCTGCGATCGGTGGATTTGGTGGCGGGGCCAGACAGGGCTTCGGTTCCGAAGAAAACTATAAGCGGGCATTTATCAATTGCATGCGGGGTCGAGGCCACAACGTAATCAATTGAGCGATTATTTTTCCCTCTACTGGCAATGAATACAAGTGTGTAAAATGATTCGGGCAAACGGGGGGGGATTATTTCCATGATCTCCGCTTTTTGGCTTTTCGCTCCATTTAAACGTTCTGGTCCGGTATCCTGATAGACACAGGACTCCCGATAAGTTGATTTTGCGAAAATGCGGTTGCAGTCTTTTTTAGTTTGCATGGCGTTTGCGGTTGGAAAGTCCGGGGAGTATTATATAATATGTTTTACAACAAGTTACTCCCCAGTCAAACTGCATTTGAGACACTATGCTGAATCAGATTAAAGAAGATATTCGGGTGGCCCTTGAAAAGGACCCTGCCTCCAGAAATTTATTGGAAGTCATTGTTTGTTATCCGGGAGTTCACGCTCTCGTGGCTCACAGGATTTCCCATTGGTTGTGGAATCATGATTGGAAGTTTGCCGGGCGGGTTTTGTCTTACTTTTTCCGTTGGTTGACGGGAATTGAAATTCATCCTGCCGCGAAGATCGGACGCCGGTTTTTCATAGACCACGGGATGGGTGTGGTGATCGGTGAAACGTCGGTAATTGGCGACAATGTTTTTATTTATCACGGGGTCACCCTTGGGGGATTGAGCACCAAAGGCGGGAAACGGCATCCGACCATTGGCGACAATGTGGTCATCGGCGCAGGAGCTCAGGTGTTGGGGCCGGTAACAGTCGGAAGAAACACGAAAATAGGGTCGGGCTCGGTGGTGCTTCAGGAAGTTCCTGAATACTCCACTGTCATTGGGGTCCCGGGGCGAGTGGTGTTTTCCGGAGTTTCTTCAGAATTTGAGCAGGATACTGGAGAGGATTCCTTTCCCGACCCGGTCGCGAAAGCGATCGAGTGCATGTTGGACAAACTTCCGAAAATGGAGAAGGAAATTCGTTCTCTAAGAGAAGCTATTAACGGGCAAAAAGAATCACACTCCGACCCCGTGCCCACCAAGAATCAGGATGACTGACCCCACTACCGCTGGCTGAAGGGTTTCATTTTGCAGAAAATTTATCTGGATCATAACGCGACCACGCCTTTACACCCGGAAGTCCTTGAAGCCATGCTTCCCGTCCTCAAGGAATATTTCGGCAATCCGTCCAGCATTCATTATGAAGGACGCAAAGCCAGAGTTTTTCTTGATGAAGCCAGAGAGAAGGTTGCCGGTCTTATCGGCGCCAATCCTGGGGAAATGATTTTTACCAGTGGGGGGACGGAGTCAAATAATATAGCCATTTTGGGCGTTGCTCTCGGCCAGGAGAAAAAAGACGCCCGCATCATCACTTCCAGCATCGAACATCCTTCTGTACTGAACCCCTGCAAACAGCTGGAGCGACTCGGGTTTCAAATCGATCGTCTGCCGGTTGATCTGAAAGGCAGAATCGACCTCGATCAATTGAAAGATGCCATACAGGATTCCACCGTCTTGATTTCTCTGCAACACGCGAACAGTGAGGTGGGGACCTTGCAAGACATCGAAAAGATAGGGGAAATAGCGCGAGAAAATTCGGTATATTTTCATACGGATGCAGTGCAAAGCGTGGGAAAAATACCCGTAGATGTAAAAAAACTTCCGGTGGATTTTCTTTCTATTTCGTCTCATAAACTGAACGGGCCAAAAGGCGCGGGCGCTTTGTTCATGAAAAGAGGGCTTTCCGCATTGTTTCCTACGATGAGTGGAGGCAACCAGGAAAAGAAAAGGCGGGGAGGGACCGAAAACGTCGCTGGAATCGTTGGATTCGGAAAAGCCTGCGAATTGGCCAAAACGCGGTTGGAATCGGGGAAGATGCTTTCATTGGCAAATCTGCGGGATAATTTTTTTCAGCGAATAGAAAGTTTAATTTCCGGAGTAGAACTTTTGGGGGATAAAGAATTTCGACTTCCAAATACACTGAATCTTTCGATTGACAGGGCCGATGGCGAGACCCTATTGATCGGACTCGACGTAAAAGGAATTTCCGTGTCCACAGGGTCGGCTTGCAGTTCCGGTTCATCCTTACCGTCCCATGTTCTGACGGCCATGCAGGTTCCGGCGCGTCAGATAAATTCCTCTATTCGGTTCAGCTTGGGGGGCAGTAACACCCGGGATGAAATCGAACTGGTGGCTGAAACCCTGGCTGGGCTGGTGTCCTTGAACCGGGAAAATACAGTCGTTGTGGGGTGACGGAGAATCCTTTTAAGGGTGATAAATTTTTTTTAAATTAAGGTTACTTTTTTTTGTGTTGACATAAAAAAGTGGCGTATAATACAATCCATTGATAATTAAGGGTTATTCAATCCTTTTCTAATTATTACGGAGCCAGGCATGTCCCCAAAAAATTACCTTTTTCGTCTTTTCGGAGTTTTATTATTGGTCTCACCTTTGGTTTTGGGCGGTTGCAGTTACATCCCCTGGATTGGAGATGAAGATGAAGAGGACCTAGCCTTTGAAGATGATTTTCCTTTTGAAGACGAACAACCCGCAAAGAGAGCGGGAGGTTCCAGATCCGAGGATGATTTTTTTGCTGAAGACGGGGCCATGATTGAAGGCGGCGGCGGTGATTTTTCCAGCATTGAACAGGAAGCGGATTCCAGTGCGTTGAAAGGGGACGTTGAAAGTTTACAAAGTCAACAGGAAGCGTTGATATCCAAGGTCAGGGAACTGGAGGAAATTTTAATAACTCTTGAACCCAAGGTGAGTGCGACTCAGGAACGATTGGAAGGGAGCCTGGCCGCAGTCTCGGGTCAGTCGCAGTTTCTGGAGCCTGAAATTGAAGAGTTGAAACTAAAAGTCAGTCAATTGAACGACGAAATTTCCCGGATGAAAATGGCCCCGGGGGGGAAGTCTCAGGCCATGCCCCGAAAGACAATCAGTCCGGTCGGGCAAAGTAAGGGGACTCCGTCTCAATACAATACGGCCCTGAGCGCTTATCAGGTGGGCAACTATGATGAGTCGATCCTGTTGTTTCAAAATTTCGCGTTGAGCAATCCTCCCGGACATTTAAAAGACAATATCTTATTCTGGATTGGCAGTAATTACGTCAAACTGGAAATGTACGACAGTGCCATTAAACAATTCGACACGGTTCTCAATCAATTTCCGCAAAGCAATAAGGCTCACGATTCGAGGTTAATGCTGGGGGTCAGTTACTATAAAAAAGGGGAAGCCAGCCGGGCGGTTGAAGTTTTGGAAACCGCTTTGAAAT
>CAYPQH010000107.1:0-7854 GCA_964412825.1 uncultured Nitrospinaceae bacterium | reverse complement strand
ATGGGGCAAGTGGGCTGTCGCGGTTATTGCAGTCGCGATGTTCTGGTCGATGTCTACATTCCTGGGCAGGACCGAGTGACCTATGAAAAAGTCAAACCCGCAATGGTCTCGAAAATTTTAAAGGACCATATCGTGGGCGGAAAAATATTCAAAAAAGCCGCCGCTAAGGACGATTATTACGCACAGATTAAAAAACAAACCCGAGTAGCGCTCGAATTTGGTGGTGCCATCGACCCTGAAAATATTGAAGAATACATTGCCGTCGGCGGTTATGAATCCTTGAAGAAAGCCCTCACCGGCATGCAACCGAAAGAAATTCGGGACGAGGTCACAAAATCCGGTCTGCGCGGTAAAGGCGGCGGCGGGTTTGTCACCGGCCACAAATGGGAAAAAGCCGCGACCGCACCCTCGCACGATGGTAGCCGTTATATTCTGGTCAACGGTGACGAAGGCAACCCTGCGTCCTATATGGACCGTAGCGTCATGGAAGGCTGTCCTCATCAGGTGCTGGAAGGATTGATCATTGGCGCGTACGCCATCGGAGCCACCGAAGGAATCATTTACACCCGTTCCGATTACACGATTGCCGTCAAACGGCTGAACATGGCCATTGAGCAGGCTAAAGAGCGCGGCTTTCTTGGCAATAACATTCTGGGAACTGATTTCAGCATCGAAATTTCTGTTCATGAAGGCGCCGAAGCCTTTATCGGAGGCGAGTCCACAGCTTTGATGGCTTCCATCGAAGGCAAACGTCCTTTCCCCAAGGCGCAACCGCCGCATTCCACCGAAAAGGGATTGTGGGGGCGGCCCACCTTGCTGAACAATGCCGAAACCTGGGCCACCGTTCCATCGATCATCAAAAATGGCGCCGACTGGCATGCCAGTAAGGGAACTCCAAACGCCAAGGGGTTCAAAACCTGGGCGATCGCGGGCAACCTCAAATACAACGGCCTGATGGAACTGGACATGGGCTTGACCTTCCGTGAAGTCATCGAAGACATCTGCGGCGGCATCGTCAAGAAAAAAGAACTCAAACTCGTCCACATCGGTGGCGTCACCGGTGGGTTTCTGCCTCCGGAAAAAATCGACATCACGATGGATTACGAAAGCATGCTGGACGCCGGAGTGCTCATGGGGCAGGCCAGTTTCGCGGCTTACGATGCCTCCGCCTGCATTATCGATCTGGCAAAATTTTCGATTGGATTCAATGAAGGTGAAACCTGCGGGAAATGCACCCCCTGCCGAATTGGGTTGACCCTCATCAAGAACAAGCTGGACGATATTTCCGAAGGCCGGGGCAAGATGGAAGACCTGGACAAACTACAAGCCCTGTGCGAAGAAATCAACATGACTTCGTTGTGCGGACTTGGAGAAACAGCAGTCAAATGCGTGTTGACCGGGATCAAGTATTTCCGCAAAGAATTTGAGCGGCACATTGTGGATCAGGTTTGCGACGCCGCAAAATGCACAGGGCTCTACCGCTATTACGTCAAGGAAGAAGAATGCGTTGCCTGTGGAGCGTGCATCAAGCCCTGCCCGACCGGCGCGATTACCGGGGGAACCCGTAAGGTGGCGGCGCATATCGACATGGATTTATGCATCAACTGCAACGCCTGCTACGAGGCCTGCGGTTTCCTGGCAATTTTATAATCTGAAACGATCCAAAAAGCCCTTGGCGAAGTAATCGTCGGGGGCTTTTTTTTGTCCCCGCCTTGAAAATTAAAACCCGGATTGATTTGAAGGGCGCCTCTAAAAATTGCTTTTGGGCATGAGCGGCCCTCATAAGATAAGGGCACACGAGTTGTGCCTGAAAGAAAAATTATAGAATTATTAGAGCTCCCCTGAAATCATAAGGAGTAGGCCCTTGCAATGGACCGCTAAAGAAAACCGCTGGGTGGAAGTGTTTCAGACGCTACAAGAGTATGAGCTGTTTGCGTTTGACAATATAGCGACCGCTTCCCAATATTGGACGGTTTACGAAAATTTTCTAAAATCCGTGACCTTGCCCGGCGCCCGGGTTTTGGATTGGGGTTGCGGGAGCGGTCATTTCAGTTATTTTTTGTTGAACAACGGATTCAAGACCGAATCTTTCAATGTGAATGCCGGCGATTCCTATCACCCCGATGGGATCAAAATCGCCGATCTTCTCTGCACCCGCTTCAAAGACTCGTTCAACTTTAAAGTTTCGTCCGGCGATCCGGTGCAATTGCCTTATCCCGACGAATCGTTCGATGCCGTGGTCTCGGTCGGCGTGCTGGAACATGTGCGCCAGGAAGGCGGAGATGAAATAAAAAGCCTTAGAGAAATCCATCGCATCCTAAAAAAGGGTGGCGTGTTTTTATGTTTTCATTTTCCGAATAAATTCAGTTGGGTCGAAGCCCTGGCCCGGAAAATCCCCTCCAAGCACCATCATCTTTATCGATTCACGCGCCAAAACATTCACGCTTTGAATCAGGCTGCGGGTTTGCACGTGGAGAAAATCGAAGAGTACGCGATTCTGCCCAGAAACGAACTCGCCCGCCTGCCGGCAGGAATCAAAAACAACCCCACCTTCGTGAAGTTGTACAATCTTATGGATCGACTGCTTCCAAAAGTTTTGCCGCCGGTTTTTCAGAACTATTATTTCCGGTCGAGAAAACCAGGCTGAGCCTGTACCCTGCACCCAGTGCAATGGCTTTATTGTGGACCCGTTTTTTCATGGCACTAATTTTTCTTCGGCCGAGCCATTTTTACAGACCGGATCACATTCCCAGATGGGCCTTCAGAATTTTAGAATCTGTGATTTTTGGATTGTCAGGCGCAAGTTTCAAGGCTTCGCCAAAATGCTTGGTCGCGCCTCCATGGTCGCCCATTTTGTCGAGAGTGAGGGCCATATTATAATGCGCCTCGGCCAGTTTTGGACCGGCGGCGACGGCTTCTTCAAAATGTTTCAAAGATGTTTTCCAGTGACCTTCTTTATAATGCCCCACCCCTTCGTTATTCTCAGCGGCTCCAGGTTCCGTGTCCGATGCCATGAGAGCGCCGACCAGGAGCTTATTCCCAACCGCTGAAATGGGTTTCTCGTTTTCGGTCGATTTTTTTCCTTCAGATGTTGTCGCACCTTTTTCACAACCGTTGGTAAATAAAATGGCCAGGACAACAATCGAGAACGTATAGTAAAAAGGGTTTTTCATTGCGTCTCCTCGCTAATAAAATCGTGTAATGATGAAAACAGGTTTGAGAGTGAATGGTATCCTCATTGGGATGAAAGCACAATCTAGGCCAGGAAACCGGTTTTGTCAACCCGACCGGCATGGCGTACCAAGCTTTTTCATCTACAGGAGTTGAGGGAATGAATTGTCCGTCCTGCAAATTGGAACTTCGTGAAATGTCGGCTGAGGGACTCAGAGTCCTGGCCTGTAAGGGAGGCTGTGGAGGCCTGTGGTTTGGCCGGTTTGAGCTGTTAAAACTGGACAACAACGACAAACACGGAAACGGAGAGCGCTTATTGCAGGTCTCAAGAGCCCAGGGCGTGCGGTTTTTCCGCGATGTAGAAGCCATTTGCCCGCATTGTGAAACCTCACTTTTGTTGCGACATTTTTTCTGCAGGGAACGGGACGTGGAAGTGTATCAATGCCCTAAATGCGGTGGGTTCTGGATCGATTCTGGAGAACTGGCAGACATTGTTAAATCTGCATTTGCAACGGAGGAAAAACAAAAGCAGGCGGTGGCGTCCTACTTTAAAACCATTTTTGACCAGCGGATCGCTAAAATGAATTTGGCCAATGAGGATATTTTGAGGTCGGCCCGATCCATCGTCAAAATCTTTTTATTTATCTGTCCGGAAAAATTCCAGCCGCTCAAAACTTCCCTTCAACAGAAATACTTCCAGGATCTCTGAGCTTATAGCGAACCTAAAAAACTCCTGATAAAATTTTCAGGTTGCGGGCTGGGTCTCGGACTCCAAATCTTTATCCAATATTTTCAAAGCCCGTTTGTCGAAGCTTTGGGCTTGGGATAAATCCCCCACGGCCTCATAAAGTCCGGCCAGCGTTTGCAGGGTCACAGCCACGTCGTAATGATCCGGCCCCTGGGTCCTTTCTCTGATTCGCAACACTTTCCTGGCAATGGGGAAGGCCGCTTGATATTTTCCGGCATGGTAGAGAGTCATCACTTTCTGACTCAAGGAATCGGCTGTTTCGACTTCGGCCTGACCCGCACGTGGAAACGCGAAATAAAAGGTGATGATCACTGTTATCAATACGGTAATGACGATCTCAAACGAAAATGCTTTAGCGGTCGATTGTTTGATCATGATAGATTCCCTTCTCCTCGCAACCTTGGAACGCAATAAACGAAACCTCGGTTTTTCAATGTTTTTTAGGGATGCATACTTTTAACTGCAAAAAAAACAAACGTCAAGAACTTTTTCAATTTCATTGTGTTCAGCATACCGAAGTTTGGTCACATGGCTATCATGCCCAGGTCACAAACGTGTTAATTTCTTACAATGAGCAACGGGCCAACCGCCTTTTGAAGTATCACTCATGGGTCAAACCATTGAAAAAACCCTCACTATAAAATGCGGGCAAGGAAGGAGAAATTAAAACCGCAGGGTTTCAATTTTTTTAAACCGGGGAGAGTCCTGCAAAAAAAGCACGTCTTCCATTTTAAATTTATTGCGGCGAAGATCAAGTTTCTTGAGAGATGACAGGTTGGGTGAAGCCGAAAAAGATTCCACGCCCGTCCGGGTGATGGCGTTTCCATTCACCTGCAACTCTTCCAGCCTTCCAAATTGGTCCGAATGGGCTATCGAATGAAAACCCGGATCGCCCATAAAAATGTCCATCACCCGCAATTTTTTCAGGTGCTGAAAGTTTTTTGACGTGGACAAAACGTGAATGCCTTTTTCGGTTATATCGTTGAGGCTGATATTAAATTCCTCAAGGTTCTTGAGTTGATCTGAATGAGCCAGTGCCAGGAACCCCAGATAAGTGATCCGGGCTTTTTCCAGATTGAGAACTTTCAATTGCGACACCATTGCCGATTCCGCCAACAAAACAGCGCCTTTATTGCCAATCTTATTGTCCATCAGGTTCAGCGATTTCAACTTTTTCAGCGCTCCCGATTCGGTCAGAGCGCGAAGCCCCCGGTGATCAAAATCATTGGCGCGAAGCAACAGCGTTTCAACTTCCCCTAGCTTTTCCGACCGTGCCAGGGCTTCCATATCTTTGTTGTTGAGACGGCTTTCGTTGAGGTTCAACACCGTCCCAGACAGATTCTTTTTCACCAGAAGCCTGATCTGCATATCCTGCAAGCGGGTTTCTGCCTTACGGGTGTATTCATTGTCGTGCATGTAAAGAACGGTCAGGTTCGATAAATGTTTGGAATTGGCTAACGCCAGTGCCCCCTCATCGCCAATGGAGTTGGAATCGAGAATCAGTTCCTGAACCCCGCTCAAACTCGGAGCTGTGGCCAGGGTTTTGGCTCCGTGGTTGTGGATGTTGTTCCATCCCATATTCAAATGGGTTAAATGGCTGAACGCTCCCGTCTGCACCCAGTCGGCCAAAGTAATGTCGCCGATTTGGTTGCGTCTTAAATTCAACCGTTTGAGCCTGGGGTTGGCCGGGCCGTCGGGAAATTTTGTCAACCGGGCATGGCCCACGCGGTTCATCTCAAGCTCCAGCGTTTGCAGATTTTTCAGGGAGGATGATTTTATCAGGCAAAGAGCGCCCTCGTCGGCCACTCGATTGTTGACCAGGCTGATGGTTTGCAGTTTTTCCAAATGGGGAGATTCAGCCAGTGCGTTGGCTCCGGCATTGCCGATTTTGTTGGCGTCCAGAATCAGAACCGTCAGGTTGGACAATGAAGAACATTCGGCCAGAGCTTTCAGACCCTGGCTGGTCATTTCATTCCAGCTCAAGTCCAGACGGGTGACCGGGGAAAGGTCGAAACTCCGGGTGAGCCATGTGACTCCCTCATCGCCAATGCGCTCATATCGGAGGTCGAGAACAGGGTCCTGCCGTTCGACTTTTTCCCTGATAAGGCGAACCAGGTGGTGATCGCGTTTATTTGAATCCATGTATTAATCGTCTGCAACAAGCAAGTCCGTCTTCACAGCCTGCATGGCCTGCAAGCGTTTTGAGTCTTGCATGAGCTGTAAGCCTTCGGGATCGAGTTTGTTATAAGTTAAGTTGAGAGTCGTTAAATTGGGAAGCCCGGTCGATTGAGCAAAGGCCACCATGCCGTCGTACCCGATACGGTTGGCGTCCAGATGCAGAACCTTCAAGCTTTTCAAATGAGTGGAATTGGCAAACGCTATCGCGCCCTTGTCGCCAATCCGGTTGAACGAAAGATCCAGCGTCTCCAGATCGCCAAGCGATGTGGACTGGGCCAGCGCAACCGCCCCTTCGTCGCTGATCCGGTTGGTGTACAAACTCAGATATTTTAATCCGGTCAGTTGTTTGGATTCCGCCAGGGCACGAGCCCCGTCGTTGCCGATCAGGTTTTCGTACAACCACAGTTCTTTAAGAGTTTCAAACAGTTCCGAGCAGGCCAGCTCTTCCAGTCCAATGTCCTTAATTTTGTTGGTGTGCAGGTATATAATTTCCAGGTCGGGGACGGCCATGTTCTCGGCAATCTCCAGAGCTTCCGGGTTGCGGATGCCTCTTCCAGAAAGGTCGAGCGTCAGCCCATCCTTGCTGATGCCTTTGCGCAACCATTTACGAATGTAGGAGATATCGTCGGCCATGAGTTTTATCGATTGAGTTAAAGGTTTTTATTCTAGCGATGTCCCTTGAAAAGTAAAGAATTAATATAAGAGAAAGAGTGCTATTCTTCCCGCCTATGCGTTCGATCTTCACCTGCAAAAGAAAACTTCGCCTGATCGAAATTCTGCGGGTTTCAGTGAGTTTTATCCTGCTGGGGATACTGATCGCCTGTTCCGACGCCCATGTCGATGAGGGCCGTACCTTTCGCATGTCGGTTAAGGCCGAACCGCCCACTTTGGACTGGACACTGGCCACAGACAGCATATCGGTCAACCTGCTGACCAATCTCATGGAGGGGCTCACTCAGTACAACGCCGATCTTGAACCCATTCCCGCTGTGGCCAAACGCTGGGAGTTCTCTGCAAACGGAAAAGTCATCACTTTTTATCTGCGTGACGATGTGTTCTGGAGCGATGGCAAACCCGTCACCGCCGGCGACTTCGAGTATTCCTGGAAACGCCTGCTCGACCCAAAAACCGCCGCGCAATACGCCTATTTTTTATTTGACGTTGAAAACGCCGCCGAATTCAACTCAGGTAAAATCACCGATCCCGACAAAGTGGGGGTGCAGGCGATTTCCCCCAGCGTGCTCAAAGTCCGTTTGAAAAAACCGGTGGTGTATTTTCCTAGTATCACCACCTTCATGGTGACGTTCCCGCAACGTAAGGACATCGTCGAAAAATACGGCGATCAATGGACAGAACCTAAGCATATCGTCACCAACGGCCCGTTCATCCTCTCCGAGTGGAAGCACGAATACAAGCTGGTTCTAAAAGCCAACGACCGGCATTACGAAGGACGTCCTGAAATCGACCGGGTTCTCGTGTATGTGGTGGAAGAACCGACCACTGCGCTAACGCTTTATGAAACCGGGGAGCTGGATATTATCGAACTGCCGCCGGTCGCCATTCCGCATTATAAAAATGATCCTGAGTTCACCCGCAAGCCACAACTGCGAGGCTATTATTACGGATTCAACGTCAGGAAACCTCCCTTCGACGACGTCCGGGTCCGTCAGGCGTTCGCCCACGCCGTCGATCGCTCCCGGATTCCGGTCATTCTAAAAGGCGGCGAGATTCCAACGTCCTCGTGGATACCCAAGGGC
>CAYPQH010000106.1:0-8268 GCA_964412825.1 uncultured Nitrospinaceae bacterium | reverse complement strand
GGAACTGTTCTTCCGGGTGGGTCTGGATGGAAACATCGTCAAACCCGCCTGCCAGTTGGAGTCCATGAATACGCCCAGTACGGTCACACTGCTGGCGGCGGAAGATAAAATATTGTCCACCGTAGATTACGATAAAAAAATCGGCCAGCAATACGGGTTTGAAGGACGGGTCAAATGGAGCAAAAGCTGTCCGCCGGATAGGAAATAGCTAAATTTTTATTCCCATTAAAAGTTGTTGAATGAAAGACGCCTCTCACAATAGCATTGGGCTGTGGGAGAGGCGTCGGCTCCCCCGCCTGAAATAAGTTATGGATGTTCAAATCCAAAATGACCAGGAAGTCTGCGACGTCGATTGCCAAAGTTTAAAAAATCATGCCGAAAAATTCATGCAGGCGTTGGGCCAGCATGACGGTGAGCTCAGTGTCCTGCTGGTGGATGACGCAACCATTCAAAACCTGAACCGGCAACACCGAAACATCGACTCCGCCACCGATGTTCTCTCCTTTCCGCAAATGGACGACGACGAATTCATTTCCCATATGCTGGGAGACGTGGTAATTTCTGTGGAAACGGCAAAACGGCAAGCGTCGGAACATCACTTTTCTTTAGAACAGGAACTCGTCCTATTGCTCCTTCACGGCCTGCTCCATCTTCTGGGTTACGATCACGAGCGATCACAAAAAGAAGAGCAGGTGATGAAAGAAAAAACCTGGGAATTATTTGCTTTGATATTTCCAGGCGTTCAGCCCTCCGATGCCTGTGATTATTGACACTATTTTCAACCTCATTCACTCACGGAAAAGAAGACAATGAAACAGGTTTGGGCTCCCTGGCGAATGGAATATATCGAACAGGACAAGTCGAGAGAATGCATCTTCTGCGTTTTTCCGAAGGCCAATGAGGACAAGAAAAAATTCATCCTCTATAAAGGTGCCACCTGCTTCGTTATCATGAACATTTATCCTTACAACACCGGCCACCTGATGGTCTCGCCCTACCGCCACTTGTCCTGCATCACCCAAATGGATGAAAAAGAAAATACCGAACTCAACCACCTGACCCAAAAATGCGTGGAAATCCTGCGGACTGTTAAATCCCCCGAAGGGTTCAATATCGGCATTAATCTTGGCAAAGCGGGCGGAGCCGGATTCGACGGGCACATTCACATGCACATTGTCCCCCGATGGATCGGCGACACCAATTTCATGCCCGTTTTGGCAGACACCAAAGTTCACCCGGAACATCTGCAAGCCACGTACGACAACCTGTTTCCACATTTTCAAACCCTATCTCAATAGTTCCGCATCATGAGCACTGGAGAAAATCTCAAGGAATCGGAAGAAACTCCGATGATGCAACAGTACCATCGTATTAAACGGGATTGTTCCGACGCGGTCCTGTTTTTTCGCATGGGGGATTTTTATGAGATGTTCAACGAAGACGCCAAGATCGCTTCCCGCATCCTCGAAATCGCGCTGACCTCGCGCAGTAAAAATAAAGCCAACGCAACGCCCATGTGCGGCATACCTCATCATTCCGCCAACGGGTATATCTCCAAACTCATCAAAGCCGGAAAAAAAGTCGCCATCTGCGAGCAAACGGAAGATCCAAAATTTGCCAAAGGATTGGTTAAACGGGAAATCGTCCGCATCGTGACACCGGGAACCGTCCTCGACGATTCTCTACTGGACCCCAAAAGCAATCATTTCCTGGTATCCATTTTTTTTGGCAAAGACGGGCTTGGCCTTGCCGCTCTCGATGTATCGACGGGATTCTTCAAGGTCACGGAAATTTCAGGAGACAATGCGGAATCGTTATTGCGCGATGAATTGGAAAAAATCGATCCGAAAGAAATTTTGACTCCGGAATCGGCGGCCGAGACAACCAATGGCAACGCCCCATGGTCGGCAAACCGCAACACTTTTCTCAACGGATGCGAGGATTGGACCTTTTCTCATGGCGAAGCCTACCGGAAATTGATCGAGCATTTCAAAACCAGTTCTCTGGAAGGGTTCGGGTGTGAGAATCTGCGGTACGCAATCTCCGCCGCCGGAGCTTTGATCTATTACCTGCAAGAAACCCAGAAATCCGCATTGAGTCATATCAGTTCCCTCTCCACCTATCACATTCACAACTCCATGCTTCTCGATCAGGCGACCATCAAAAGTCTGGAGTTGACCCAATCGAGCGATGGGAGCCGGAAAAATTCCCTTCTGGATTTACTGGACGCGACCGAAACGGCATTGGGAGCAAGGAAAATCAAAGAATGGATTTTGAACCCTCTGGTCGATCGCAAAGTCATCATGGAACGCTTAGCCCAGGTGGGCACGTTCAAAGAAAACCCGCTTCTTAGAAGTGAAATGCGGACCCATTTGCAGAACATTCACGATCTCGAACGTCTGGTCGGTCGAATTTCTCTTTCCATTTGCAGTGGCCGCGATTTGATCGCGCTGAAAAATTCCATCGAAACGTTTCCGCAAGTTTTCTCCGTGCTCGAACAGTTCCAAACCAGTTCCCAATATGAAGATCAGTGGGACAATCTGGGAGATATTTTTAAACTCATCGATGAAAAGATCGTCGACGACCCTCCCGTCAATCTAAAGGATGGGCATCTGATAAAACCCGGTTGTGACGACGAACTCGACCGTTTAAAGTCGATCAGCCGGGACGGTAAAAGCTGGATCGCCACTCTCGAAACCAAGGAAAAGGAACGCACGGGCATACCCACCCTGAAGGTGGGTTTCAATCGAATCTACGGATACTATATCGAGGTGACCAAAAAAAATATTGACCGTGTCCCCGAAGAATATATCCGCAAACAATCGCTGGTCAATGCCGAACGCTATATCTCCCCTGAATTGAAAGAATATGAAATTGAAATAACCGGAGCCGAAGATAAAATCTCCGAACTGGAATTGATGCTCTTCCAGAAGATTCGCCAGGACATAGCGAAGGAAGGACCACGCATCCAGAACATGGCCCGGATCATCGGCGAAATCGACGCCCTGTTTTCATTTGCCGAAACTGCCCATAGGAATAATTATTGCCAGCCCGTTATCCAGGAAGAACCTGTCTTGAATCTGGTAAATGGCAGACACCCTTTGGTCGAACAGATCGATCCTCTCAATCAGTTCATTCCTAACGACGTCCTTCTGGATGCGCAGGAAAACCAGATCATGATCATCACCGGGCCCAACATGGCGGGGAAATCGACCTTCCTCAGGCAGGTCGCGCTCATCACACTGATGACGCAAATCGGCAGTTTTGTTCCGGCGGACGAGGCTGAGGTCGGTATAGTCGACCGTATTTTTTCTCGCGTCGGGGCACAGGATCATCTTTTAAAAGGCCAGTCCACTTTTATGGTGGAAATGAACGAAGCCGCCAATATTTTAAATAACGCCACCTTCAGAAGCCTTATTATTCTGGATGAAATCGGCAGAGGAACCAGCACCTTCGACGGCATCAGCATCGCCTGGTCCATTGTGGAATACCTGCATGCATTGAACGGAGAGCGGGGCGGCCCAAAAACTCTGTTCGCCACTCATTACCACGAACTGACAGAACTGGCGATGGTCTTATCTGGCGTAAAAAATTTCAATGTCCAGGTCAAGGAGTGGAACGATGAAATCATATTTTTGCGAAAAATCGTCGCTGGTGGCGCCGATAAGAGCTACGGAATACAAGTGGCGAGGCTTGCGGGATTACCGGAAACAGTGCTTAAACGCGCCTTCGAAGTCCTGGACAATCTGGAAAAGAACGAATTCGATGAGGTGGGCCAACCCCGGATTTTTCATCGCGAAGATGCCCCGCGAGACGTGGGCCCACAACAACTCTTGATGTTTGCGGAAGAGCACTCCCCTGTTCTTAGAAAACTTGACGATCTGGACCCTGATGACCTGACACCAAAGCGGGCATTGGACCTGATATTTGAATTGAAGGACCTGAGAAAAAACCAGAGCAAATAATAATTTCAATATGACGACATATACCCTCCCTCAATTTGCATTGACTGACCAGAATAATTATCACTAATCCGAACTTTATTACGTCAATATTATTAATTAGTTTAAAGTAATTAGAACTTTTACGAGCCAAATTTGCGTGAAAATCTCCCTCTGTTTCTGGCTAAGCCCACTGTTTTATTGGCTTTACAAATTTCTAAAAAGGGGTTATCTTGGAAACATAAGAGGGCTTTCCCAATATTGCTACTATGATATTGTCCCCTCAAAGATGGCCTGAAGAGAAAACTGTCGGCATTTAAACCTTTCCGCCAAATGCCAATAAGTGGAAGCATTGATCGTCAACCACCGACTGAAGGAGAAGCTGGTTGAACCTCTCTATTTTCTTTAAGAAAAAAGCCTTTTGCAATGGGTGCGTTGGCCTCATGGCCTCCATCTGGTTTGCATTATGGGTTCTGGTGTCCCCGGCTGTTGCCGCTGGCCCCTCGGTTGCCAATATAGGAGTGGCTACAAAGGGGAATTACATCATCATGGATGCCATTTTGACGGATGGAATGGAGGAAAAGATCCGCGAAGCCATTGAAAGTGGCGTGCCAATGACGATCACCTTTCAAATCGAATTGCGGAAACAAAACTCTTTTTGGGCCGATCCCCTGGTCAGGGCCAATAAAATCAGCCATACCGTCCAATTCGATTCCTTGAAAAAAGTGTATCGGTTTTCCGAAATGGGAAAAAATGTAAGACGAAAAATCATCACCCGGAAAAAAGATCGCTATCTATCTTTAATGCAGACGCTCAAGAATATTCCCATCGCCCCCACTTACCAATTGGACCCCGGTGAAAAGTATTATGTCCGGGTAAAAGCGGATCTCGAAATGGACCGGTTCTGGTTTCCTTTCAACTATCTGTTTTTCTTTGTTCCCTTCAATGATTATGAAACCTCGTGGTCCCAAACGTCCCCCCTCGCCCTTAATCTGGAGCAAGCCCCCTCGACGGAAGCGTTTAATAAAGAATCCAATGAAGGTCGAGGCTTAAATCATGTCATCCGCTCCTTCAACAAATAAACGGCAGTTTTCACAACCTTCCGAAGAGCAACTCCGCAGAAGGAAAAAAAGACGGACACAGAGAGTCATTGCCGCTATTGTGTGCGCTCTGATCGCATTGACCGTCATTGAAAATTATTTCCTGCAACAAAAAACCACCGCTCCCATAGCAAACAATATCGCCGTTCTGGCGGTGTTCAACATCATCCTGATCCTGCTGTTTGTCCTGATCGTTCTCATCACGAGAAACCTGGTCAAACTCTACAACGAGCGTAAGAGCAAGATCATCGGGTCCAAATTCCAGACCAAACTCATCATCGCGTTTTTGATTCTCGCTCTGGTACCATCCTCCCTTCTATTCATAACCGCCAGCAAGCTGTTCACCCTCAGCATTGGCAGTTGGTTCAATCTACAGGTGGAGCAAACTTTGCAACGCTCCATGGACGTTGCCAGAGACTATTATTCCCACCTGGAGCAAGGAGCCTTGACCCGCACCCGGAAAATAGAAGGTTTCATTATCAATGACAACCTCTTCCTGCAAAAAAACCGCGAGCAGTTACAATCTCTGGCAAAAGAAAAAGTGGCCGAATATGAACTTTCGGGATTGGTAGTTTATGACCAGCAAAAGCAGATCGTAGTTGAAATTTATAAAGAGGAAAATTCTTCCCACAGTAAGGCCAATTACCTGGGTTTACTAAAAGAGAGCATCGGCGGCGAAGGCGTTTCGGAAATTCGCTCCACCAGCCAGGGGACATTCCTTGTGGTGCTGGTCCCGCTCAAACAAACCCTGGAAGGTAAAGTTCTGGTCTGGGGTTATATCCTCACTCTCACACCAATTCCACAAAACTCACTGGGTAGAATCGAAGCAATTCGGAGCACCTTTGAAGATTATCAACAGCAAAGCATTTTAAAATTGCCCGTCAGCGGTAGTTATTACATCACTTTCCTCTTAATCACGTTGCTGATTTTATTTTCCGCGATCTGGCTGGGGTTTTATATGGCGCGGGGCATTACCATTCCCATTCAAAAACTGGCGGAAGGAACAAGGCGAATCGCGGAGGGAGATCTGAATTTTAAAATCGGCGTCGTAGCAAACGATGAGATTGGCATTCTGGTCGATTCCTTCAACAAAATGACCAATCAATTGAACGAAAGCCAGCAAAAAATCCGAAACGCCAATGACAGTTTAAAAATCACCAACACGGAGCTTGAGCAGAGGCATTACTACATTCAAACGATCCTTGAAAATATCGGTGCCGGGGTGGTCTCTGTGGACAAAAAAGGCCGGATCACGACTTTCAACAAGGCCGCCGAAAAAATACTTGGGGTTCGGGCAGGAGACGTTTTCGGCTGTAGCTACCGAGAAGCTTTCACTCCCGCCTTACACGAACCCATTCGAAAAATGTCCAAGGAGATGACCGATCAGCAAAAAGGTTCGATGGAAGAACACATCGACATGACAGTGGGTGAGGACCATTTGAACCTTCTTGTCAATATCCAGGTGTTAAAGGACCCTGCCGAAAAATACCTGGGCCTTGTAATCGTATTCGATGATTTGACGCAGTTGATCAAAACCCAAAAAATTGCCGCCTGGAAAGAAGTGGCCCAGGGCATTGCCCATGAAATTAAAAATCCTCTGACTCCCATCCAGCTCAATACCCAACGGTTGAGAAAAAAATACCGCGAAAACAAAGAAGATTTCGCCAGAGTATTTGAGGAAAGCATTGACATCATTTGCCAGGAGGTCGAGGGGATGAAAGATATGCTGAACGAATTTCAGCGTTTCTCCCGCATGCCCGCTCCCAACCCCAAACCCGCGTCCCTGCATAAAATCATTGATGACGTATCGGTTTTATATTCGGACCATGAAAAAAAAATAACCGTCAAAAAGGATTTTGACTCAGACATCCACCTCATCAAGGTTGACGCAGAACAGATGCGACGGGTGTTCATCAATCTTTTTGAAAACGCCTTGGATGCTTTAGAGGAAAATGGCGAAATCAATATCATCACCCGGCTAGATCAGCAGGAGAAACGGGTCCAGGTCGAATTTACGGACAACGGAAGTGGAATCGCTCCGGAAGATCTAAACAAACTGTTTCTTCCTCATTTTACGACCAAAAAACGCGGCTCGGGGTTGGGCCTTGCCATCATCAATCGAATCATTGTCGATCATAATGGAACCATACAGGTCAAGGGGAACGTCCCAAAGGGAACCCGTTTCGTCATCGACCTCCCCTATTCCATGGTTTCACTTAAAACAATCCCTCCGTCTAACCCCCAAAACCCTCCTAAAGCGTCCGGTTCCGTATCCTGAAACTATCAATTACCTCGTCCGGTCTTTTCATCCGCTCTAAATTGGTTTAACATAACCTCACACTCTTAATATCAAAGATTTCCGGATCACAATTTTGCCTGTTCAACGCGAACTCTAACTATGAAAAAAAAATTAACCATTGATCTGGATGAAAAAGTTTATCAACAGCTTCTGAAGCATTTTAAGGGCGATGAAAATGCGTTGAAGGAACATGCTGCCAGGATTCTGGAAAATCAAGCCCATGATTTCGAGAATAAATCGGAGTCGGATGAAATAAAAAAAGGGCTGGAAGATTATTTAAACAAGGGGAACGCCGGAACCCGTTCTTATGGAATCAAGGGACAGGGGTGGTAGCTCCAAACGGGATATAAAAATACTATGTCAGAAAACGGAAGATTCATAGACAATGCGAACGGAACCATCACAGATACTAAAATGAATGTGATGTGGAAAAAAACCGATTCATTTCAAGATAATAAAAAATGGTTGAACTGGTTCAAAGGGCAGGATTTTGTGGAAATAGCCAACCTGGAAAGGATCTCCGGCTATGAGGATTGGCGTTTCCCCACGGAAGAAGAAGCCTGGAGCCTGTTTGATCTGGAAAAAATCAATACCGACAAATACGGAGACGAAATTTATCTGGACCCTATTTTCGAACCGGGGAGCGCCGGCACCACCTGGACGGTGGAGGAAAAAGATTCCTCCGCATTGATCATCCAGTATGAAGACGGGCAAAAGGTCTGGCCTTCGAAATACTCCAACATGAACATGGCCTACCGCATGGTTCGGACAATTTCAGGATAACCAGCCAAACTGTTTGTATGCAGCAATCCAGGTATTCTGGACTTACCCCTGCGGGGCACGAAAGCTTGGGTAGAATATTACGCCTTCGCTATAACCCCTGCGGGGCATGAAGGCAAAGGTCGAATATCACATGCTCGCAATGACG
>CAYPQH010000105.1:0-8344 GCA_964412825.1 uncultured Nitrospinaceae bacterium | reverse complement strand
CCGGGCGGACGCATGCCATGAAACAAAAATTCCGTGAGGAATTATTGTCCACCAAGCTGGAGGATTTGAAAGCCTACGCCGGGCTGTTCCTGAAAATCAAGGAATCGGGAAATGTGTGCGTATTGGGCAATGAAGAGAAAATCAAGAAGTCGAAACCTCTCTTCAATGAACTGGTGAATATTTTCAATTAGTGAAATTTGTTTCCAACAATCATTTGGTTTCAAGTGACCTGGCGAAAGCAAACACTTTCGGCATATCAGGGAGCCTGGACAGTTCCGGGACGATTTCCAGATAGCGGATGACACCTTCTTTGTCGAGAACCATGACAGCGCGGGCGAGCAGGCGGTTTTCCTCGATGAGCAAACCGGAGGCATTGCCAAAACCGGCGTCCCGGTAGTCCGATAGAAACAGGACATTGTTGATTTTCGCGCCCTTTGCAAATCGCTTTTGCGCGAAAGGCAGGTCCCGGCTCAAGGTCACCAGGCGAACGGTCTGATCGAGGCCGTCATTTTTTTCGCTCAGGATGTGAGTTTGTTCGTCGCAGGTGGGCGTGTCGAGAGACGGAACAACACTCAGGATGGTGATTTTTCCTTTCAGAGATTTCAGGTCGACCATTTTCAACGCCCTGTCGGGAAGCTGGATATTGGGGAGTGCTTGCCCCACCTGTAAAGGCTCACCCATTAAAGTGAGCGGGTTTCCCTGTAAGGTGATTTTCACTGAGTTGCCCGAAATGGCAATTCCTGGAATCATTAGAGTAAAACTTAAAACCAGTGCTGGAAATAATTTTTTAATTTTAAGCATTGAGCATCCTCCTTTTTTAATGCCTTTAAAGCTCGACCACGGTGATGCCGTCTCCGCCTTCTTCCCTTGAGCCGGGGTGAAAACTTTTGCACAACCCCGTCGTTTCAAGGAAATCTCTTGCCAGTTTTTTGATGGTTCCCATTCCGTGACCGTGAATGATCTTCACATGGCGCACCTTGTTGACGATGGCCTGGCTGAGAAACTGCTCCATGGCGTTCAAGGCGTCTTCGGAATTCATTCCCCTCAAGTCGCATGAGGTCTGAGTTCTGGTCGCATGATCGGTTTGCACCTGAATATCGAATTTTAGATCGGGCTGTTTTTGCGCCCGGGGATTTCTTGCGTTTCCTTTGAGCTGTCCGGTTTCCACCACCGTAGTTAAATTGCCCAATTTGACGCGTACCTTTTTTTTGCCGTTTGGAGTTTCCAGAAGTGTTCCCACGGTGCCATAGCTTAGGACCAACACACTATCGCCTTCACTCAGATTTTCGGACGGCACGTCCCACTGGGAAAAATCCTTTCTCGTGGCTGATAATGGGACTCGACCCATTGCCTGGATTTGCTTTTCAGCACGGCGGATTTTTGGCGCGTCTTTACTTTCCTTGATCTCTTTGAGTAACATGCGTATCTCGTGCTTGGCTTCCCTGAGATAAGATTGCAGGCGTTTGGTTTTATTTTTCTGAAACTCATTTTCCTCAGACCGCAGTTTATCCGTGAGATATTTTTGCTCTGCTTCCAGCCGATTTATTTCTGCTATTTTTTCTGCTATGGAATTTTTGTCTTGCTCTAACAGAAATTTTTGCCGTGTGAGATCTTGCAAAAGAGTTTCAGACCGATTGTCTTTGGCATTATAAATCTTGCGGGCGGTGTCAATGATGCCCTGTGGCAGGCCCAGTCTTTGGGCGGTGTCAAGGGCGGCGCTGTGCCCTGGCACGCCAAAGATCAGCCGGTAAGTCGGGGATAAAGAGTCAAGGTCGAACTCGGTGCAGGCATTGAGGAAACCTGTATGAGTCTGCGCCAGCATCTTGAGCGACAAATAATGTGTGGAAACCAGAGTCACAACATTTTTATTTTTCAATTCCATGAGGATGGCTTCCGCCAACGCCGCTCCTTCAAAAGGGTCGGTGGCTATTCCTAATTCGTCCAGTAGGATAAGAGCGCCTGGTTGGGCATGATGTAGAATGAGAATGATTTTTTGCAGGTGTCCGGAAAATGTCGATAAATTCAGGTGGATGCTTTGGTCGTCGCCGATGTCCGCGTACACTTCCGGGAAAAAGCCTATCGCCGACCCTTCTTTTGCCGGTAAAAACAAGCCGGTTCGAACCATGAGAGACATCAGCCCCAGGGTCTTGAGAGTCACGGTTTTGCCGCCCGTATTCGGACCGGAAATGATGATGGCGCGAACCGATTTGTCCCAGGAAATGTCGTTGGGGACGACCGTTTGCTTGTCCAGAATCAGTTCCGGGTTCCGGGCTTCGATGAGGTTCACCGTCCCGTCAACGTCCATTGGGCATTTCTTAGCTTGCATGAGCTTGGCCAACCGGGCTTTTGCGTGGATCAGGTCCAACTCGGTGAGAATGCTGAGATTTTCCTCCAACAGTTCCCCATGCTCCACAATTTGCATGGCAAGGGCTTGCAGAATCTTGAACTTTTCCTGCTCGACTTTGAGCTTGTTGATCTTCAGCTGGTTATTGAGAGGAATGATTTGCGTTGGTTCAATGAATAAAGTTTGTCCGCTTCCTGAGCTGTCGTGAACGATGCCATCGACCCGGGAGCGGTATTCGGCGCGGACGGGGATGACCAGACGTTCTTCCCGTTCGGTGATATAGCTGTCTTGCAGGGCTTCCTTGATGGTCGACGATGCAAATAGTTTTGCGATCCGGGCTTCCAGTTTTTGTTTTGCCGTGGCCACTTCGCGAATGGCCTGTTTGAGCTCGGGAGTGGCGTTTTCATTTATGTCCCCATCATCTGAAATGCATCTTTCCATTTCCTTTAACAGAGGAAGCAGTGGATCCAGATTACGACTCAACGATTGGAGCCGTGGAAAGTCGTCTTTCTTTTCCAGAGTTTTTTTAAGAATCCGGCAAAGTCGCAGAAGTTTTAAAAATTGTAAACATTGGTCGGCGGCCAAAAATCGTTTTTCCTGAGCTTCCTGAAGCAGGGGATGAATGTCTGTGAAATAATTGAGTGGAAAAGAATCGCCGGAATCGAGGAGGGCAACCATTTCGGCGGTTTCTTCCAACGAATTTTGTGCAGCTTCAAAGTCGTCCCAGGGCAGAATGTTTTGGCATAGCACAGCGGTCACAGGGGAGACGGCGCGGTCTGCCAGGGCTTTCTGGATAAGCCCCCAGCCCAATTGAGTCAGCGATTTGTTGAGAAGGTGAGTCTTCCCGTCATCTGGGTTCACTTGGGAAGTCATCAGGGTTCGAGGCTGGCGTAGGTCTTTTCCAGAGACAGGGTGATTTTCCCGTCGAACAGCATGGAAGGGTCGCGGTTCTGCTTGAAATCCCGTAAAAGAATTTCGAGGTCTTTTTCTATTTTATCATTGAATCGTTCTTGTTTTTCACCGGTGACAATCTGGCCGTCTTTTTCGTGCAACTTTTGCGTGACGATGCGAACCGGAGCGTCGAAGTCGATCATTTCCGTATTGAAGAACAGATCGAATTCCAGCAGGTTTTTCCCCATCACCTGGAACTCATTGTTGCCTTTCTGCGAAGCAAAAAGAGTGGCGATTTTCCCATCCTGAACGTGGACGGGTTCTCTCTCTGGCCCTGGGATCTGCAATGCGGCCAGTTTCAATCCCTTTCTCAACCGGACCCAGTGGATGCGTCCCAGATGATTGGCCTCACGTGTCATGCGCACCACTTTCGGGTTGGGGTCGCGTTTTTGTTTCTTCATCCATTGCACCAGAGGCAGGACTTCGCTGGTCGGTAAAAAATGTCCTCCGTGTGCCGAGCCTTTTTCATCGTGTTCGCGATAGGTCACGGGGTATTTCATGTCGCGCAAAATCTGATAGACGCGGCGGGTCAGTTTGATTGGAAAAACCGGATCGTGAATGCCCTGAATGATGTAAATGGGTGTGTTTTTGAGATTGACCAGAAAATGCATGTAGCGCGGAGTGATGCCGCTGGCGATGGGAATGATGCCGGCGAACAGGTCGGGATAAAACATGCCGATCATGTACGCACCGATGGCTCCGTTGGACAAACCCGCCAGAAAAATACGGTTGGGGTCCACGGGGTATTTTGCCTGGACTTCCTGAATCAATTGCAAGACCAGGTCTTCCGCCGGTTGTGCCCACCACGCGCCCATAGGGTACGAGGGGCAAAGTATGATGAAATCTTCCGCCAACCGGTCGACCCATTTTGGAATCGTGTTGCTGCCGTTTCCACCCATCCCGTGTAATACGATCATCAGGGGATAAGAGTCTCCCGCTTTGGCCCCGGCGGGAACATAAAGCGCGTAGGGATAGGGTTTGTCGTTGACACTTATTTCAAGATCCAGTTGCAACCCGGTGGTTGCAATCTCTTCCGGTTGCCGGTCCCGCAAAATCAATTTGATCGCTTCGTTCGAAACTCCGCCGCTTTTCAAACGTGATAAAATTTCATGTTCAACTTGAGGGTCATTCGTTGAAAGGAAAAGTTCCACCTGTTTTTTGACATCGGGATTTTCGACAGGAGGAAAATGCATGGCGTCCATCCCACCCGACATGGGCATGCAGGATGAAATTCCTAGAATCAAAATGAGAAGAATTAAATTTTTCATGCCTTTAACTTAAAGGAAATTGAATTTAATGTAAAGTTGGACCGGACAATATCGTCATGTGTAAAAATCCATGGTCCTGATACCTCGTTTGCTGGTGGACAATGGCAAGGGCTTTCGGTAGTATCCTCTTGATTTGTTGGAATTAAAATTGATTCGCACAATTGTGTTCGTAAAGACGATAATGGGAAAATCAACTCGTGAAAATTCGCGGAAAAATATTCAGCAGGGCGTTTTGTCGTTTGGACGAGGCGTGGAAAAGACCCATCCCGCCGCTGTTTTCACCCGTGTGTTCCGATGCCGAAAAAATGGGTTTGATTATCTGGGGCAGGTGCAGATTCAACAAGACGGTCCTAAACTTCGAGTGGAAATTTTCAATGAGAATTACTTCAGCCATTTTGAAGACGAAAAAAATACCGTGCTGAGTTTCCTGAAGGCTGTGGTTCTTGGCCGACTGATGAAAGATGGGGATTTTCCGTCGGGATACAAAGCCCTCATTTTATCGTTCCTGAAGCCAAAGGTTCGGCCAAAGGTCGAAGCGGTTCCTGAAATGGAAGGGGAGGGGAGCGCCAATGGTTTTGATCTGCAGGGAATATTCGACCGTTTGAACACGGAATATTTCGATGACAAAATTCAGGCGGAGATCGGGTGGGGCCGGGATTCAAAAAGGAAGAATCGGCGTGCGTTTCGTTTTGGCTCCTATGATCGCGCAAAAAAATTGATTCGGCTTCATCCACGGCTCAATCAGGAGTTTGTTCCTTTTTCCGTTGTCGAGCTTACGGTCTATCACGAAATGTGTCATCAATGGGCGCCCTCGGTCAAACGCAATGGGGTCTGGCGGGATCATCATTCGGATTTTAAGGCCAAGGAAAAAGAGTATCTTTTTTATCAGGAAGCGCGCCGTTGGGAAAAGCAGCATTGGAAAAAATTTTTAAATCCAATAGCCGAGAAGAATTCTCCGATCCCCCAGGTTCAGGTTGACGACAGCTGATTTTTTCAATCGGCCGGAAAAGTGATCGTAAAAGTCGTTCCCTCTCCGACGGTTGATTCTATAGAGATGTTGCCGCCATATTTATCTATCAGCCGGTGAACAATATTCAACCCCAAGCCGGTTCCCTTGCCCTGATCCTTAGTGGTGAAGAAAGGATCAAAAACCTTTGACAGATATTCATGGGGAATACCAGGACCCGTGTCCTGTATGGTGGTGACGATTCTGTCACCTTTCTGAGCGGAGGATATTTTAAGTTTTCCCTTTCCATCCATAGCCTGGACGGCATTTCGAATAATGTTTAAATATATTTGTTGAATTTCTTCCGGCTTGGCTTTTATCAACGGCAGTTGGGAATAATATTTCTCTAATTCGATATCGTCGCTGTAGGAAGCCAGCAATGCCATTTCAATGGAAGCGTCCAGGCGTTCGTTAATATTGACATCGCCCATTTGGTCATTTGCTCCAGATCGGGAATATCCCGACATGTTCAGGATGATTGACGCCATGTGTTTGGATTTTTCCAGGACTTTTTTGGAATAGGTTTTTATTTTTTCGGGATCATTTTCCTCAAGAATGGTTTCGGTAAGCCCCATGATCGAGAACAGGGGGTTATTCATTTCATGGGCGATTCCTGCCGCCAGAGTCCCCAGACCAGATAATTTCTCGGCCATGGTCAATTGATCCTGCAATGATTTCTGTTCGGTTATTTCCTTCATCAGAAGTCCGATACGCCGTTTCTTTTTCACCGTAATGGCCACATCAAAAAACTGGTAGGCGAAAACCCTGTTTGCAAAAGTCACGACATTTTTAGTTTCCCATGAAGGCCCTGCCGATTTTGGCGCCAACGGGTCTTTTGGTCCCTGGTTTCCGAGGATGACCTTGACGGTCTTGCAGGATTTTTCCTTACTGCCATTGGAGTAAGCATTTAATTCCTGCATCACGGATTGCCATTGGTCGTTGCATTGCAACCCTATGGTGGTGAGGGTTTTGGCACGCGCTTTGGTAGCGGATGTCCCAGTCAACTTTTCAAACGCTTCATTGACATATTCCACTTTCAATTCGTCACTGAATATCAGCAGAATATCCGGCATGCTCATCAAAATACTTTCGGTATATTCCTGCAGGGAGCGCACTTCTTTGGTTTTCTCTTCGACTTTTTCCTCCAATCCGGAAAAGGCTTTTTTCAGCAGGGAGTTCATTAGATTTATTTCATTAGCAAGGGACTCAATTTCATCGCCTGTGGCAATATTTAAGGGCTCGACTTCTTCGCCGCGCCCGATTCGTGCGGTTGCGCTTTGTAACTGGCGTATGGGTTGGACGATCTTGTTGGACGCCAGGGAACCAAACAAAGCAATCAGTAAAACTGAGACGAAACCCGCCGCAGAAATCCAGAGGAGAAGTTTTTGCATCGGGGCAAAGACTTCGTCGGAGGACTGCCAGGCAAAGGTGAACCACTTCATTTCTGAAGACGCCTGAATTGCCACGTTGGTTTCCAATAGCGGCGAATAACCGATAATAGACAATTCCCTGCCTCCGTGGCCGTCGCTTTGTGTACGCGCCCAGCTGGCTTGAGGCCCGGTAACGCTGGCGACCAGCTCAGGGTCGGGAAGTTTAACGCCGGTCGGAAGGATCGGGCAATCGATCACCATTCCCTTGGAATCAATCAGCATGACATGGCCGGTGTCACCAAAAATGATCTGTTCTATGAAAGATGAAAAGAATGATTTTGCCCGATAAACCCGGTGCAAAATGCCCAGCACTTGTTCGCTGTGATCGAGGATTGGGATAGCCAGGTGGAAACCGAAGTCCTCGCTTCCCGGAATGGGCGAAATAGGGCCAATGTATATAAACCCCCTGCCACCCTGGACGGTTTTGGACACATATGGCCTGGAGGCGTTAAAAAATTCCGGGAAGTTATTGGCGCTTGATAGCAGGACGCCATTCGCGTCCGTGACAAAAAGGGCATGTGTGGATTCTTCTGACTGCGGGTTTCTTTTGAGGAAACTTTTTAGAATCCGGCTACCGGAGTTGTCCAATAAACTTTTCTGATTGGGGTCCTGGGATTTCCACCGCTCCGCTTGGTCACCAAATAATTTTTGCAAATCAGCATCGTTCAATTGCAATGTTCGACGGTGGCGTTCTCTAACGGTCAAAATAAGAGTGGGATGGCTGGCAAGACGGATATTTTTTTTAATTTCCTCCTTCATTACGAAATCGATTTTTGTTGCCGTTTCGGCGGCCAGCGCCTGGAAACTGGCTCCAATCACATTTTGCAGTGATTTGTTTCCCTGAAGATAGGAGATCACCATTGCAAGAAGCAAGGGTAGGGTGCCGACTCCGATCATGGAAAGAATTAATTTGCTTTTCAATCCTTTGCGGAGAGGTTTTGGGGCTTCAGCTGTAGTGTCCTGTTGGGGCATATATTGGGTTCAATCAAGTAGGGGAAAATTAAAATTTCCAATAATGATTCACTTTAAATAAATCGCCCGGCTCACAAAAAAATTTCATTCGGGTATTGACTTGCAGGCTCAACGGCATAAATTATTGTTGAGCGAGAAGACTTTTACAACATATGTCCACCCCGCAAAACCCGCAAGGGCATGGCTTTAAAAGGTGGTTAAAGGGGGGTATTTTTTCGGAGTGGCATTGACTGATTTCCGGTTTGGATTGTCTGTTTCAGCTATTTAAGGGCGTCTTTTTAAATTGTTTTTAGCCATGAGCGGCCCTTATAAAATAAAGGCACGCGAGTTGCCTGAAAGAAATATATCGAATTATAAGAGGTCCCTTTAAAAC
>CAYPQH010000104.1:0-8380 GCA_964412825.1 uncultured Nitrospinaceae bacterium | reverse complement strand
GATGACTTCCCCCGCTTTCTCGATGATGACAGCATCGCCAACGCGAATGTCTTTGCGTTTGATCTCATCTTCATTATGAAGCGTCGCCCGGCTGACGGTGGAACCGGACACGAACACCGGACGCAACACGGCAACGGGTGTGATCGACCCCGTCCGCCCCACCTGGCAAATAATGTCTTCAACTTCGGTTGTCACCTGCTCGGCTTCGTATTTATAAGCGACCGCCCAGCGCGGATGTTTGGCGGTGCTTCCCAGTTTTTGCTGGAAAGAAAATGAGTTCACCTTGACCACCAGTCCGTCTACTTCATAGGAGAGGTTGTTTTTTTCCTCACGCCAGCGCTCGATCAAAGAGAAGGTTTCTGCAAAATTTTTACAGAGAACCGTCTCAGGGTTGACGCGAAACCCCAGTGCTTTGAGTTTCTGCATGGCTTCGTAATGCGTTTTAAACGGCACAGACTCCATGTATCCGAGGCTGTAAATAAAAATATCCAGAGGTCGGCGGGCGGTGATCGCGGGATCAAGCAAACGCAGCGACCCGGCGGCGGCGTTACGAGGATTAACAAACTCCGGCTGTTCGTTCGCCGCACGTTCTTCGTTGATTTTTGCAAACGCCTTGCGGTCGAGATACACCTCGCCCCGCACTTCGAGAAATTTAAACGCTTCGTTCTCCACCGGGATTTGAAGCGGGATGGAACGGATGGTCCGCAAATTGGCGGTGATGTCTTCCCCCGCCCTGCCGTCGCCGCGCGTGGTTCCCTGCACAAACAATCCGTTTTCATATGTGAGCGTCACGCCGAGCCCGTCGATTTTCAACTCCACCACATATTCTATGGCATCTTCGGAAATTTCGTTTTTAAGTCCTTTGGCAACGCGATTATGAAAGTCGCGAAATTCATCGAGATTGTAGGTGTTGTCCAGACTGAGCATCGGCAGTTTATGCTCTACACTCTCGAAACGGTCCGACACCTTGCCGCCCACGCGTTGCGTCGGCGAATCGGGCGTGATCCAATCGGGGTGCTTTGCTTCCAGATCTTTCAACCTTTGCAAAAGCCGGTCGTACTCGCGGTCGGTGATCTCCGGTTGATCTTCGACATAGTAAAGAATGTCGTGCCGCCGGATTTCTCGCCGCAGTTTTTCGGTTTCTTCTTTATCGGATAGCGGCATTTTGAAAATCGGCTCCAAAAATCACAAGTGAATAAAAGTTTCTGTGTACGACAGAAACCCAGGAGCGATTATATTAGAACCGTGAAAGAAATCAGAAATTTTTTGCGAGAAATTTTGAATGGGGTGGGAATAAAACAGGGTGCATCGCCTATGGCTCCAGGGTCACGTAATATCCGTACCTGCCCCGCTGAACAAGGAGGAGAGCGCTGTCGCGGCCACTGGCTTCCAGAATAGCTTTATTAAAGTCCTTCTTGTTATCGACCGAACTCTGGTTGACCTGACGAATAACATCCCCAGGGCTGAGGCCGATTCGCCCTCCGGCGCTGTCGGGAGTCACCTGATTGACCATGACTCCTTTGCGAGTTGATAACTGGTACTTTCTCACCGCAGCATCATCTATCTTCTGAACGCGCAACCCCAGCCAGTTCAGGGTAAAATCTGCAACCTGGTCACGGGGGATGGCTTTCATCTTGAGACGGATGTTGCGCTTCTTCCCTTCGCGCAGCACGGAAAAGGTGAGGGTGTTTCCTACCGAAAAAGATCCAACCCGCTGCTGATACTCCAGTTTTCTGCTAATTTCATGGTTGTTCAGTTTGAGAATCACATCGCCCTGTTTGATTCCGGCTCTGCGGGCAGGACTGCCGGGAAACACCTGAGTCACTAACACCCCCCGCTTCCGGTCCAACTTGAAATAGCGAAGCAACTGCGGAGTCATATCCTGAACCGAGACCCCAAGCCACCCCCGGCGAACCTTGCCATAGCTGATCAAATCGTTGATGATGCGTTTTGCGTTTTCTATGGGAATGGCAAATCCGATGCCCTCGGCTTTCTGATAAATCGCCGTGTTGATACCGATCAGAGATCCGTTGATATTCAGCAACGGTCCACCGCTGTTGCCCGGATTGATGGAAGCATCGAGCTGAATAAAGTCATTGTAGACCATATCATCACCCGATTTGATGGAACGGTTGAGAGCGCTGATGATACCGGTGGTCACCGTATGCTGTAGACCGAACGGATTGCCAATGGCGAGCACCGTCTCTCCAATCATCAAATCATCGGAGCGACCCATTTCGACAAACGGCAGTGGCTTGTCGGAGTCGATCTTGATCACGGCCAGGTCCGACTTTCGATCCGCTCCAACCAATCGGGCCTCAAATTCGCGCTTGTCGATCAAAGTCACCTTGATGCGTACCGCCTTGCCGATCACGTGTTCATTGGTCAGGATGTATCCCTCTGGATTGATGAGAACGCCCGATCCAAGACTCCGCCGTTGTTGATCGAAATTAGGAATAAAATCCCTTAAAAATCGGTCGAATAGATTGTCGCCAAAACTCCCACCGCCAAAACTGCGAAAGGGATTCCTGCTCTCGGGGGGCGCCTCCTCGGTATAAATATTGACCACCATCGGGCCAACTTTTTCAACCGCTCGCACCAAAGGAGTTCTTCTGTTGGAGTCTGAATGAGAAAAACCAGGGACCGCATTCAGCAAAAGAAATCCAAACAGCAAGGCGGAGAAAATAACGGGTTTTACGATTCGAGGAAATAGCATAATTAAGGAAAAGGAATTGGGTAAGGAGTTGGGTAAGGATTGAAATGGTGGACCGGAACCGGCCCACCATTTCTTCAAGTCAATGATTATGGAAGGATGGACGAACAAAGGGTTTTAATGCGCTTAACTGCAAACCCTTAATCCATTTTAACAGCTACATAGATCGTCGTTCCGCCTCGACGCACAAGAAACAAAACCGTGGTTCCTTTTTTTGCCGCCGAGGTGATTTTATGATACTCCTGAACGGAGTTAACTGGCGTTCGGTTGATTTCCGTAATCACATCGCCTCGTCGGACTCCCGCTTCACCAGCGGCGCCATCCGCAGTCACATCGGAGACCAGAACCCCATCTGTGCTTTCCAACTGGAGACTCTGCATCAATTCGGGAGTGATGTCCTGAACTTGCAGACCCACAGGGTCTTTCTTAGCGGCGATCTGCGTTTTTCCGTCCTCCAGAACTTCGATGGTGATATGAAAAACTTTACTCTTACCATTGCGGATCACTTCCACCGGAACCGCTGAGCCGGGAGGAGTCTTGGCCACAATTTTAGGCAAGGTTTCCATTTCGTCGATCTTGTCTTTATTGAATTTGACGATGATATCGCCTCTTTTAATCCCAGCTTTATATGCAGGACCGTCGGGAATCACATCACCCACCAGCGCTCCTTTGGCATCCTTCAAACCGAAGGACTTAGCCAGTTCGGGGGTGATCTTCTGAATCATGACTCCCAGCCAGCCGCGCGTCACACTGCCTTTTTCTTTCAGATCTTTGAGAATGGTCTTGGCAATATTGATGGGAATGGCAAAACCAATGCCAACATTGCCGCCGGAATTGCCAGATATAATCGCGGTATTGATGCCAATGACATCGCCTTTGATATTGATCAAAGGCCCACCACTGTTACCGGGGTTGATCGATGCATCGGTCTGGATAAACTCGTCGTAAGGCCCCGCCCCGATGTTGCGGCTGAGAGCGCTGACCACGCCGACTGTGACCGTATGGCTCAAGCCAAATGGATTGCCGATCGCCATGACCCATTCCCCGACTTCAAGATTGGCTGAATCGCCAAGGTTCAAATGGGGAAACGGTGTGGTATCGCCTTCTTTTTTTACAATCTTGACCAACGCAATATCGGTTTTGGAATCGGAACCAACCAACGTCGCATTGTATTCTTTATCGTCATCCAGGGTAACGGTGATTTCATCCGCGCCTTCGACCACATGGTAATTGGTGAGGACATGCCCATCGGGATCGATGATGAACCCGGAACCCATTCCACCTTTTGGACGCTGCTCAGGCCGTTGCCCGAAAAACCGGTCGTAAAAATCCTTGAAGGGATCCGCACCGCCTCCGGGAGGGCCTCCAGGGTGATTTCCGGGAGGAGGCGCCTGAAATCTCCTGGAACTCGGTTGAGCCTGCCTTTTGGCTTTGACGCTCACGTTGACCACCGCCGGGTTCTGCTTTTTGGCGATATCAACAAATATGTTACTTGCCAGAGGAACCGTATCGCTACTCAATGCAAACGCCTGTTTTAACAGACCCCCGTTTTTACCCTTATCCCCAAACGAAACCGGCAAGAGCAATGCGCCCGCAAGCATCAATATTAAGGGAAGTTTTACAATCTTTAAGTTCATGTGTGACCTCGCTATACGATCCAAATTAATGAAAGTGCCCAATCCTCATACGGGATTTTTTGCCCTAATTAAGTTATCTACACCTGCTACATATTTAAGCACGCTATTCCCGTGCAACTCTACTCAGGCTACTAAATCGAATATTAATCAAATGTTAAAGCAGGATTAATTTTTCTTAATCTCCACGCCCACCTACAGTATCGCGAGAAATCGAGTTAAGAAAAATAACCTGCGCGCCTTACCTGAATAAAAAGAAAATGGAACAGGCAGATTCCGACAAAAAATCAAAACAAATCACTTTTCATGGAGCTATGTCTGACAAGACTTAACTTTTTGGAGTGTTCTGCTGAAAGTGTTTGGCAACCGGCCAACCCTTTCAATATAAGATTTTCCAGTCTAATTATTATAATTAGCCGGAGTCTTTTTTACAACCTCCATTTCCTCAGCCGCCTTGCCCCTTCTGGAATTACTTATTGACTCATAGTTTTATATAACAGATAATAATTCAACTAGTTTGAGTCCCATTAAGGGAACCGATCAGAAGAATCTGGAAACGCTCTCCAACGAGTTGCGTGAATTGCCTGAATTGTCCTTTTCGAACCAAAGGGAAACGGAAACCTGCAAATAGAACTTTTTGTTAAAATATCTGCTTCCCTGAAAAAAATTTCGCTGTCCGGCGAAAAAAAACCGGCAAAGACTTTTGAGGGCACTCCATTTCCCTCTTATTCCTTTAACCCAGGTTTCTCTCACTACCCAGTCAACCGATGAGTATTTTCTTAGCCGCCCTGGGATTAATGATGGTGTTTGAAGGCATTCCTTATTTCTGTTTTCCAGCTCAAGTCAAGGCCTTCGCCCGAAAAATTCCGGAGATTCCTGACACCACCTTACGAGTCATGGGCTTTTTTCTCATGTTACTTGGATTAGCAGTCGCTTATTTTGGGAGGTTTCTTACCGATAATGTATAAAAAAATCTATATTTTTACTGTCATTTTGATGGCGTCGCTCATGCTTTTTTCAGGCGGATGCGCCGGGAAAAAGAAAACTGTAAAATCCGGGGATACGGCTGCGGGGTTTTCAGATATTGCCTACCCGTTCACCGATGTGCCCATCCCTTCAGGCTTCAAGGCCGACCGGGACAGATCCTTTATCTATGAATCCGGCAGTGGATCGGTCAAGGTGGGGCGCTTGTATTATTCCGGTTGGCACGGTTCCCAGGATGTGGTGAAATACTATCAAAATGCCATGATCAACAAGGGATGGAAAATGGTCAACGCTATGGAACATGAAGGCATGATCTTGAATTACGAGAAAAAAGGCTGGGTGTGCACTCTGATCATCACGGAACCTATGTTCAAAACTCACCTGGAAATACAAATTGGCCCGAAATAATTCCCCAGGTAATGATACAATCCCCTTGTCCTTAACCCTTGGAATCTTCCAGGGACTAAATTGGAAGTGGTTCTGATAAAAAATTTTCCTTCTTCGCTTTAATTTTAAACATGTCTGAAACGAGCCCTTTCTCAAGGCAACTCATTCTGGATTTTCCCTCTCGTCCTGAATTCAAGCTTTCCAACTTTGTGGTATCGGAAGGATCCCGATTCGCCTATGAAGCGGCTCGGCAGATTGCATCGGGCGCACCGCTTCCGTACAGCACGCTTTATCTGTACGGAGATCGCAACCTGGGGAAAACACACCTGCTGATGGCCATCGGCAATCATATTGCCGAAGCTCAGCCCGATAAAAAAGTGAGCTTCCTCAACGGGCAGGAGTTCGTGCGTAAAATTGGAGAAGAAAACTCCGAGGAAATCACGCAAACGCTCCGCCGGTTGCTGGAGACAGACTATTTTCTTCTGGACGATGTGGACCTCCTGTCAGGACAACCTATCGCTCAAGAAAAGCTTTATCACATTTACAACACCTTGCAGGAAAACAACAAAAAGGCCGTTTTTGCAGGACGGCACAACCCGGAAACGCTTGCCGCTACCGAGCCCTACCTGAAGTCCCGGTTTCTGTGGGGCATGACAGCCGAAATCAAACCCATTGATGACGCAACAACGGCGAAAATAATCACCAAGCTTGGCAAAGATATCGAGTTGAACATTCCGGAAAAAACCATCAACTATCTACTGACTCACATCTCCCGAGATTTTACGTCCATCAAAAGCTCTGTGGAAAAAATAAATCAGGAATCTTTCCTGCGCAAAAGTAAGGTTTCCATCCCTCTAGCTAAAGAGGCTCTTAATCGACCCTAATAAAATGAAGGCTTCGCAGTTGAATATCGCCACTCTGTTGAATCAGGTCGCCCGGAAAACCCCGCAAACTCCAGCGGTCATTGTTCCCTGGCAAAAACGCACAATCAGTTTTCAGGAACTTCACGAAGACAGCAATCGTCTGGCCTCGGGATTGATCCAGATGGGAGTTTCCAAAGGCGATCGTGTTTTATTGCTCGTTCCTTTCAGCATCGAATTCATCACTCTGACATTCGCCCTGCTCAAAGCCGGTGCGGTTGCCGTATTGGTCGACCCCGGTCTGGGACGAAAAAACACACTGCAATGCATCGAGCAAACCCAGGCCAAGGGAATGATCGCCATCCCGAAAGCCCATGCCGCAAGAAAAATATTTCCCCAGCCGTTTAAAGACATCAAAATCTCCGTCACCGTGGGCCATCGCTGGTTTTGGGGTGGCAAAACATTGGATCAGGTAAGAACACTGGGAACAGAAGATATCTCGCCTGTGGAAATCAGCGAGAACGATCCCGCCGCCATACTTTTTACCAGCGGCAGTACCGGGCCCTCCAAAGGCGTACTGTACACACACCGCATGTTCCTTCACCAAATCGAGATTTTACGATCGTGCTTTGGCATTCAACCGGGAGAAATCGATTTACCGACATTTCCGCTCTTCGGCCTGTTCGACCCCTGCATGGGGATGACCTGTGTGCTGCCTAAAATGGATTTCACCCAGCCCGCCAACGTCAACCCTGAGAACCTGATAAAACTCATAAAGGAATTCTCCATCACCAATAGTTTCGGCTCGCCCGCGCTGTGGAACACCGTGAGCCGTTATTGCATCGAGCGAAAAATCAAACTGCCATCGCTCAAACGAATTCTGATGGCCGGGGCTCCCGTGCCTGGAACCTTGATCCAACGGTTTGATCAAATTCTTGTAGACAATGCAGAAATCCACACCCCTTATGGAGCGACGGAAGCCCTGCCGGTCGCCTCAATCGAAAGGAAAACCATCCTTGGCGAAACCTGGGAAAAAACAAAACAGGGTCAAGGCCTGTGCGTCGGACATCCGGTTCCCGGCATACAACTTAAGATTATAAAAATCACAGATGATCCCATCCCGCTCTGGACTCCTGATTTAGAACAACCTGTCTATGAAGTGGGCGAGATCGCAGTCCAAGGCCCCTGGGTCACCCGGAAATATTTTAATCCCCGGAATCACGCCAATGAACGCGCAAAAATTTCCGATGGCGACAACTTCTGGCATCGAATGGGGGATCTGGGCTGGCTGGACGAACAAGGTCGTGTGTGGTTCTGCGGTAGAAAAACCCAACGCGTGATAACCAAGGATGAAACCATCTACACCATTCCTTCGGAAGCCATTTTTAATCAACACCCCAAAGTCAGGCGTTCAGCTTTGGTGGGGGTTGGAGAGCAAGGCCAGCAGGAAGCGGTCGTGGTGATAGAACCTGAGGACAGCAAGCTGACCCTGGATTCCAAAGGGGGAAAAAAACTCATACAGGAACTTCTCGAACGGGGAAAGCAATACCCGCACACGGAGAAAATCAAGTTCTTCCTCTTTCATCCCAATTTCCCCGTGGATATCCGCCACAATGCAAAAATCTTCCGTGAACAACTGGCTGTCTGGGCCGAGGAAAAAATAACCGAATGAAAGAAAAAAAAGTTTTAAATACTTTAAAACCGAATTCACACGCAAAAATCTTACTCACCATTTTTTTAGTCGCCCTCGCCTTTCGACTTTGGGGCGTGACCAACCCTCTGCTCGATTTTCACAGCTGGCG
>CAYPQH010000103.1:0-8382 GCA_964412825.1 uncultured Nitrospinaceae bacterium | reverse complement strand
TTGGGGTTCCACCGGGTCGTTTGATGACCAAAGTGAACACCCGCCTGCAACAGGGTTTTCATGGTTACTTCTGACATGCGTTAACTCCTTTTCATGGTTGGTCCACCGCCGCCTTCTTCCCAAACCAGGAACCTCGAAAGGCCACCTCCGGCTTGATCCGGCAACGTGCGTGATTAAGGCTATTATATGGATTTTCCACCTTTATGGTCGGCTAGATTAACACACTGCTTTTTAGGTGACAAGAAATAAACCAGCCCTTTATGAGCCTATCGGCCAAGGCTGATCCGGGTTTCTTCGGCACACTGGATCAATTGCGAAGTGAGGGGAATTTTGCGGACGACCCCGGCCAGGTCTTTTAAGGGGACCAGCGTAATGTCCGGGGTTTTGAGCGCCACCATGTGGCCGAATTTCCCTGCCAGAGCCGCATGCACCGCATGCACGCCGAGGCGGGTTCCAAGAACACGGTCGAAGCAGTTTGGGGTTCCGCCTCTCTGGGTATGCCCCAAAACCGTGCATCGCACTTCGAGGTCGATTTTCCCGCTGATTTGCTCTGCCAGATAGTTGCCCACCCCGCCGTACTGCTGGACCCCCTGCAAACGGGTGGAGGCGGTCTTGAGGGTGATTTCGTCATGCCCAACTTCTTTGGCGCCCTCGGCCACTACAATGATGCTGTAGGGGCTGCCTCCCTCCTGCCGCAGTTTGATTTTCTCCAGGACCTTGTCCAGTTGGTAGGGAATCTCGGGGATTAAAATGATGTGCGCCCGACCGGCAATCCCGGATTCCAGAGCGATCCAACCGGCGTCTCGACCCATCACTTCCAGAATCATGACCCGCTGATGGCTGCGGCCTGTGGTGTGCAGACGGTCCAGGGCATCGCAGGCCACCTGGGTCGCCGTTTGAAATCCGAAGGTGTAGTCCGTGCCTTCCAGATCGTTGTCTATGGTTTTGGGAATTCCAATGACCGGAATTCCCATTTCAAATAACTTATAGGCGATTTGCAGGGTTCCATCGCCTCCAACGACAAACAGGCAATCCAGTTCAAGCCGGTTGTAATTGTCCAGAGCCTGCCGGGAGTAATCCCGTTCCTTAATGTCCCCGTTTTCATCGAATTCCCGGTAGGAAAACGGATTGCCTTTATTGGTGGTCCCCAAAATGGTCCCGCCCAGGGCAAGAATTTCGCGGGTGCCGACTGTGGTCAATTCCTGATGCCGGTTGAATATCAGTCCGTCAAAACCCTGCTCGATGCCGATGACACGGCAACCATGCTGAAACACCGCCACACGGGTGATCGCCCGGATCACTGCGTTCATTCCGGTGCAGTCTCCGCCTCCAGTCAGTATGCCTATTTTTTTGAGGGTCATTTAATCAGATGCCCCACCACGTGGGGAGGAGAAGTTTAAGGCTCCGTTCGCTACGCTCCCGAGCCCCCTAAAAACCATAAACCCAATACACGTTAACATTGGGTCCAGCGTCACGCGGGTCCTACTCTTGGAAGGGTTTTATCATCAATCGACACGGGTTGCCACCACGTCGTAATCGGTGGCAGAAAGAATTCGCATGGGAACGATCATTCCGGGTTCCACATCGCTGGCCTCGATAATCACCTGCCCGTCAATTTCCGGGGCCTGGGTCGGCAATCGCCCCGTCACCAGATAACTCTCTTCCCCGTCCACACCCTCGACTAAGACCGGATGCACTTCTCCGATTTTGGCCAGGTTTTTTTGCCTGCTGATTTCTTTTTGTACTTTCATCAACTCGTCTTTTCGCTCCTGCTTGATCTTGGACGGCACGTCATCGGCATAATCATAGGCCGTGGTGCCTTCTTCATGGGAATAGGTGAATGCGCCCACATGGTCAAATTTCGTTTCCTGAACAAAATCCAGCAGGTGACGAAAGTGCGCCTCGGTTTCTCCAGGAAATCCGGTGATGAAAGTCGTTCTTAAGGCCACTCCGGGAATTTTGGCGCGAATTTCATCTAACATGGCTCTCACCTTAATTTCTCGTTCCTGGCGTTTCATCCTGGCCAGCATCTCGTCGTGGATGTGCTGAAGGGGAACGTCGATATAAGGGACTACTTTTTTTTCCTTAGCGATGAACTCGATCAACTCGGTGTCGATAAAAGTGGGGTAACAGTAAAACAGGCGAATCCATTCGATTCCTTCCACTTCGACCAGCGCCTTTAACAAGCGGATCAAACCGTTTTTCATGCGAAGATCAAATCCGTACATCGTGGTGTCCTGAGAAATCAGGTTCAACTCACGAACCCCAAGGTTCGCCAATTGCTTCGCTTCGGTGACCAGGCTTTTAAGTGGTTGACTGCGGATATTGCCGCGCATTTTGGGGATGATGCAGAAGGCGCATTTATTGGAACAGCCTTCAGAGATTTTCAAATAGGCGGAATAAGACGGCGTGGTCAGTATCCGGTCGGCATAAGGCTCGAAGTATTCCGCCGGACCGGTCATCTGGTTGCGCGCTTTAGCGCCATCAGACAATGGACCGCTCGAGTGCAATACTTCCTTCAAACGCGGGTACTGGTTGACCCCGAAAATGTGATCGATTTCGGGAATTTCTTTGAGCAGGTCTTCGCTGTAACGTTCCGACAGACATCCGGTCACGATCAACTTCTGGCACTTGCCGTCGGTTTTCAACTGCGCCATTTCCAGAATCGCATCGACCGATTCTTTTTTGGCCGATTCTATAAAACCGCAGGTGTTCACCACCAGAACGTCCGCCTCTTCCTGATGGGCCGTTATTTCATAGCCGGTGTTCACCAGATCGCCCAAAAGATATTCGGTGTCGACGGTGTTTTTAGGACAGCCTAAACTAACAACACCAATTTTTTTAATCGCGGGATGAGTTTTCTCGCTCATGCTTTGGCTGCTTTCAATTTTTTCTCCATTCGGCTGACGAGTTTGGCAAAATTTTCTTTGGCGATGATGCGATAAAATTGACTGCGCAAATTATTGCGCATGCTGACACCGTCCATGTGCACATCGACCACTTTCCAATCGTCGGAGTTCTGTTGCAGGTAAAAATCGATTTCGATTTCACCCTCGTTCTTGTGTGCCACCGACATCGGCACAAATGCTTTGGTTTTCTCAATTTCTGATTCTGCAAAAACCAGATCCAGATCGGTGAAAAATTTCCCTGAATTGGGGAACGCAACATGAACAAACAATTCGCCCAGTAATTTGGAAAAACGCGATTGATCTTCAGCGGTTATTTTCGCCCAGTATTTCCCCAGGGTTTTTTGACTGATCGCCGCAATGTTCAAATAACTCAGGGCTTTTTCGGAAAGAAGGCTATTGGCTTTGGTCTCTTCGGCGGACAGCTTGTCTCCCGACTTGATTTTCTGGATGGTCGCCAGCAATTCCTCAACACTCTGTTGCGGAGAACGTTTGGACGCAAAGGCCGGACCTATGATGAAGGTCAACGCTAAAATAGCGGTCAGGAAAATCGTTTTAATATTTCGGCTCATATTTATGATAATTTATTCAATATGGGTTTTTATTCGGCGGGCCAAAACCCGACCGTTTCTTAAAATTGGCAATTTCTAATGACAAGAATAGACTATCACTCCACACCCTCTCTTGAGAAGGGATAAAATAAGGCCATGTTTCGGGTTCCGCTATTCATCTTGATTTTCATATTCACCCTTTCGGCAAAGGGAATGCCCCCAGTCTCCGTTGAGGACATTGACCGGCAGTATGAATCCGCTCAAAATACCGCTAAAGGTTTACTACAGACGGAAGCGATGATCCTCAAAGCCCTGGAACAATCGGGCCTTTCAGAACCCTTGACCTGGCGGCTGGCCCGAACCTATTATTCGCTCGGTGACCGATCCCCCGAGAAGGTCCGAAAAAAATATTACAGTCGTTGCATTGAGCGAGCCGACCAGGCGATTGAACTCAACATAAAGTCCGCCTGGGGGTTTTTCCTGCGCGGACTTTGCCGGGGCAAACTTGGAGAAATGCAGGGAGTCTGGAGCAGTTTGTCGATCATCAAACCCCTGAAACAGGATTTCAAGAAAGCGGTCAAACTCGACCCTTCAGTGAGTCAGGGCGGACCGCATCGCGCTCTGGGAAAGCTGTATCTGGAATTGCCCGGTCTCCTTGGCGGCAGTGTCGATAAATCCGTAAATCATCTTAAGCAGGCCGTCTTGCTGGGGCCAACGTTTGCGGACAATTATCTGTTTCTCGCCGATGCTCTGTATGAACAGGAAAATTATCGAGCCGCCAAAATCACTCTGGGGAATTTATTGACGATCGTCCAGAAAATAGACGGCACTCCAAAGGCGCAACAAATTCAGAAGCAAGTCCAAACACGGATGGAAAAAATCGACCCGTGGATTGAGTCCCAGGCTTTCTATGCTCAATGAGATAAAAATTAGCAATTTCGCCATCATCAAAAATCTGCGCGTGGAGTTTCTTCCCGGACTCAATGTGCTGACGGGCGAAACCGGCGCCGGAAAATCCATTCTGATGAGCGCACTCAACCTCATTCTGGGAGGCCGAGCCGACACGGACTACATCCGCTCCGGTGAAACCACAGCCACCGTCGAAGCCCTGTTTCAAATTGAAGACTTAGCCCTTTTGGAGGACATCCGCTCTTACGGCATCGAAACCCAGGACGGGGAGCTACTCATCAAGCGCAATGTGTCGAATAACGGGAAAAGCCGGTGCTTTCTCAATGACAGCAATGCCACCGTTGCAACATTAGCCAAAATAGGCAACCGTCTGGTCGACATCCACGGACAACACGATCATCAGGCTCTCTTACGCGTGGAAACTCACGTCGAACTTCTCGACCTTTTCGGGAAACATAAAACCTCCTGCCAGAAATTCGTCCGGGAGTTTGCCGATTACCAGACCCGTAAACGAGATATGGAAGCCATGCGCTTGAAAGAAAAAAACCGCAAGGAACGACAGGAACTGCTGAAATTCCAGCTCACTGAAATCGAACAGGCCGGTCTTTCTCCTTTGGAAGAAAGGGAACTGAAAACCGAAAGAAATATTTTACAGCACGCGGAAAAAATTCAACAGACTCTGGAAGCAACTTTGAGCCAGTTGTCCGAGACCGAAGGCTCCGCCCTCGAACAATTGGGCCGGGCGCAACGCGACATCGAGTCTCTGCTGGAAATGGACCCGGCGCTTAAGAGCCAGGCGAGCCGGGCGCAAACCGCCTATTGCGAACTGGAAGAAATGGTGGCGGAGCTCACAGCCCATCTGCGTGGAATCGAATTCAATCCGCCACGTCTGGAGGCGATCGAAGACCGGTTGGCGGAAATCAACGGGCTCAAGCGCAAATACCAAATGGACATCCCCGCGATTCTGGCCCAGCAAGAAAAGATCGCCCAGGAACTCGATTCGCTGGGAGCCAATCAGGAAAAAATGGATGACCTGGAAAAAGCCATCAAAACGAAGGAAAAAACTCTGGAAGAGCTTGCCACCCGATTGGCCGTCGCGAGGGAAAAAACCGCCAAAAAATTCAAACAGGACGTCGAAAAAGAATTGCGCGATTTGGGCATGAATGAGGTGCAGTTTGGCGTGCGCTTCGATTATCCCCAAGACCCCGGTGGCTTTGTCCGGTTTCGCGACGCAACTGTCAAACTGCATTCAGGCGGCATCGGCACGATCGAGTTTCTTTTTTCTCCCAATCCGGGCGAAGAACTGCGCCCGCTGATAAAAATCGCCTCAGGCGGAGAGTTGTCGCGTGTCATGCTGGCGTTGAAGTCCATATTGCACGCCGAGGACCCCGTCCCGGTGATGGTGTTTGACGAAGTGGACGCAGGCATAGGCGGCAAAGTCGCGGAAAAAGTCGGTGTGAAACTCGCAAAAGTCGCCGTCGGCAAACAGGTCTTCTGCATCACGCATCTCCCGCAAATCGCCGGCCTGGCCGAGGCGCATTTTCGCGTGCAAAAAACCGTCAAAGACAACCGGACGCACTCGACCATCGTGCAATTGAGTTATGACGAACGGGTGGAAGAAATCGCCCGCATGTCCGGCGGCGAAACCATCACGCCGGCGACCTTGAAATTCGCCAAGGAAATGATCAAGAAATAATCTTCAATATGGCACCGCGAAAAAAATATGGCTGATATGATTTTTGGATTTGTAGTTGACATTATTGGGGAAATATTAGCCGTAATACCCTTCGTCTATAGAATCTGGGGGTTGCTGGTATCAAAAAAATATAGAGAGAAAGTAAAAGCCGAGTATAAAGAACACTCGGGCTTGTACGTGGTTTTTGACATTATTATGAGCCTGATTTTCTTTGGCATTGAATGCTACTTCATTTGGTGGCTATGGGAATTGTCATAAATAAATAGCAAGTAACTATTGGATTTAATAATTCCATCACAAACCCATCGTCCGTCAATATCTGCTCCAGCCCTAGGCTGGGCCTTTGGCCTGCCGGGCCACAAGTTCTGCGGCTTTTTTGGCGGCTTCCGGGTCGCCCAGATAATAATGTTTGATCGGTTTTAAATCGTCATCGAGTTCATACACCAGCGGAATTCCGGTCGGAATGTTCAGGTTGACGATTTCGTCCTCACTGATTCCGTCCAGGTGTTTGACCAAAGCGCGCAGGCTGTTGCCGTGGGCACAGATCAAAACTTTCTTTTTTTCCTTTAGCATCGGGACAATCTCCTCGAACCAATAAGGCAGAAAGCGTTCCACCGTATTGCTCAGGGCTTCGGCCCTTGGAAGGTCCGTTTGGGCTAATTGGGCATAGCGGGGGTCGTTGTCGGGCAGGCGTTCGTCGCCTTCTTCCAAGGCGGGTGGGGGAATGGAGTAACTGCGTCGCCATACCAGAACCTGCTCGGCCCCGTGTTTGTCCACCGTCTCGGATTTATTGAGCCCCTGAAGCGCGCCGTAATGGCGTTCGTTCAGCCGCCAGGACCGGACCACGGGAACCCACATCATGTCCATATTGTCGAGAACGATCCAAAGCGTCCGAATCGCCCGTTTGAGCAGAGAGGTGAATGCAATATCAAAGGTGAACCCGCCTGCCAGTAACAGTTTAGCGGCTTCCCCGGCCTCCTGTTCCCCTTGGGGCGTGAGGTCCACGTCCTTCCAGCCGGTGAAACGATTTTCCAGATTCCATTGGCTTTGACCGTGACGAAGCAGAACCAGTTTCAACATCTTTCAGCATCCCCCTAGTGTGAGGTTTTTTAGTCTATCGAACCGATATTGCCCCCCATTGGAGGCCAGGCTATTTAAGCATATTATTTTTATTAAAAAAAACAGAATCCATTAAAGAAAGCGAGAGCCGTGATAGTAAAGATTCCAACGACACAACATGAAAAAACCACATAAACCATTGACTTTCAAGGGTTTTATATTTAATCTGGCAGTATATTTAATTTACGTTTCCTGTTCATTAAAACAGGAAATCATTTCATGTCCCAATTTTCAATGCAAATTCCATCCTGAAAGATTCATGAAAAATTCGATTGCGGACTATTACCGCAAAATCAATCGCGACTTTTTAGACAAGGCTTGGCAAGACGGTCCACAACTTGGGTTTGAACTTTTTTACAAAACCACAAATGGTGGAGAGGCCCCCTTGTTTCTAAAATTCGGATCTTATGACCCGGAAACCAGAGAAAAAATCTGCACTCTGGTGGCCTCCAGGGAAAGCCAATCGTTATACATCCATGAAAATGACCTGATTCATTATTACAATCACTTTTTGATCGCTAATTTGCGCGACAGTCTGGAAAAGGGCGACCCCTTTGAAAAAATATTGGCGGGCTCTTTTGAAGTGGGCAAGCGAATTCTGCAAGAATATTTTGACAGCATCGGGTCCACAAGAATCCTTCGGAGTTTGAAAGAAGTGGTGACAATCATGCACTTGTGTCTGTCCGAGGGGAAGTTGAGTGGGGGGAGTGTTTTCAATGCCGTTTCCAGGGAAAATACGCACTCATCACATTGCGCGAATTCCAGCCTTTTGATCCTGTTTTTTGCCCTGCAATTAAAATTGCCACCCAGCGAAATCCGGGAACTGGGCCTGGGCGGAATGCTCTACGATATTGGCAAAAAAAACATCCCCCTGAAAATTCTGAGTAAAAAAGAAAACCTCTCGACAGAGGATTGGCAACACATCAGAAAGCACCCCAGCGCGGGCAAGAAAATATTGAACGACATGAAATGTTATAACCAGAACACTTTGCTGATGGCGGCGGAGCATCACGAAAAACACGATGGGTCGGGTTATCCCTTTGGGCTTGCCGGGGATAAAATTTCATTTTCCGCCCAGGTGTGCGCCATTTCTGACGTCTTCAACGCGCTGATTTGCGAGCGCAATTACCACGATCCCCGGTCGGCTTTTGAAACCCTGATTGAAATGAAAAACAACATGCCCGGCCATTTTGACCCCAAG
>CAYPQH010000102.1:0-8674 GCA_964412825.1 uncultured Nitrospinaceae bacterium | reverse complement strand
CGGGGACCTACATGGCGTCATTCAATAAAGTATTACTCATGGGCAATCTGACCCGCGACCCGGAACTGCGTTACACGGCCAGCGGTGCGGCAGTCGCCAGCTTTGGTCTGGCGGTGAACCGGAAATACAAAGCGGGCGATGAATGGAAAGAAGAAGTCTGCTATGTGGACATCACGGTGTGGGCGAAGCAGGCCGAAAATTGTGCGGAATACCTGCATAAAGGCAGTCCGGTTTTTCTGGAAGGCCGTTTGAACTATCAATCGTGGGAATCCGATACGGGGCAGAAACGTAACAAGCTGGAAGTGGTGGCGAATAACATTCAATTCCTTAGCAACCGTTCAGGGGAAAATAAAGGCTTCGGTGGTGGGGAAACTCCACCTCCTCCATCCGGCGAAAAGGATGATATTCCCTTTTAAAAAATATTCTTGCAAAGCACCGCAATTAAAAAAATTATCAATTACGAATTTTAAAAGAGTGAATCAATAATGGGAACAGCAAGCACACGAAAACGTTCGTTTTTTTCACAAAAGATTTGCCGGTTTTGCGCAGATAAGGCGGATCACATCGACTTTGTCGATATAAAAAGTTTGAAGCCATTGATTTCGGAAAGAGGGAAGATCGTTCCGTCACGCATTTCCGGGAACTGCGCGAAACACCAGAGGAAATTGACCCGGGCAGTCAAAAGGGCGAGGAACATCGCTTTATTGCCGTTTGCCGTAGAAAACTGATCTTGTCGGACCAACCTCAACCGGGAAAATTTGTTTTACCCGTCATCCTGCTTTCTGCGGCGGTTTTCGCGGTACTTTTTTTTCCCCCGATGGGCGCGTTGGTGGGGGTTTTTGCACCCGCTCCCCTGATCTTTGTTTATCTGCAAAGGGGGCAGGTTGTCGGCCTGATTTTAATGGGGCTGGTTTTTATAGTTATCATGTTGTTGGCCGGTCCCGCGCAGGCCCTGCTTTTTGCGGCAGAATACGTGGTCATGGCCACTATTCTTGCGGAGACCGTGAAAGCGCAGTTGACGATGGACAAATGCATCTTCCTCAGCGCTCTGGGTTCCATGGTATTGGCGACATTTTTGCTGTTTGTTTTGTTTGGCGGAGAAACTTCGCTGGTCGAATTTTTCCAGCAACAAATCATGAAACAGTTTGACCTTTCGATGGAAGCTCTGAAATCGATGGGGGAAAAACAGACCAACCTCGATTCCATGCAGGAGGTTTTTGAGGAAACCGCCAGGACGTTTGCTTCCGCATATCCGGCCTTTATCATGGTGGGTTCGCTGGTCACGGCGGCGGTCAATTTTTTTCTGGTTCGTTTTGTCTGGGTCAAACTTTACGGGCAGACTTTGTTTCGGCAGGAAAAGTTTTCCGAATTGGTGTTGCCGGATTTTTTGGTATGGATACTGATAGGGGCCTCGGCGTCGCTATTTTTTATAGGCAGTTCCATCGGCACTTTAGGCGTTAACCTGTTCGCTTTGGTTATTTTGGTTTATTTTTTTCAGGGGTTGGCGGTCACCGTCCACATTCTGAAAAGTAAAAATGCCCATTTTGTTATATGGGCGCTGGTGTTTTTTCTGATCTTGATTCAACCCATCCTCATGGGTTTTGTGGTTGGCTTGGGTTTGTTTGATATTTGGGTGGATTTTAGAAAAATACGAAAAATAGATACGGAAATTTCCGAATAATATTTTGTGTTCCATATTTAAGGAGTGAAAAGGCAGGATGAACTTACTATTAAAAGCAGATGTCGATGGACTTGGGTTTTGTGGGGATGAAGTTAAAGTCAGGGATGGATATGGGAGAAACTATCTCATTCCTCAGGGGAAAGCCATTCTGGCCACGCCGAAAAACGTTAAACAGTTCAACCACCAGAAGAAGATTGTGCAGGGAAAAGTAAAAAAGATCATCAACTCTGCCAATGAACTTGCGGAAAGAATTGCCAAGGTGAATTGCACCATTAAAAAGAAAGTGGGCGAGCAGGGCAAGCTGTTTGGTTCCGTCACCACTCAGGAAATAATGGAAGTTCTGCGTGCGAACGGGATAGAAGTCGATAAACGGAAAATACAACCGGCGGAGCCCATTAAATCTCTTGGGGATTTTCAGGTTCCGATCAAGCTTCACACCGAGGTGATTGGGAAAATAAATGTTTCTGTCGTTCCCGATAAAGTTCCTGCAAAAGAAGCGGAAGCCACTGCTGAAACTGAAACGCCAGAAAATGCGGAGCCCACAGAAAACGCTGAACAGGAAACAGCTCAGGAAGAAACTGAATGATCCGGATTAATATTGCTTTCAATTTATTCAATTTATAGTAAGTTGAGAAATAAATAATCCTCACCAAAATTGGATCATCAGGTCATGGCGCACGCCGTCACAGATATTTCACTGAACAAGCTCCCCCCTTATAATCTGGAGGCGGAGCAAAGCGTTTTGGGGGCCTGTGTAAAGTCCATTGAAGCCGTTGCCAAAGCGATGGAAGTTTTGACTGCGGAGGATTTCTATAAATCCAACAACCAGAAAACCTTCCTTGTCATCCGCGAGTTGTTCGAGGCGAATGAATCCATCGACGTCCTCACGATAGCCGAAAAACTTCGTAAAAAAAGTGAATACGAAGCAGTCGGCGGAATGGATTACCTGGACTTTCTAGAAAGTTATGTTCCCACCGCCGCCGCAGTATTTCATCACGCCAAAATCGTCCGCGAAAAAAAGGTTCTCCGCGACCTGATCGAAACCGCCACTGACATCGTCACCACCAGTTACGGGGACTCTGAAGATGTCGAAACCATCCTGGACCGGGCGGAACAGGCGATATTTCAAATTTCAGAGAGAAAATCCAAGAAAAACTTTTTTGATTTAAACGGAATCATCCGGGCCAATTTAGGTGAGATAGAAAGTTTAATGTCTCAACCCGGTATGGTGACCGGTGTTCCCACTGGATTTGAAGACCTGGATCGTTTGACTTCCGGGTTTCAGCCTTCCGATCTGATCATCATCGCGGCCCGCCCGAGTATGGGGAAAACAAGTTTTGCCCTGGACATTGCGCGTCATGCTTCCGTTCACTCAAATATCTGTACGGCCATTTTCAGCATGGAAATGTCCAAGGAACAGTTGGGTCTGCGTATGCTGTGCGCTGAGTCGCGGGTGGATTCTCAAAAAGTTCGCACTGGATATCTCGCAAAATCCGATTGGCCCAAATTGACTAAAGCCGCAGGGCGATTGTCCGAAGCCAAATTGTTCATCGACGACAGTCCCGCGTTATCGTCGCTGGATATTCGGGCTCGAACGCGCCGACTGGCGGCGGAGCATAATCTTGGCCTCGTGATCATTGACTACCTGCAATTGATGCAGGGCCGGTCCTCTACCGAAAGCCGGCAACTCGAAGTTTCCGAAATTTCTCGAGGGTTGAAAGCCCTGGCCAAGGAAATGAATATCCCCATTGTGGCTCTTTCCCAGTTGAGCCGTGCGGTGGAAAGCCGACCGGACAAGCGGCCCATGCTTTCGGATTTACGCGAATCTGGGGCGATCGAGCAAGACGCGGATGTGGTGGCCTTTATTTACCGGGACGAAGTGTACAACCCGGAAGGGGATGATTTGGGAACGGCGGACATCCTGATTCGCAAACAACGAAACGGACCCATTGGTGAGGTCAAACTACACTTTGAGAAACAATACACCCGCTTTTACAATTTCTCCGGCAAGGAGGGCGATTCTTCTTTCGAATCCGATGAAGAAACGCCATTTTGACCGTCTGAACCGGCTGGCCCATATAAATGGCGTTGTCGTTGAAGCCATTTGTGCCCTCAGCCTTCTCTTTATTTTCGCTATCCCATTTGCAGGAGCTGGCGAAAATCTTGCCCATCCCAGCGCACTCCATCTTTCTGTCAGGCAAAAAGCCGATTTTTTACTTGCCCGAAAACAATATGACAAAGCTTTAGCGGCTTATAAATCTCTGCTGATAGAAAAAAGGGAAGACAGCGCCCTTTTTCGGGGAATTGTCAAAGCGTATGAAGGTGGAGGGCGGCTCAATGAAGCCGAGGGTTTTATCGAAGACTATCTATCCACTCATCCTGGATCCTCGGCAGGCGAATATGGGTTGGGCTATATTTATTATTTAAAAGACGATGATGTCAGGGCGCAGGCGCGGTTTAAAGAAGCGGTGCGTTTAGAGGCGGGAAATGCCCTGGCGTGGAATAACTGGGGAGCGTCGCTATCGCGCACAAAATCATACACTTACGCGGTGGATAAGGTCAAGGAGGCCATTCAGCTGGATTCCGCTAACCCCATGTATTATAATAACTTGAAGATGATTTACCGCGATATGGGCTCAGCTGGCCTGTTTATTGCAGATTACAGACGATATGTGAGGGATGGCCCCCGACTCGTGGCTCAGGGGTATGGCCGTCACATTGCCAAAATCCTGCGTCAGGAATCGTTCAAGCACTATTCCCGGGGGAATCTGGGAAAAGCGATCCAGAAGTTCCAGGAAATCGTTGTAATATTTGAGGAAACGGGGTATCGGAGTGGTTTAGTTCCCATATTTTTTGGACTCGCTGTGTTGCATGAGGAAAGCGGGGATGAAAAAATGGCCCAAAAATATTTTAATGAAGTTTTGTCTATCAACCCCAATCACCTTCAGGCACGCGAAAAGATTAAAAAATAGAGAGTTACTCTTGTCCGAGCAAAGCCAAAAGGCAATTGTGAAATCAAAATATTTTATTAAAATGATCGGGTGATTTGATAAAATTTATACAAATTAATGAACTTTTATCTGTAAGTGCAAAAATAATTAAGGATTGACAACAAAAGGGTTCACAGCTAGGATTGAAAACATGCAGTTTTTGAGGAAGAAATGAGGAGAAGAAGGTGAAAAAAAACGACATTACCCTGATGCTTTTTCCAGGCGATACAGGGGCTCCTAAAAAAATTCGAGTTCCGAAAAATATGGTTAAGGCAGTTGTGACTATTTCTGCCGTGTTATTTGTTTCGGTTGTCGGATCTTCCGTATATTTTGTTAAAAAATATATTCAGATGACAGCCGATCAGGTTGAAACTGCTGAACTGAAACGTGAATCCAAAATTCATAAAATCCAGGTGGATAAACTGGGCCAGCAGGTCAAGGAATTTTCTACTGAGATGTCCCGTCTGGAGCGGTTTGCAAATAAATTAAGAGTGATAACGGATCTGGGTGATTCACCCGCTCCGGTCGAAAAAGACTGGGGTGTGGGTGGTCCCTACGGACTGAGCGCCCAAAGTTTTTCAACCTCGCTGGAGCGCGAAACAATTTCCATGGTGGAGCGTTTGACGGGTAACTTGGAAGAGTTGGACCAGCAGGCCAAAACGCAAGCCGTCAGTCTTCAACAGTTGGATGAATTTTTTAAGAACCAAAAATCATTTTTGTCTTCGACCCCATCTATCTGGCCGACTCGCGGTTGGGTAACTTCCAGTTTTGGATTGCGGAAATCCCCCTTCACTGGTCGTAAGGAAAAACATAAAGGATGGGACATTGGCGCCCGGCTGGGTTCCACCATTCGAGCGACCGCAGATGGTGTGGTGAGAGTTTCCGGTAGAGAGTCGGGTTATGGAAAAATGCTGGAAATCGATCACGGATATGGCATTACAACTCGTTACGGTCATAACTCCAAGAATCTGGTGAAGGTGGGGGACCGGATCAAACGAGGCGACAAGATTGCGTTGGTCGGTAGTACGGGCCGCAGTACCGGTCCTCATCTGCACTATGAAGTTCGATTGAGTGGTGTGCCAGTCAATCCAAGAAATTACATTTTAGAAGACTGACCGGGTTTCTCAATATTGTTGAGTCCAACCCTGTTTACTTAAGAACGCCTTCCCATAAATTTGGATGCGAAGGGTTTTTCGTGGTATCCTGTCCCCAGTATGGCCTTCGTCTTGCCTGAACCTGCCTTACTTCTGATTTATCTATCATCAATAAAAATTACTGAATTCAGGGTGATGACTGCGATCCTTTGTCAAATTCATCCGATTGATAATAACCGGCTTTTAGGAATTAAGTTGAGCTTATGGTTTTAAATCTATTGCAAAAATTGGTTGGGACTAAAAATGACCGGGAACTGAAACGGATTCAGGCCCAGGTAAATCGTGTCAACGAATGGGAAAGTAAAGTCCAGGAACTGACCGATGACCAGCTCAAGGAAAAATCTGGCGAGTTTAAAAAAAGATGCCAGGAAGGGGAATCCCTTGACGATATCCTTCCCGAAGCGTTTGCAGTGGTCCGTGAAGGCAGTCAACGAACGCTGGGAATGCGACATTTTGATTCGCAGATGGTGGGAGGGATTGTCCTTCACGAAGGAAAAATTGCAGAGATGAAAACCGGAGAAGGCAAGACCCTCGCCGCGACCCTTCCTGTTTATTTAAATGCCATGACGGGCAAAGGGGTTCATGTCGTCACCGTGAACGATTATCTGGCCAAGCGCGACTGCGAATGGATGGGAGAGATTTATAAGTTTCTGGGGCTCACCGTGGGAACGATTTACCACGACATTCCTGAAGAAGAACGCAAGCAAGCCTATATGGCGGATGTGACTTACGGAACCAATAATGAATTCGGGTTTGATTACCTTCGGGACAATATGAAATTTGCCGAGGAGCAGTTTGTGCAACGGCCTCTTCATTTTGCCATTGTCGATGAGGTGGACAGCATATTAATTGATGAATCCCGAACGCCGTTGATCATTTCTGGGCAGGCGGAAGAGTCCACCGACAAATATTATGAAGTGAACAGTCTCATTCCAAAGTTAAAGGAAAACCATTATCAAGTGGATGAAAAGAGCCGCTCTTCTACCTTGACTGAAGAAGGGATCGTTCGTCTGGAAGAATTGTTGAAAGTGGAAAACCTTTACGATCCTGGAAATATCGAAATTCTCCACTGTGCCCAGCAAGCTTTGAAAGCCCACACCGTTTTCAAGAACGAGGTGGATTATGTTGTTAAGGATGGGCAGGTGGTCATCATCGATGAGTTCACAGGGAGGATGATGACGGGCCGACGATACAGTGATGGACTGCATCAAGCGCTCGAAGCCAAGGAAGGGGTGAAAATAGAAAATGAAAACCAGACCCTGGCCAGCATCACTTTTCAGAATTATTTCCGCATGTATGAAAAACTGGGAGGCATGACCGGAACGGCGGATACGGAGGCGGCGGAGTTCAGTTCGATCTACAAACTGGAAGTTGTTGTGGTTCCCACCAACAAGCCGATGGTAAGAGACGATTATACCGATGTCATTTACCGAACGGAAAAGGAAAAGTTTGAGGCCGTTATTGATGAAATCCGATTATTGAACGAGGAGGGACGTCCGGTTCTGGTGGGCACCATTTCGATTGAAAGGTCGGAGAAACTGAGCCGGATATTGAAAAAATATGGCATCAAGCACAATGTTTTGAATGCCAAACATCACGAACAGGAAGCGGAAATCATTTCCCAGGCCGGTCAAAACGGGGCGGTGACCATTGCCACCAACATGGCGGGACGGGGAACGGATATTGTGTTGGGGGAGGGGGTTCCCGAACTCGGCGGTCTGCATATTTTAGGCACAGAGCGTCATGAAAGTCGCAGAATCGACAACCAGTTGAGAGGGCGGTCGGGAAGGCAGGGGGATAAAGGTTCTTCCCGTTTTTTTCTGTCATTGGAAGACGATCTGCTCCGGATTTTTGGCTCAGACAAGGTGTCTGGTCTGATGGCCCGATTGGGCATGGAAGATGGACAGCCCATCGAGCACAGCATGGTCAGTAAAGCTGTGGCCAACGCCCAGCGGAAAGTGGAAGCCCATAATTTCGATATTCGTAAGCATCTTCTGGAATACGACGATGTGATGAACCGACAACGGGAAGTTTTTTACGCTTTAAGAAGGGATATCATTTCCGGAGAAAATCAAAAAGAAATTCTTTTCGATATGGCGGATGAAGTGACCGATGGCATTCTCCAAACCATTGCCCCTGATAAAGTTTATCCTGAAGAATGGGATATTCCGGCTCTCAGTGAATATTTGGAACGGCAGTTTGGCGTCCGGATCGAAAAAATAAACGATGAGGAGTTGGAAATCGAAGGCAAGACGCGCCTTCCATTGGAAAACTGTGATCGTGAGAAACTGCACGAAACCATCATGGCGGCCGTGACCCAAACCTATAACGACAAAATAGAAGGTTTGGATACGAGCGCTATCCGGAATCTTGAAAAATCCATCATGTTACAAATTGTGGATAACCTCTGGAAAGATCACCTGCTTGGTATGGACCACATGAAGGAAGGTATTGGGTTGCGGGGATACGCGCAAAAGAACCCTCTGACGGAATATAAAAAAGAAGGCTTTGAGATGTTCCAGTTCATGATGGATGGGATCCAGAAAGAGGTGACGGAATATCTGTATAAAATTCGTATTCAACAAGAGAGTGAGTTACCAGCTCCTGATGAAAATCTCAATCGGCCGCAGAAAACGGTGGAACACCGTGGGTCCAGCGAAGAGGAAGAAAAGCTGGAGCCGGTTCGTAGAGATGAAAAAAAGGTGGGCAGAAACGACCCTTGTCACTGCGGAAGCGGGAAAAAATTTAAAAAATGCCACGGGAAATAATGCAGGCAAAAATCGTCAGCGATGTTCGGAAGACTCCTGGCACTCGATGCATAAAGCGGTCAAGGGGAGAATTTGCAGGCG
>CAYPQH010000101.1:0-8765 GCA_964412825.1 uncultured Nitrospinaceae bacterium | reverse complement strand
GAGGTCCACAAAAACGAGGTTTCGACACGCAGGTTCGAATCATCCTTTTCGATATAAAATGGCTCCGCTGAGATAGCCGGAAGATCACCCACAATTTTCCGTATATAGTCCTTGATGCCTTCAGGATACTGGAAAGTATGTTTTTTACCATTGTCATGGACAACTATTTTAAGACCTTTATTTAAAAAGGCTTTAGACTCAGCCTGTTCCAAAATCAATTTGATGTTGAAATCAGTTTTAGGGAATATTTTTTTGTCGGGTTTGAAATAAATCGTGGTTCCATAATTGCGGACCGCTTTGCCCTTTATTAATTTGGACGTGGGTTTTCCGCAGGAATAAGTTTGGGTCCATTCGAACCCGTCACGGCGCGATGACGCGATTAGATTTTCAGAAAGCGCGCAGACCACAGCCATGCCCACACCGTGCAGACCCCCTGAGACTTTGTAATTGTCCTGGCTGAATTTGCCCCCTGAGTGCAGGGTGGTGAAAAGGATTTCCATGGCGCTCAGCTTGGTTTTGCGAAACTTGTCTACCGGGATGCCGCGTCCGTTATCCTGGATGGTGACGCCATGATCTTTATCGAGAAAAATTTCAATGACGTCACAATGCCCGTTCAGCGCTTCATCCACCGAGTTGTCCAGAATTTCCCACAGCAGATGGTGCAGTCCGGTGGAAGAAGTTGACCCTATATACATTCCGGGCCGTTTCCGAACCGGCTCAAGGCCTTCAAGAACTTGAATGTCGTCTGCGCTGTAGGTTGCCATAGTTATCTGGTGGTCAAAGAATGTTGATTATTTTTTTGCGTTTGGAAAGGTTCACGCCCTGACTGCCCCGGTTATAAACGGGAACGCTTTTAACGGTTATCTCTTTGTCTTTGCCGCCCTCCAAGACAAGGACAATTTTTTCCTTTTTGTCGACGAATTTGAATCCCACCAGCTTGCTGTTGGTGACATTCATTAACTTGACGCCCATACCCGAACCGCTGAGTTGGGAGATCTGATCGGTTGCGATGACCAGGCCTTTGCCGTCGAGCGTGGCCATGAACACAAAGTCGGCTCGAGCCAGAGAAATAGCGAGCATCCGGTCGTCCTTTTTCAGGGACATTATTTTTCTGCCGGATTTTGTGGTTTCCGTCAGGTTGGAAGCCAGAAAGCGAAAGCCATAACCCATTTCACTCATGACCATGAACTCGAGATTGCCAAGTGGGGATTTTTCCTGAGCTTTTCCGTCAGCAAAATCCAGCGTGGCCTGGTTCGTGGGCAAAACTTTTCGGGAGGACTTTTTCCTATGCACCGGCTTGGCCTCGGCCAGCAATACTTCGTGATTCAGGGAAATCATCTTTAGAACCTGTTCCCCATCGGAAAACTTGAAAAGATTCTGAATCGGCTCGCCAAAACCACTGCGGGTATGCGGTAGATTGTAGATTTTTTGAATGTAGGACGTTCCCGCTGATGTGAAAAACGCGACGAAATCTTTGGTATTGGCCTTCACTATGGAATGAAGTTCGTCATTTTCCTTGAACTTTAATGTTGCTGGGTCGCTAAGAGTTTTTAATTTTCGCAACCATCCGTTTTTGCTGATGACCAGAGAAACGTCTTCGTGTTGAATAAAATCTTCGGCGTTGTACTCGACGCTTTCAATCTGCTTGATGGTGGACTTGCGTTTGTCGCCAAACTTTTCGCTGATCTCCTGCAATTCCTCTTTGACCACGGCCCATATTTTTATAGCCGAACGCAGAATCGCTTCGATCCTTTTTTTCTCTTTTAAGAGTTCGGCAATCTCAGCGAGAATTTTATCGATTTCCATCGAAACCAGGCGATAAAGCGGTATTTCTAGAATGGCGCTGGTCTGTTCGTCGTCGAGATTAAAGGCATTTGCAAGTTTTTCGTGTGCTTCCTGTCGCGATTTTGACGACCGGATCAATTTCAGGGCTTTGTCCAGATTATTGAAAATAATGGCAAACGCTTCGAGGATATGGAGGCGTTTTTTGATCAGCGTGAGCTCATACGTCAATCTTCTGGTGACCACCTGTTTGCGAAAATCCAGAAAATATTGGCAAATTTGGACAAGAGACAAACGCTCTGGTTCTCCGTTGGGTTTCAGGCAGGTGAAATTGACCTGAAAATTCGATTCCAGATCGCTGTGCTTGAACACATAACTCATGATCTTGTCGAGATCGGCCCCAGCCTTGGTTTCCAGCACGACGCGGATATTTTCATCGCTTTCATCGCGGATGTCTATCAGCAGAGGAAGTTTTTTGGCTATGATAATTTCGGCGATCTTTTCGATCAGCTTGGATTTATTCACCCCATAGGGAATGGCGGTGATGATGATACTTTTCTTTCCTCTGGCAAGGTCTTCTGTCCTCCATTCGCCGCGCATTTTTACAGCGCCTGAACCCTCTTCGTAAAATTTACGAATTTCGCTTTTTGAATTCAGGATGATCGCGCCCGTGGGAAAGTCCGGCCCTTTAATGTGTTTCATCAATTGGGCGACGTTGGAATCGGGCTTGTCTACGAGAACAATGAGGGCGCTGACGACTTCTTTGAGATTATGACTGGGAAAGGAGCAGGCCATGCCCACCGCAATTCCAGAGGCTCCATTGACCAGCAGGTTGGGAATCCGCGATGGAAGAACCAGAGGTTCGTTTAAAGTGTTGTCATAATTGCGCTGAAAATCAACGGTGTCTTTTTTGATATCCTGCAACATAAAGGCGGAAATTGTTTGTAGTCTGCCTTCTGTATAACGGTAGGCCGCAGGGGGGTCGCCGTCCAGAGAACCAAAATTTCCCTTACCTTCCACCAATGGGTAGCGCAGGGAAAAATCCTGAGCCATTCGGACCATCGACTCATAGGTGGACGCGTCACCATGCGGATGGTATTTACCCAGCACTTCTCCGATAATTCTTGCCGACTTTACAAATTTAACGGCAGCAGTCAACCCCATGTTGCTCATGGCGTATAAGATTCGGCGGTGAATGGGTTTTAAACCATCGCGAACATCGGGGAGTGAACGCGAAACGATGGTGGACAGAGCGTATGTGAGAAACCGGTTTTCCAGTTCCACTTGAATATCGGAAGTTTTTACTTTCGCCATGGGTTGTATTTGGGCGTTATAAGTTCAAATTTGTGAAAATTTTCTAAAAAAAGACCCGCTTTGATTAGCGAAAAAATGGGAAGATTTATCCAAGTAATCTAGGGTGTAATATCTAATGGAAAAGGGCAAGGCACTTAATCTTGGGTTTTGAGCGCGAGAACTTGACAAACATGTTATTCAGTTTTATACAGAGAATCAGTCATATAAATCAAGTTTTCTTTTTTTCACCGTGATCCTGCCCATCTCATTTTTCATTTCGGTTGAAGAAGCAAGGAACCTTATTTTTTATTTATAGTTTTTTGCAGTACTCTTTTAAGTGGGAGGGGGAAATTAAATTCCCCTTGTAGTTTAAACCTTTTTTGGGGTTTGACCATCCTATGGGAAAAGGCAGTGCCAGGTGGTTTAACGGACTGTCAGGTTTTGCCGGATGCTATTTTAAGTCAACTGACCCAGTGAACCGCTGGTTAATTTTATTAGGAGTTTTTTTATGTCAGATCAAGCTTTGCAGGAAAAAGTCATCGAGGCATTGAAGACCGTTGAAGACCCGGATCTTCATAAAAATATTGTGAGCCTGGGTTTTGTGAAAAACATGAAGGTTGAAAATGGCAATGTCAGCTACGAAGTAGAACTCACGACCCCGGCCTGTCCGGTGAAAGAACAGTTGAAAACCGAGTGCGAAACTAAAACCAAGGCCATTGAGGGCGTTACCAGTGTATTAGTCAATATGACAGCGGTGGTCCGGTCATCGGAGCACAGCCAGCCAATTTTGACCGGAGTCAAAAATATAATCGCCGTGGCCAGTGGCAAAGGCGGCGTTGGTAAGTCCACAGTCGCTACCAACCTGGCGATTGCTTTGCAGTTGTCCGGCGCTAAAGTCGGGCTGATGGACGCAGATATTTATGGACCCAGTATTCCGCAGATGTTGGGAATTCCTATTTCGTCTCCCAGAGTGGGGGAAGAAAACAAGTTTTTCCCACATGAAAAATATGGACTGAAAGTTGTGTCGGCGGCTTTTCTGACCAAGCAGGGGCAACCGTTGATGTTGCGTGGCCCCATGCTGGGGGGTATTATTCAGCAATTTTTGCAGAATGTGGAATGGGGCGAACTGGACTACCTCATCATCGACCTGCCTCCGGGAACAGGTGACGTGCAACTCACACTGACCCAGAAAGCGCCGATTTCCGGTGCGGTGGTGGTGACCACGCCTCAGGAGGTCAGCATGATAGACGCTGATAAAGGCGTTAAAATGTTTCAGCAGGTGAAGGTTCCGCTATTGGGCATTGTAGAAAACATGAGTTATTTTATTTGCGACGGCTGTGACAAGAAACATCATATTTTCAAAAGTGGAGGCGGTAAAACTCTGGCGGAAACATTTAATATTCCTTTTATTGGCGAGATTCCCATCATCAGCGAAGTGGTCACGGGAGGGGATTCCGGGGTTCCGATTCTGTTGAGTGATCCCCAGTCTCCGGCGAGTGTTGCCTACACCCACCTTGCAGGAAAAGTTGCCGCGCAGTTGAGCATTTTACAGGCGAAAGAGGATAAAGCGGAAGCAACATTTGATCTGGCTTGGAAGGAGTGAGCATGGACCCGGACACCAAGGTGGATTCCAACCATCCATCGCCAAAAAAATTACACCAGATCGACGCCACCACGTTGGGCATCACCTGGACCGATGGGCATGAGTCTACCTATGCCGTCAAGAAATTACGGGAAAGCTGTCCCTGTGCCAACTGCATTGATGAGTGGAGCGGAGAGAAGAAAATTAAACCCGGTATGATCCCGGATTCTATTCGTCCAAAAGACATCAAGTCGGTGGGGTTATACGCCGTTCAGTTTTTCTGGAACGATGGGCATGATACGGGTTTGTATCCGCATGAATTGCTGAGAAAACTTTGCCAGTGTGACTCCTGTCTGAAAAATTGACGTAATATTATGGGGTGATTAAGGATTAACCCGTCAAGGATGCGGAACGCGACATCCTGCCAGACCAGGAGAAACGCGAATACCTGATGGTGAAAGGTCCCGACCATGAGTTTGCCCAGGATTTTCTCCCGGAAGCCGACATCACTAAAATCCTCAGTCGAAACCGATTGCGCTGGTTCATTTCAATTCTCCAAACGATTCGATAGAACACCTGTGGACATGCCAGTCATTGGGGAAATGTTGTGCGTCCTTCCATTTTTTAGTTTTCAGGGGACCTGTTTCATAAACAATGGCGGGGTCAGTTAGAACGACATCGGAATCGCTCACCTCCATCAGTTTTCCGGTATAGATATAATTGACGCAAAAAAGTGTGACCCGTTTGCCGATCAAGCTCCTCAATCCTCCCTGATTCTCATTTTCCACGCTCAAAGCCATGAGTGATCCCCTTTAATATTATTAATGGATTGGTTTGATTCATCCGAAATAATAATTAATATCGGTTGTCGGAATAATATACAGGAAAACAAAAAAATTAGTCAAAATAATAATAAAAGATAGAATGCGGGCAAAATGCTTGGATATTTATGGTTTTGACCTCATAAAACATTTATATTTTCGAAGTTTGATATAAAAAATTAGCATTATAGATAATTATTTATTTAAATGATATTGTCAAGATATCCGCATATGGAAACTATTGGATCTAGAATTGTATTTCGTCGCAAGATGTTGGGTCTCAAGGGCAAGGAATTGGCCAAGAGAATGGGGTGTCATCCACCCGATATAAGTGATTGGGAAAAAAGTAAAAACTACCCCAGTGTAAAATCGCTTATCAAACTGGCCCGGGCATTGGAAACCACAGAAACCTGGCTGGCATCGGGGGAAAACTCTGAGACTGGATGGGATGGCAGTGAGAACCCTAAAATCAGACAAATGCCTGTTGATAGTCGGCGCAGAGAAAAGGATAATAGTTCAATACGTCAATGGGGGTATGAAATGATTCAAGATAAAAACCAAATCATTGAACTGCAGAAAGAAAAAATCCGCAACCTTGAGGATCGGTTGGCAAAACTGGAAGGGAAGAAGGGCGGCAAAACCTCAAAAAAACTGGCAGGTTGATTGAGCTGACCCACGGCTCCTTCGTAAAACAATATCCTGTGATTTTTGATATTCGCCTCAAATTCGCTACGGCAACGCTGGCGTTTCTTCTGCTGACTTTTCTGCTGGCCGGAAGCACAGACCAAGTCCAAACCGCTCTTCCTATCCAGGAAGAAGCCCTACCGGTTTATTCTGAAGTGCCGGATGACGAAATCGATTATGATGAATTCATAAATCGAATTCCTCTACGCAAACCTGCATCAAAATCTTCGTGGATGGGTTGGACCAGCGGAGGAAAACGGCTCCAGGCTTTTGGATGACTGTCCAATTGCGTGCGGGATCATGGAGACAATAAAAGGCTGAAAATGCTTATACCCGTGCCGGGCATGAAGGCAAAGGTAAAATACCACATACCCGCCCTCAAATAACGCAACCTTGATTGAAGTATTTTATGCACAGAAAATGGATTGTTAGAATGGGTTTTACCCTAGTAGCCTTGTCAGTGGTGTTCTCTGGGCTGACTCAGCGGTCTGCTTTTGCAGGGAAGTCCACCTACGTCGAAGGCGAGGTCGTAAATGGTGGTTCAATTTCCGGAGTGATTCATTACACCGGGCCTGTAAAGGATGTTCGCATAGATTTGATGAAAGAAAAAAATGGCGAAACCTGTTCCAGGCATCCAGACGCCAAAGACGGAGTGCGGTTTGATCGTAAAATTATCAAATCGAACGAATTGCTGAAGAATGCAGTGGTGTTCATTGAAAATATTGAAAAAGGCAAAGCGTGGGAGAAGACGGGTGGTGGCACCACGGAGGGAGACAAATCCGGCTTTACGGATTTTCATTTTAAAAATTGTGATATTTTCCCAAAAATGACCGTCGTAAGGAAAACCGGTAAAGGGAAAAAAATGGGTAACCTGACCGTGACCACCCATGATGGGGGCGTTCTACACAACCCGATTGGATATCTGGTGGCAGGCGCAAGTCGAAAAGTCTTGTTCAATAAACCGTTGTCCTCAGAAGTTACAATCGCAGACGCGACAAAATCTTTAAAACGGTTAAAGAGGAAAGACAGGCATTTCTTTTTGCAGTGTGGTCAGCATAATTTTATGGAAGCTGAAGCAAGAATTGTTTGGAACCCCTATTTTTCAGTGACGGATGATAACGGGTCGTACAGATTGGATAAAGTCCCGGCAGGCAAGTATAAAGTGACGGCATGGCATCCATACGCGGGAGAATATACCCAGGAAACCCTCGTGTCCGAAGGAGCCGAAACCAAGGTCAATTTTACATTAAACTAGGTTTTCAGGGGAAGAATGGGTGAAAGTCGTCAACCCTCAACGACCCTTGCGCGGTTTTTTTGGGGAGGTTGTTTTGCTTTCCACCACTTTTTTCAGCTTTGCCAACCCTCGTTGAAACATAGGGCCTGCCATAGAATCCATGGTCATGGCAAAATAGCCGCCGACCACGGGTATGTCCATGTCTCCCGCCATTGTCCAGGTGACCTGAGTGTTTACTCCCAAATCAAGATAATGAATGAAGGCGGTGCATTTGTACATGCCGTCATTGAAGGCAAGGTCATAGTCGATGCCCTCTTTTTTCGATGACTTGGTAAAAGTCAATGTCCCGTTGCCGTCTTTACCCGTCCAGGATTGACTGGCGCCCACTCCAGACTTTTTTCCCCCAAGGGTGATGATCACACTGGGGTCTTCATCTTTCCAGGGAGCCCAGGCATCCCATTTGGTGAGATCGTTCACATGAACATGAATAGCCGCTGGTTTGGCCTGGATCACCTGAGTACGGGTGACGGTATACTGAGTGGGGAGAAAAAGCCCGACGACGATGAACAGTACGATGAGTATCGCTAATGCGAGTCCAAATTTTTCCTTATAATTACGCTCAACATTTCCCTCCATTATTTTTTCGATCGTACTTCTCCTACATGCCAACTTTTTCGCGGACTTCATCCATCAGCTTGGCGTCGATCAAAGTCACGCCTTTTTCGAGAGCAAAGTTAATGACCGTTTTCTTAGCCATATTGCGCACGAAAAATGGAACCTTTTTGATCCGTACCTGAGCTTCTTCCGTCCAGACGAGGTTGTCTTCCGGTTTCCCTTTGTCCAGTTCCTTTTTGGCCTGGGATAATTGCGACCCGACCATGCTGAAAGGCCCAGACCCAACGCTGGATGCTCCACCAACCTCGACTCCGAGTTTACTGACAAACTCGGTTTCAAATTGATTGGTCAGCATGGCGATCATGTGACCGCATTTCTTACACTTGAATTTCATAGCCAGATTTTTATTCTCCTCCGGCATGATTCCATCCGTTTGAGTTTCCATCTGTTCATCGCAAGGTATGCAAAGGAATTTCATTACTCCCCCTAATTGGATTTGTTTTCAATAAATTTGATGATGGCATCAACCGCCTGAGCAATAGCTTTTCCAGTGATGGAATCCTTGTTCTCGGCGTAAAATAATGACCCTGAATCGGTTTTCCTGGACACCCGTGTGTCAAAAGGAATTTTCCCGATATAGTTGATGCCTTTTCTGCTGGACAACTGCTCCGCATCATCACCTTCAAAAAGTTTGCCCTCTTTGTCACAATGCGGGCAAACATAAGTGGCCATATTTTCAATCAGGCCGATGATG
>CAYPQH010000100.1:0-8976 GCA_964412825.1 uncultured Nitrospinaceae bacterium | reverse complement strand
GGGCAAGGAAGTTGTGGAATTAAAACCAGGGGCGAAAATCATCATCGGCATGGGAATTGGAACCGTTGCAACGGCGGTTTCTTTTCATCAATTCCTGCATCTGCCTCCGTTTATGGGAATGATGCTGGGGCTCGGCGCCTTGATGATTTTTGGCTGGTATCTGAAAATGTGGGGCGACAAAAAACTTCTGAAAAAAATGGGTATTGATGAAGATCGAAGAAAACAAAAGCGTTTCGATATTTTCAAAAAAATAGAAGGGGTGGAATTCGACACGCTTCTCTTTTTCTTCGGCGTGCTCTCAGCCGTCGGCGCTCTCCAGTATATCGGATACCTGGCGTTGGTGAGCGACAATCTCTACGCCACCATTGGGCCAACCGCTTCGAATATCATTGTCGGCATGCTCTCGGCCATCGTGGACAACATTCCGGTCATGTACGCCATTCTCAAAATGGACCCCACTATGGGGCTCGATCAATGGCTGTTGATCACTTTAACCACAGGCGTCGGGGGCAGTCTGCTTTCCGTTGGCTCTGCGGCAGGAGTGGCGGTCATGGGAGTGGATCGGGATAACTATGGGTTCATGGCCCATCTGAAATGGGCACCAGCCATTGCGGTGGGATATTTCGCCAGCATTGGAGCCTGGTGGTTTATCACTGCTTCTTTGAGATGACCGGATCGGTTTGAGAAGAACCACTCATTATCACATTACCAAGTGGCAACGCCCGGGCCAGGGTGAATACATGTATTTGCCCTGCCCCGGCTCGTTTCAACATTTTTGCCGCTTCGTTGACCGTCGCCCCGGTGGTCATCACATCATCGACCAATAAGATATTCATTCCGTCGACCCGGTCGGGTCGGTCGACTCCAAACGCTCCCTTGATATTTTTCGCCCGTTCGATCTTGGTTTTCATTTGCGCCTGAGATTCGGTGTCCCGCACTCTGCGCAACAATCCATTGGCCAGAGGCAGGTTCAGCGCCTTCGCCACTTCCCGGGCTATCAAAAACGACTGGTCAAACGTTCTCTCCTTCATTCTTCGGAAATAAAGCGGTACCGGGACCACGTAAAACCCTTCCCAGGACTCCTCCTGCCGGACGAAATAATCGGCCATAAAAACCGCGATGTCTTTCATGACCCCCGGCTGTTTTCTAAATTTAAAATGATAAATCAATTTTTTCAAGGCCGCGTCATAAGGTCCAAGAGACCGGGCCCGATCGAAAGAAAACAAGTTTTTCCGGCACAAGGCGCATTCAAAGTTCTCTGTCGGGAAATCATAAGATATGTCGGCGGGGATGCCACAGCCATGACAATAAGGGGGGTCGATAAAAATAATTTCATTTTGGCAAAGGCGGCATAAAAAACAGCCTCCCCCCTTCAGGCTGTTCTCACAATAAAGGCAAGCGCGGGGATAAACCAAATCCAAAATTGAACTGAAAGCCCCCCGCCCCAGTTGAGATATTTTTTTTATAATTTTCATTATCCGGTCATCGCTCGTAAATATTCTCCATCGGGCTGAATTATGCGTCCATTTGGGATGTTCATCAATAACAAATTATGCTAGAGTTGCTGGTTTCTAAAAAGAAGCCTTTTATTGCGAATTGGATCGTTCATGAAAAAAAATTCAGACATCGTCAAGTTGACCAAACAACATGTCGCCTCGACCTACGGGCGCTTTCCAATCGCACTCACCCGCGGTAAAGGAACAAAAGTCTGGGACGCTTCCGGCAAGCAATACACTGATTTTGTCGCAGGGCTTGCGGTGGACAATTTGGGCCATTGCCACCCTGCGGTGGTTTCCGCCATCCGCAAACAGGCCGGGCAACTCCTGCACGTATCCAATCTATTCCATATCGAATCGCAATCCCTGCTCGCCAAAGAGCTCACTTGCCACTCCTTCGCGGACAAAGTGTTTTTCTGTAACAGCGGCACCGAAGCCAATGAAGCGGCCATCAAACTGGCCCGACGGTATTTCTATGACAAGGGAGAAAAGAACCGGCGCGAAATCATCACCATGAAGAACTCCTTTCATGGCCGGACGATGGGGTCGATCTCGGCTACCGGGCAAAAAAAGTTTCATGAAGGTTTCGCTCCTTTATTACCGGGTTTCAAATACGTTGCCTTCAATGATCTTGAGGCCATGAAGAAAGCCCTCTCATCCAAAACCTGCGCCGTTATGGTCGAACCGGTTCAAGGCGAAGGCGGGGTCAACCTTCCCGATAAAACATACCTCAAGGAACTTAAAAAGTTGTGCGCGAAGAATGGTTCTTTGTTGATTTTCGATGAAGTGCAAACGGCGTTCGGGCGAACTGGAAAACTCTTCGCCTATGAAAATTTCGGCGTCAAACCCGATATCATGACTCTGGCCAAAGCTCTTGGTGCAGGCGTCGCGATTGGAGCAATCGTCGCCACCAACAAAGTCATGAAATCCTTCGTCCCCGGAACCCATGCGGCAACCTTCGGAGGAAATCCTTTGGCCTGCTCCGCCGCGCTGTCCGCTTTCAAGGTTTACACAAAAGCGGGGTTTCTGCAAAAGGCAGAACAAGCCGGCGACTATTTTATTGCGCGGTTGCAGGAGCTAGGAAAAAAATTTTCTGTCGTCAAAGAGGTTCGCGGCGTCGGGTTGATGTTGGCAATGGAACTCAAACAACCGGCGGGAATTGTTGTGGAAGACTGCATGCGCGAGGGATATCTGATCAATTGCATCAAACAAAATATCCTCCGTTTCATTCCTCCGTTGATCATCACCAAAAAAGAAATCGACGGGTTGATCGAGGTCCTGTCGCAAAGCTTGAAAAAAATGCCCCCCAAATAAAATTTATCGGGTTTAGTTATGAAAAAAGATTTTCTTTCTATCAGTGATTTCAGTCGAGAAGAAATTTTAGAGCTTCTCAAGAAATCCGCCGCCTTGAAACAAATGCGGATCGACCACGTCACCCACCATCCACTCAAGGGAAAATCCCTTGGAATGATCTTCAGCAAACACTCCACCCGCACCCGAATCTCTTTTGAAGTCGGCATGTTTGAATTGGGCGGACAGGCTTTGTTCCTGACCACCGACCAGCTCCAGTTGACCCGCGGCGAATCGGTGGAAGACTCCGCCAAAGTCCTTTCCCGTTACCTCGATGGCGTCGTCATAAGAACCTATGACCACGAGGATGTGGTCAATCTTGCCCGGCACGCCAGCATTCCCGTCATCAATGGTCTCACCGACCTCAACCATCCCGTGCAGATCATGGCCGATTTATTCACCATCCAGGAAAAACTTGGGAAAGTGGAAGGCATTAAAGTAGTCTATTTAGGCGATGGGAACAACGTCACCTATTCCTGGATGCTGGCCGCATCCATCATGGGCATCCATTTGGTGGTCGCCTGCCCCAAAGAACATCAACCCGAGTGGCCTCAGAAAATGGGTTCTTTAGGGAAAGTTGAACTCCTGGAAGATCCTTTGGAAGCGGTTCACAATGCCGATGTGATTTATACCGATGTCTGGGTCAGCATGGGGCAGGAAGATGAATCCGAAGAAAAAATAAAACGCCTGCAACCTTATCAGATCAATCAAAAACTGGTCAATGCCGCGAAGGACGGAGTCCTCGTCATGCACTGCCTGCCTGCACACCGGGGTATGGAAATCAGCTCTGAAGTGATGGACGGGAAAAATTCCATCGTGTTTGACCAGGCCGAAAATCGGCTCCACGTACAAAAAGCCATTCTCGAAGCATTGTTATGCCCGCCCAAATAGTGATATGATTCGGCTCCTGAACCTTGGCGGAACAAGTCAAGAGTCAATACCATCGACAATGCAACTGCCTTGAACACCAATGCCCCATTCAACGGGACCATGAGAATGATAAAATACATTTTTGCCGTTGTTCTCATCGTCGTCTTCTGCTTTCCCATCAACGGAATCAGCCAGACGGAAGCGGAGAAACCAGACAATGGCATCGAGCAATCCCGGCGCCATCTTTTACTGATTACAAAAAAAAGACTCTACCTTCAACGGGAAATCGACGGTCTCTTAAAAAAAACCTCCTCAAAAAGAACCACCGAAAAAATCGATCAACTACAAGCCCAACTGAACCTGCTGGATCTGGATTTTGAGTCCAGGGTCACCACACTTTCCCTTGGCGACCCGAAGCTCGAAAATATGAAAAAGCGGGATTGGATTCAAGAAATTGAAGAACTCACCAAACCCCTGTTGACCGCAATCCGGGATCTGACGGAAAAACCCAGGATGATCCAGGAGCTCAAATCAAAAATTGAAGACCTGGAAACAAAATTACAGCGACATCGGCAAGCTTCAGCGAGTATCTCAGCGCTGGAAGAAGATCTGCTAAAAGTCCCTCTGCCCAACACAGCGGAAGGCAAAAAATTCCAGTCCAGTATCTCCCATTTGAAGGACGAATACGAACCGGAGCTTGTAGAGCTCAATCTGGAAGAAGCCCGCGCCAGTCTGGAAAAATTTCTCAGCGCCGATGAATCGGTAGTCGAATCCGCCACCAAGACCATCAAAGAATTTTTTCAGACTCGCGGCCGGAACTTGCTGGTCACCATTTTAATGTTTGCGGGTTTTTGGTGGGTGCTGTCCCGTCTTCGCCGATGGATTCTGACACGGAAATTTTTAACCAATCGAAACTCTTCCATCGGAAAACTTTTCAGTGCGGCATACAATTTTGCCGTCCTACTGTTTTGTTTGTTCATCGGACTGGCCTGCCTTTACTTTTTCAACGACTGGCTCCTGATCACACTGATCATAATGGGTATTTTTTTCGTGCTGTGGACATCGCGCCAATGGATACCTCAATTTTTCGAAGAGATAAAATTGATTGTAGATCTGGGTACCGTTCGGGAAGGACAACGATTGATATGGGAAGGCGTTCCCTGGCTGGTCAAGGAAATCCGCCTGCACGCCACCCTGGTCAATGAACGACTGCAAGGTGGAGAAATCATTCTGCCTCTCTACAGATTGATTGATATGAACTCCCGCCCGGTCGTGGAAGGTGAACCCTGGTTTCCAACCAAGCTACATGATTGGGTCCTTCTTGGCGATGATTGTTATGGCAAGGTGGAATATCAAACCATGGAACAGGTTTATATAAATTTGAAAGAAGGCGGAGCGTTAAAATTTTACAAGACGGAGGATTTTCTCGCGCAGAACCCCATCAACATCTCCAACGGTTTTGAATATTCCATCGAATTTGGGTTGGATTACGAAATTCAATCCAGAATTTGCGACGAAATTCCCGTGTTATTCACAACGGAAATTAAAAGACACCTCCAACTCCATTTTGAGGGGGACGACCCCAATTTCTATCAGCTCGAAGTCCTTCTGGACAACGCCGGGGCGAGCTCTCTCAACCTGGTGATTGAAGTTTATGTGCATGGCCGATGCGCACACTTGTACGATGAGTGTAAAAGGGAAATCATGACCACCCTGGTCAGAATCTGCAATGAACACAACCTCGGAATTCCATTCGACCAACTGACCGTTCACATGCCCAAACAAAACTCCGGGAAGGAAAAACTTCTTCCTCCTCCTCAAGCCCAGCCACGTGAGGGCCGTGATTAAATTTGAAATTCTAAAACAACACCGCCATTCTTCCGCAAGATTGGGAAAAATCACAACTCCGCACGGAACCATCGACACACCAGCTTTTATGCCGGTTGGGACACAGGCCACCGTCAAAGCGTTGTCCCCGGAAGATCTTGTAGAGTCCGGCTCCGAAATCATACTGGGCAACACTTATCATCTGTATCTCAGACCGGGCCATGAAATCATAAAAAATCTGGGCGGCCTGCATCGTTTCATGAACTGGGGAAAACCCATTCTGACAGACAGCGGCGGGTTTCAGGTTTTTAGCCTGAACAGGCTTGCAAAAGTGACGGAAGAAGGGGTGGTGTTTAAATCTCATATCGACGGTTCCACCCACGCCTTTTCGCCCGAACATGCAATCAAAGTACAACAGGCTTTGGGTGCGGATATCATCATGACCTTCGACGAACCCATGCCCTACCCCGCCGAAAAATCCGCCGTCGAAATATCTTTGAATCTTTCCACGCGCTGGGCTAAAAGATGCAAAGTGGCTCATGAGGATGAAGCTCAGGCTCTCTTTGGGATTGTCCAGGGAGGAATGTTCAAAGATTTACGTATACAAAGCGTGGAACAAATCGTTCAAACGGATTTTCCGGGATACGCGATCGGTGGATTGAGCGTGGGAGAAGACATGGAAATGATGTATGAAATTGCCGCGTTCACAGCGCCGCTTTTGCCAGAGAACAAGCCGCGATATTTGATGGGCGTTGGCACGCCTCACGACTTACTGGCTTGCAGTGGCATGGGCATCGACATGTTCGACTGTGTCATGCCCACCCGAAACGCCCGAAATGGCTCTCTATTCACCAGCATGGGAAAGCTGAACATAAAAAACAACCGCTATCAGACCGACGGCTCTCCACCAGACCCTGCCTGTGACTGCTACACATGCCGCAATTATTCGCGCGCCTATTTAAGACACCTGTTCATTGCCAACGAGATCTTCGCCCTGCGTTTGAACACCATTCATAACATCGCGTTTTATCAAAACTGGATGAAAAAGATCCGCCGCGCTATTTTAGAGGACCAACCCTTCGACCCGAACTGGATCGACGCGCCAGCCTGACGCTGGCCCCAAAGCTAACGTGCGATGGATTTCGAGAAATGAAACAAGGGAACGTCAGCCCTAATGCTCTTCATCCGCATATCGGGTCATGTACCCGCCTCTTCCTCAATGATGCCGCGAATATGAAACGCGTTGATATCGTATCCACTGCGTTTCGACAGGGACGACTGGACCACAGCCTTTAAAATTTCAAGTTTTTCCCGGTTGAGCCACGCCAGCAAATGTTCAAAAATATTTTCGGGAAAATAAATGGTCAAGTCCAATTTGGCGCGTTGGTACACATACTGATATCCCGATCGCATGGGATTGACTTTTTTAGGACGGTATTCCACATGGCCTTCCCGCATCAGCGGAGCCAATTCCGTCCACTCGCCTCCCAAAGCCACAAGCCCCTGGCGAATATTCGACAATAATATATTCGGGTCCTGAAGTTCGTATGTGTAGCTGACCATATTAAGACGACCAAAAAAATTTCAGTGAATACTCTATTGGATTAAAATAGCGCGTAAAAAGATTTTTTAAGTTTTTGTTCCCGAATTCGCTGGAACGGGCCTTGCGCACAGGGATAAAAACAACGGTATTTCTTTACGCGCACGGTTCTCGGCTTTAGCCCGTTTACCAGGCTGGCTTTCCTTTTTGGACGCCCACTCCTCCAGGCTCTCCACACAAAGACCCGCATCAGCCAAAGCGGCAAAATACGTTTGCAGGGAACGGTGATAGGTCGTCGTGTGCCCCTTGGAACCTGCCAAAGGCGGCGTGATTATAGGAATGGAGAGGTCCGTGGCATATCGGTCCACACGCCGGTATTCAATTTTTTTCTCCTCATCCCATCCCCAATGGGATTGCCTGGGAATCCGAAAACAGGGATGGGTGACCACCATGACGAAACGGCCTTCTGGTTTCAGCCAACGCGCAACGTTTTTAAATGTGGGTGCAATTTCTTCCATATTCTGCAAAGCCAGAAGACAGGCAACGGCATCAAAATGCGATTCCTCGAAGGTGTCTGGTTCCCGCGCGTCCGCAAGGTGAAAACTGATGGCGGGTTTTGAACGGGTGCGCGCCAATCTCAGCAATTCCTCAGACGTATCCAGCCCCTCCACCTGCATCCCTTTGGCTAATAGATAACGAGAAAACACGCCTTGACCACAGGCCAGATCCAGTACGCGATGACCTTTTTTCAGGTTCATGAGCTTAGTCGCGCCGGGCATGATGATGTCTTTTTGGTAATCCGATCCATGATCTCCCACCAAAGCGTCGTACCAGCGCGCGGCTTGATCCCAGGCCGTCGATTTCCGGTCGGGTGATTTTTTAGGACCTTTGCCGTAAGATGGCTTGCGGCGGGTTTGAATTTTTTTATGAATTATTTTTTTCAAGAGAAGGATTTTAAAATAAAATTTTTAAGAACATCTTTTTCTGCAAATTTTCCCGACACTGGCAGTTAAATAAAAAATACTTTATACTTAAAGCAGAGTGGAGCGAACTTCTTTCCGACCTACCCACGATTGCCAACAATCTTACCACACGAGGCTGTTTCATGAAAAACTCCACCCCGTTGATCCACTTTATTTTTAAGGCGATTCCGGCCTGTCTTTTATTCGCCTTGTTTTCCGCCTGCGCTCAATACTCCATAATGAATTTGCAGGATGACCTGCAAACAAATGTCTATCAGTTCAACAAACGGTTTTCGGGGAAAATGATGGACCTAAGCGCCGGCTACGTATTAATGGATAAACGCAAGGATTTCCTGATTAATTCTAATAAAATAAAAGAAAAAGTCACTTTTTTTGACAGTTCACTTCTGGACATTCAATACTTCAATGACGACCAACCTGTAAAAAAAACATCCGAAGGCGCTGAAAAAGAATTCAACAAAGCCATTGCCACCATGCGCTATCAAATATCGACTCTCCCCAGCAACCAATTGAAAACCATTATAGTTGAACAAAAATGGGTGGTGGATGAAGGTCTGTGGATGGTGGAACCTGATCTGGATGTTTTTTTGAAATGATTCGTTTTATAATATCTCAAATTGTTTGAATAAAATTTCAATCTGGCAAACTAATTTCTATCGGTTGGTCGATAGATACCGATGAAGCCGTGACCTTGCAATTGCAACCGAACACCTCAACGCCTTCCCGGTGAGCCTTTCTCAGCCATTTTCCAAATTCAGGATCGATGGCGTCGTTCGGCACGATGGACCGCGTGTCGGATCTTTGAGAAACGAAAAGCACCGCGGCCCGGACCCCCTCTTTACGCAATTCGATCAATTCCCGTAAATGTTTCACACCCCGCGCGGTGGGCGCGTCGGGGAATTTCCCCACC
>CAYPQH010000099.1:0-9067 GCA_964412825.1 uncultured Nitrospinaceae bacterium | reverse complement strand
TGTTCGTCGGCGGTGTAGCGATGATAAAAGTCATAATTGACCATGCAATGCGCCTGACCAAATTCCGGCAGGACCTGCCCCAGTATCTCGGATTCATGCAGGAGGCGAAGGCTCTTGACAGAATCGGAACCTTTGAGAATTGAAAAAAGAAACTCTTTTATCTCGGCGCCCTTGGTTTTTATAAACTCATCGTCCAGCAGGTGTTTGTATCTCCTTATGTGTCGTTTCAGCTGGATATCAGGTTTCAGGTCATTTTCCATGCACAGATAAAATAATTTCAGCAGCAGGGTTTTGTCGTTTTGAAATATCTCTTTAGCGTCTCCCTCCTGGGCAAGCGCCGAGCCCTTGGCGATGAACCCATGACCGAGAGATTTTTGGGTGAAACTCGCGAGCACCGACTGCAGACGATTTTTGGATTGCCGACATAATTCAAAAATGGTGTGGGACAATTTAAAAACATTGGTGGCGTGCAGGAAATAATCCTGCATGAAATTTTCGACGCGGGCGGTTTCGGTTTCGGCGCTGTAACCGAGATTTTTGGAGAGATCTTTTTGGATATCAAGCCTAAGCACGTCGCTTTTTTTCCCCATCAGGTAATGCAGTTCGTTGCGGACCCTGAGAATAAAGTTGACCGATTCATATAGGTCATTTATTTCCTGGGTCGAGATCATGTCGTTGGCGCCAATTTCCCGCAATGACAAACCGCCAAATCGAACCGCTATCGCCCATAAAGCCGTGTGGTAGTCTCTCAGCCCTCCGAGTCCTTCTTTGACGTTGGGTTCCTGGGCGCAAACCAACCCGTCTTCCGTGCCGTAGCGGTCATATTTTTCTTTTAACTTTGATTCCAGAAAAGTCTTTATATTTTTTTGCAGAACGTTTTTATCGAAGGACTGATTGAATTTTTCGTAGATGCCTTTATGGCCGATTAAAAAACGCGTTTCTATCATGGAGGTCTTGATGGTGATGTCCTCCCGGGCCAGTTGCACACATTCTTTGATGGTGCGACAACTGTGGCCGATTTCCATCCCGATTCCCCAGAAAATGGAAATGAGATCTTGAATGTATTCGTCGGTGATCTTCTGGAATTTTTCGGGTCTTAGAAAAAGCAGGTCAATATCGGAGAAGGGGTTCATCTCTCCCCGGCCATAACCGCCCACAGCAACGAGCGCAAATTCTTCAAGAATCTTCGCTTGGGAATAAGGCTTGAGGGTGACCAGTGCGGTGATGAGGTGGCGAATCACTTTGTCAATGAGACTGGTATGGGCTTGAATAACTTCCCGGCCGCCCACGCCACGACGATGCCAGGCCTGAATTTTTTTCTTTTCCTGTTTCAGCAATTCCTTGAAGGCGGTGAAAAAAGGCAGGCGCTCCTTGGGGTCTGCGGGGATTTGCCGTACCGGGTTGAAATCAACCTCGAACTTGTAATGTCCGATCGAATCCTTCATCTAGTTTTGGTAAACCTCACCGAAATTTAGCAGGAGGGCTGACAATTTACATGGAATCGAAATGATGTGCAAATTTCGAAGAATTTCAACGTCTTTTTAGAATCGTTCCAGGGGACAATTCCATGCCAGCCCCTGTCGAGGGGACAACCATGAGCAGGGTATCACCAAAACGCAAACTCTGGAAATGGAATAAAAATCAATCAAATAAAGTCGATTGACGATTTTTGGATTGTCCGGATATATTGAAAAACGGGAAATTTTCTTTAAAAATTACAGGGGCCGTATTCCCTGTTTTCCCAATGAATCCAAAAAGATGTGTTCCAAAAAATCTTGACAAAACCCGGCGAATAATCTAATTTACCCGAATCCAATAGTATCTATAGTTTCATTCGTTTTCCTTAAGAATTCTTCCGGAATCAACCATACCGGTAGTCCATAAACTAACAACACCATTTAATTGAGGACAAGTAAAACCATGGCAACTCATGACAATGCACAACCCGATATAATTTACACAAAAGTAGATGAAGCCCCTGAACTTGCGAGCGGATCATTTCTTTCAATCATACAATACTTCACCCAGGTGGCGGGCATCAACGTCGGCACCAAAGATATTTCACTGGCGGGCAGAATCATCTCTCAATTTCCTGAAAGGCTTACCGAGGATCAAAGACAAACAGACGATCTGGCGTTGCTCGGCGAAATCGTCATGGATCCCAAAGCCAATGTCATCAAGTTGCCCAACATCAGCGCGTCTCTTCCACAAATCCAGGCCGCCGTCGCGGAATTGAAATCCCAGGGATTCAATATTCCCGACTATCCTGAAGTTCCAAAAAATGATGAAGAAAAAGAAATTAAAGCCAAGTTTGACAAGGTCAAGGGAAGCGCAGTCAACCCGGTATTGAGGCAAGGAAACTCCGACCGCCGGGCGGCGGTATCGGTGAAAAATTATGCGAAAAGCAATCCGCACAAAATGGGCGCGTGGTCGAAAGATTCCAAAACGAATGTGGCGCACATGAGTGGCGGAGATTTTAGCTCCAATGAAAAATCCGCTGTCATCACAGACCAATCGGCTGGCAACGGTCGCATTGAATTTGTCGCCAAAGACGGCGCCGTCACCGTGCTGAAAGAAAAAATAGTCCTCGACAAGGGCGATGTCGTCGATGCCACCGCGATGAGCCGAAACGCATTGCGCGCGTTCATCAAGCAATCCATTGCAGACGCAAAACAGCAGGGCGTTTTATTGTCCCTGCACATGAAAGCCACCATGATGAAAGTTTCCGACCCCATCATCTTCGGTCATGGCGTCACCGTTTTTTTCGCCGACGTTTTCGAGAAACACGCGGACACGTTTAAAGAAATTGGGGTCAATGCCAATAACGGTCTGGGCGACGTTTATGCCAAGATCACCAGCCTGCCGGAAGCAAAACAAAAAGAAATCGAAGCGGACATTCAAGCCTGCATCAAGGACGGTCCCGATCTCGCCATGGTCGACTCTGACAAAGGCATCACCAATTTACATGTTCCGAGTGACATTATCATTGATGCCTCCATGGCGGCGTCAATTCGTGCCTCTGGAAAAATGTGGGGCCCTGATGGTAAAGAGCACGACACTCTGGCCATGATACCGGACAGCAGTTACGCTGGCATTTATCAGTCGGCAATCGATTTTTGCCGGGAGAACGGTGCATTTGATCCCACGACCATGGGCACGGTTCCCAATGTCGGCCTGATGGCGCAAAAAGCCGAGGAATACGGATCGCACGACAAAACATTCGAAGCTCCCGGAGAGGGCTCTATAAAAGTGATTGATGGGGCTGGCAATACCCTGCATGAAATCACGGTCGAAGAAGGCGATATCTTTCGCAGTTGTCAGGTCAAGGATATCCCCATTCAGGATTGGGTCAAACTGGCTATCAGTAGAGCCAGGTTGTCCTCTACTCCGGTTGTATTCTGGCTGGATAAAAACCGCGCCCATGACGCCGAATTGATCAAAAAACTGGATGTCTATTTAAAGGATCACGACACATCTGGTCTCGACATTCAGATCATGTCTCCCGATGATGCCATGAAGCATGCGCTCAAACGGGCTAAAGAAGGCAAAGACACCATTTCCGCCACCGGAAATGTTCTTCGTGATTACCTCACCGACCTGTTCCCCATCCTGGAGCTTGGCACGAGCGCAAAAATGCTGTCCATCGTGCCACTGATCAAAGGCGGAGGGCTTTTTGAGACCGGGGCCGGAGGATCTGCGCCCAAGCATGTTCAGCAATTTGTCAAAGAAGGACATCTGAGATGGGAGTCCCTGGGCGAATTTTTAGCCCTGTCAGAGTCATTGGCGCATTTGGGCCGAACCACGGGAAATACCAAAGCGCAAGTGCTGGCCCAAACCCTCGATCAGGCCGCAGGTAAATTAATGATAAACAAAAAATCACCCGGGCGTGAACTGGGACAATTGGATAATGCGGGAACCCACGTTTACCTGGCATCTTATTGGGCCGAAGCACTGGCCGCACAAAATGACGATCAGGCTCTTAAAGATCATTTCACTCCTGTGGCCAAGGACCTTACGGGAAACCTGGATATCATCCTTAAAGAGTTGGGTGCTTCTAAAGGACAGGCCGTTGATCTCGGTGGTTACTATCGCCCCGATCCTGCAAAGGTACAGGCCGCAATGCGCCCAAGCGCAACTTTCAATAAAATATTACAAAGCTAGAACCGTTGGGTTGGGTCGTCTGACAAGCGGCCGGGTGCGGGTCCATCACCCGCACCCCCTAATCGGGCGCGTCGATACGATTGCAAATCGATTGATAAGCAAGGTTGGGGTTGCAAGCTTATTTTAAATTTTCCTAAACCTCACAGGGGCGAGCACAATGAATTCCACTCGGAATAAAATCACAGTGGTAGGAGCGGGACAAGTGGGTTCCACGGTGGCTCAGCTTTGTGCCTACCACAACCTGGGCGATGTTATTCTCATTGATATCATAGAAGGAGTGCCACAGGGAAAGGCTTTGGACCTTCAGGAATCCGGCTGTCTGCAGGCGTTCGACAGCCTGATCGTCGGCACCAATGATTATAAAGACACTGCGGATTCCGATATCGTGGTCATCACCGCTGGTCTTCCCCGGAAACCGGGGCAAAGCCGGGAAGATCTTCTGGCGATCAACGCCAAGATCGTGAAGTCAGTGACCGAAGAGATCATGAAATATTCCCGCAATCCAATCATCATTCTCGTGTCCAATCCGCTGGACGCCATGGTCTACCTGGCAAAAAAAGTATCCAACCTGCCCAAAACCAGAATCATCGGCATGGCCGGAGTGTTGGACTCCGCACGGTTACGGACCTTTGTTTCTCTGGAACTGGATTGTTCGCTGGTGGACGTCGACGCCATGGTCCTGGGCGGGCATGGCGATTCGATGGTGCCTTTGCCACGCTACACCACGGTTTCAGGGATTCCCATCGCTGAGTTGATGAACCAGGAACAGATAGACCGACTGATGGAACGAACACGTAAAGGCGGAGCCGAAATCGTCGGGCTGCTTAAAAACGGCAGTGCTTTCATGGCCCCCGGTGCGTCGGTGGTTAAAATGATAGAAGCCATCGTTCATGATAAAAGAAGGATCCTCCCCTGCACGGCTTATCTGGATGGAGAGTATGGATGGAAAGGCATCTTTTTCGGGGTCCCTGTCAAAATGGGCATCAATGGGATGGAGAAAATCATCGAACTGAACCTCTCCGAAGAAGAAACCAAGGCCCTCAACAAATCCGCCGAAGAAGTCAAAAAAACCTGCGACGAAATAGACGCATTGCTCGAAAAGTTGGATTCCTGACGAGCTGAATGCGTCCGGCACTCTCCCTGTCACTCCTGGTTTCCTAAAAAGTGCGGGAGAGTTTTCCAACTAAATTCTAGCCTGAAATTTCAAACCGATCAAACTCAGCAACTCCCACCGGTTTTCCCGCACATTCCAATTGAATATTCTCCCACATGGGTTTGTGCGGTTTCCAGCGCGGGTTCGACTTGCCCGTTTGGGCTTTTCCAGAGCATACCCTGTAAGTGATCCCTATAAGAACCTTTGCTGAAACATCAAGAATGACGTAATGGTTCATCAACGCGCGTGTCGCCAAAGCGTCGAACACGTCGTCCGGCGCGGTGCGGTTTTTATATCCTTGCTGATCCGCAAAAGGCTTGAAGGTGGCCCCGCCTCCTCCCGAAACAATATGGATCGTGCCCTCCCCTCTTTGGTAGCGGGACGATTGCGATTTTCTGATTGGCAGTTTCTCTCCTGGCTCCGGGACACCTAAAGGATGAAACCGTTCATAAGAATGCTGGTTTCCCGAAAACACTAAATCCGGTTTGAGCGCATTCACCTGCCTCAATACGGTGTCGCGCTTGTCGAGATACCAGGCCGTCGTGATGGCGGGCTCGTGCAGGGCGACGATGATCCACAGACCCTTGCTTTTTGCCGCCTTGATTCTGGGAGCCAGCCAGCGGGTAGGATCTTTCCAGGAATGGGCATTTAAAATGGCAAAAAAGCTATTGCCGATTATTTTCGTTCCTTCAAAAGGGGCCGGCCCCGTACTGGAGTCGGCAACCACGTCAAAGGGGGTGTCTAAAGGATCGATCCTGCTCCAGCACCCGGAAGCCTTGGGCTTGGTGATTTTAGGCGGAAAGTCGTTGTCGCCCGGAACAAATAGCCGGTGAGGATAAGGGTTCACCAGAGTATTTTCAATCTCACGGATATATTTGTCAGGACAAAACTTGGGGTTGAACTCGGGCTGATAGACAAAATCCCCCAGATGCAATAAAACATCCGGCTCATGGTTTCTGATCGCCTCTTGAACCGCCAGAAACCCCTGATGAAAAGCCCGCTCCCCAATTCCAGTATCCCCCACCACTGCGATGCGTAAACGTTCTCCTTTTAGTGGACGATTGGCATCGCTCTCCATTTGCGATTCAGCGATCTCCAACACAAAAATTCCCGAAAAAACAAGGACGACGAGCAGGTAAAACCTTATTTTTTTCACCGTACCCTCAAAGGTTGAATGTTACGGACCACTGGCCCCGACCCTTGGCTCATTATAGCAAGGAAACTGAAAGCCGTTATTTTATTGCATGTTATCCAAAAGCCAAATATACCACCAAAAATGTAAGTTTTTAGATACAACTTAAAAAATAAGAATAAAAAATAATACTAATTAAACACGTATCTTATTTTAGTCGCGCTATTAATCACTGGGAATGAATTTATTGAGATTTTTATTCTTTGTTTAAATGTCAGTTGTGAAAATTCGTCTGAATTTGCTGTTTTGAAGTGATTTTTGGCATCTCGTCTGCAATCGACCCTAAAGCTAAACCCTATTCAGGCTTAATTTGAATGAACCAAGAGCAACTGGTTCTAAAAATTGAACCGAAATTTAACCTGGAAATGAAGGTAGCGACGATGCGGCAGATCCATCGAAATAACGTACGGTTGTTTATAGTTCTGGTAATAGCTGTGGGGTTGTCCGCCTGCGCCAGCAGTTTGCAAACCCGGGTTTCGGGGAATCTGGGTAAATTGACTTCCCTGCAGACCATTGCGATACTCCCGGTAGAAGTTCAGAGCGATCAGCAAATGGACATGGCCAAGGTTTTTCGGCAAAACCTGCACGCCAACCTGAGGCAATCGTCTTTTAAATTATTGGAGCACTATATAGTCGATAGCCAACTGCAAAAACATGGTCTGATGGACCCATCGAAATATGGCACATTGGACCCCATGACATTTGGCGAAGCGCTTGGCGTGGATGCCGTGCTGATCAGCCGGATCAACCGTGTGCAAAAAGCTTATTTGCTGATCCATTCCTCCATCGAGTTCTCAGTTTCGGTCCAAATGATCGACACCAGAACCGGCGAAATTCTTTGGGTGGCGGAGCAAACCGAATCGGAAATCCAGGGCATTGCAAAAATTCCCACCGGCATTACGGCGGCTTTGATTGCCCCCATTTACCTGGTGACCAATAAACTCAAGTTGAATGAATTGACCGCCAAAATGGTCGATAAACTGACTTCCATCGTGAAAAATCCTCATGAGGCCAATGCGGATAAAACCTTTGACGGACCCAAAATCACCTCCTCCTGGAATGGAGGAAGTCCCAATCAACCGCATAAAGTTTATTGGGCTGAAGTGGTCGGAAACGAGCCTGCCAAAGACGGTAAGATCCAGTCAAACGAACCCAAAGGTTTTCTGAAAGATCGTTTGCAGAATCAGGTCCCCGCCACATTCGCCGGGAAAAATACGGAAGTCGATTTGAAGCAGGCCAATGCCCGGCAAAATTCCAAATAGCTCACCTTCTTTAATTAAAACAAGCACCAGGTAAAAAACAAACGCTTCCGCCATTTCGTTTTAAGCGTCTGCACGCGCCACCCCCGGGTAGGACAAAGAGCCTTTACATGCAAGGTCCATGAACCCCATTTCCCGTCCGTTTCGCAGACTTGATTTTCGTTTAATTTTCGCTTATGCTTCAAGAAAAATCCCCGCAGGCCCCTCACAGGGTGATTTCAGAGGAGAAAGACAACGTGCACCTGACCAAACGCCAGCAGGAAATATATCAATACCTGAAGGACCACATCCACAGCAAAGGCTATGCGCCCAGCATCATGGAAATAGGCAAGCAGTTCAACCTCAGCTCGCCCGCGACGGTGCACAAGCACCTGACTCACCTGGAAAACAAAGGCCTCATACGCCGGGAACATAACCTGAGCCGCGCCATCGAGATCGTCGAGGAACCGGCCAGTGTGCTATCCAGAGAATACCTCCTGCTAGGCCAAATCGTGGCGGGAAAACCCATCGAGGTACTGGAAAACCGCGAAGTGGTTGCCCTCATGCCCGACGCCAGGGACAAAGACGTTTTCGTCCTCAGAGTCAAAGGAAACTCCATGATCGAAGACCACATCAAAGATGGCGATTTCGTGATCGTCGAGAAAAGAGAATGGGCCCAAAACGGCGAAACCGTGGTGGCTCTCCTGGACAACGACAAGGCAACCCTGAAACGGTTTTATCGGGAAGAGGGCCGCGTGCGCCTGCAACCCGCCAATCCGGATATGCAACCGATCTATATTCAGGATGGGGATTTCAAAATCCAGGGCGTGGTGATCGGGGTGATGCGCAAATTCAAATGAGATAGAGGGAATTCCAGAGAAAAGGCTTTAATTATTCAACCCTTCTCCTTATCGGAATCGGGTTCGTCTTCGGATTTTTCTGAAGGATCTGTGACCCAGTAGGGTTTCAGGTCAAAATAGTCCAGAATGCGTTCTTCTTCCGCCATCGTGACCTTTTTTGGAGCGTGCGCGGTGGGTGCACTCATGAGCGATTCCTTGCGCCAACAGGTTTTCACTTTTCCAAGATCAAGCGACTGGCAATGCTCGACAGGAAGGAGGACTTTTTTTCCCTGAACATTGACCGCACCGCCCAGAGTTATCAGCAGATAGCGCGGCAGATAAGTCTTGGTCTCCACCATCAACGCCTCGACTCGGGACAACGCCTCATCAAATTCATCGTAAAGATAGCAACCGATGATCCGGTCCTGTTGCCGGAGCTTATAAATATTTTCTTGAACGCAAACCAATCTGTCAGAGGTCATGG
>CAYPQH010000098.1:0-9122 GCA_964412825.1 uncultured Nitrospinaceae bacterium | reverse complement strand
TGACGATCGGGAAATCGAGGATTGTCCCGTGACTCCAGGTGCCCTGATCGATCTCCTGAAATTGATCGACAAGGGAACCATCAGCGGCAAAATGGCGAAAACTGTATTTAAGGAAATGTATCAAACGGGCAAGCCCGCTCAGGAGATCGTGAAGCAAAAGGGCATGGCGCAAATTTCGGATAGTTCGTCGATCGACAAGTTGATCGACGACGTTCTGACCGCCAACCCGCAACAACTTGAAAGTTATCGAAACGGGAAAGAAACGATCATCGGATATTTTGTCGGCCAGGTCATGAAAGCCAGCAAAGGCCAGGCCAACCCGGCGGTGGTCAACCAGTTGTTAAAAGACAAACTCACTCAATGACCAGCCTAGCGCTGGACCAGAAAATACAGGAATTACAGATGAGCACAAATAAATACAGGGGAATATTTTTCGGAGTTTTCGCTCTGATAGTTTTGGCAATGGTTTTCACCGGACCGGTTTTTAGCAGTCCCCTCAAATATTCTGAAGATAAACGGTTCATCGACAACGGCGATGTAACCATCACCGACACCAGGACCGGATTCATGTGGATGAAGGAAGACTCTTACCAGTACAAGGGGCACTGGTTGAGCTGGTTTCAGGCGACTGATTATATCGAAGAACTCAATCAAGAGGGGTTTGCCGGTTATCTCGATTGGCGTCTCCCAACGATTAAAGAGCTGACCACGTTGTATGAAGCGGAAAAATTCAACAGCAAGCAACTGGGGAGCGAAATGAAAATGCACATGGACCCTATTTTTGCCAAAGAAGGAAGCGGCACACTTTGGACATCCGAAACCAATGGCAATTACAATGCGTTCGGCGTGGTTTTCAATCACGGACAACGATTCAACAGTTCCAAAAGAAAAAAAGCCCGGCGGGCGGTCAGGGCCATCCGCCTCATTAGTCCATAAGGACATATTGTTTACTCAGGAAACCAAATTAATATGAAACGTATCTGTTTTTTCGCCTTCGCCGTATTATTCACTTTTGCTATTTTCCATTCAGTCGCCCATGCGACTTATCCGGGAAAGTCGTTTGCACATTGGGACCCTACCCTGTCGGACGAATATAAAGACCCTGACTATCAAACCATCGCTGATCTTGTGAAAGAGAAAAAGTACGATGAGGCCAACGCTCTCCTTGATAAAAAAATTAAATCCGTCGCCAATAAAAGCACGCCGATCATTTTAAAAGGCTTTATTGCCAATGAACGGGGAAATTATAAGAAGGCTCTCGAGTTATTTTTACAGGGACGGCCTGTGCAAAAACCAGGCATTCCTCAGTCGCCTCACCCCGCAATCCATTTCGGGTTTTGCCAGGTTTATCGGAATCTGGGCATTAGCGTCCTTTCCGAACAGGGATGTCACATTGCCGTGGAAAGACAGCGCAACTCCCCCGAAGTTCATTACGAGTATGCTCAAACCCTGACTGTTCAAGGGAAAATGCAAGAAGCTCTGAGAGAGTTACAAACCGCCGCAAAGCTGGACCCCAAAAACCCGCAATATCCTTTTGAGTCGGGAATGATCTCGAATTATTTGAATGTGGTTGAAGATGCCGAAAAATATTTTCTTCAAGCCCTGTCCATCGATCCCAAAAATATCGATGCGGCTTATGAAGTCGCTTATTTATACACGGCACAGGGAAAGTACAAAGAGGCGGAAAAACACATCTACCAGATTCTGGAGACCCGAAAGGCACATCCCAAACTGGGTTCCGCAAAACTCCTCCTCGATTATGCCCATAAAAACGCCGCAGAAAAACTTTCTCTCAAAACCGTCCCGCATGAATATCATTTGAGCCGCTCGCAATCCTTGTATCAATCAGGCCAATACGGGCTATCCTTGCTCGAAGTCCAAACCGCCGCCCGCCTCAAACCAGACGACCTGAAAATTCAGGAAATCCTGATCGGGATGTGCAGTGTTTTGTTTCGCCTCCGCACTGGTGAAAACACCATCAACCATTTTCTGGAACTGGTGAAAGACAATGATAATTTAAAGGGGAAGGCTTACCAGGAACTAGGAGACATTCGCGTCATTCAGGGAAAATTACTGGACGCCCGCAAGTTCTATGAAACCGCTCAATCGTTCGGTGATCCGGGAGACCTGTCTAAAATCAGTCTGGCACAATTTCCGGAGCTGTCCGCAGCCGACCTCGCACTCCAAAACCCCAATGAGATTTTTATAAAACCAACGAATGCGCTGAACCGGAAGGGAGAGATTTTTGCCCATTACAAAATGTATGATCGCGCCATCGCGATATACTCCATGGTGATGCGGATGGATCCTCAACATCTGGAAAGCATGCTGAATACAGCAACCGCTTATTACAAATCCGATAACAATAGCCGCGCCATCTCTATCTTGGAAAAATTACTCGTGACCCATCCCAACCACGATCATATTTTGTCGCATCGATTTTTACTAGCTCAAGCCTACGTCAAGCATGGAAATCTGAAAAGAGGGTTAAAAAATCTGACCATAATCGTCAATAAAAACCCCCTGATAAAAAACCAGATCCGATCCGACCCAGCCTTCAAAAATCTAAAAGAAAACAAAGAGTTTAAGAATTTACTACAGTAAGACTCAATGGAGCCTATATCGACAGTCCGAAACCACGGCCCATTCCGACTTCAATCCTCAAAACCACTACTCCCAGATATTGTTGATATAAAGTTTGACATTAAATTTCCTTTATTGTTACCTTGATAGAACATGATGATTCCCATGAATTTCCTTCATTTTTTTACCCTAAACGGGCAAATCCAGCGCAAGGAGAACCTTAAATGATAGAACGCCGCTTAAACGACAGCATCATTTGGACGCCGATAAAATTATTGGCTATATCACTCATGGTCACACTTTTTTCGGTTCACATTCCCGCAACTCTTTCTGCGGCTGAATTGTGTAAGGAAGGGAAAAAGGATTTGGCCGCAAGTTTCGATGTCATTCATGCAAGGGGTGGCTTTTGGGGACTCATGGAAAAAACCGCCGGTTTACAGGACAAATCGGTTATAGGATTGCAAACCGACGGCAAAGTCAGACGCACTGTCAGTATTTTCGAAGAGATGTGCGAGGATGGGAAAACTCCCCCCCCCGAACTTTATAACGAAATCAGTGACCTGATCGGCGATGGTAGAATGGTATTCAATATGAATACAGACCGCACACCGCCCAAAAAAATCCTGGCAAAAATCCTGAAAGTGAATGAAAAAGCCGCTGCACTATTGAAAAAACTGGGTGAGTAAAACCAAAAAAGGAAAATTGCTTTATGCTTAAGGAAGGGAATAAGGCGCCTGACTTCACTGCGGTAGATCAAAACGGAGACAAGATCAAGCTAAGCGCTTTCAAGGGTAAAAAAAACGTAGTCCTTTATTTTTACCCCAAAGACATGACTCCAGGATGCACCACTGAAGCTTGCGATTTTAAAGACAATCTGAAAAAATTCAAAGAGACTGTTGTTCTCGGAGTCAGCTTGGATTCGCCCGAACGCCACCAAAAATTCATCGCCAAATATGACCTTCCCTTCGATCTGATTTCCGACGTTGACCAAAAGGTGGTGAATAAATTCGGCGTCTGGCAAGAAAAAAAACTCTACGGAAAAACATACATGGGGATCGTCCGAAGCACTTTTATTATCGACAAAAAGGGCGTGCTTCGCAAAATATTCCCCAAAGTGAAAGTGAAGGGACATGTCGATGAAGTGATTGCGGCCCTCAAAGAAATTTAAAGAACTTGCCCTCCCCTTTTTACCTCCCCACGTGGCGGGCCTACTTCCCTGACATCAGCCGTTCGATCTCCGCCACAGATTTCGGAATTTTACGCGACATATTCCTGCAACCGGTTGCTGTTATGAGCAGGTTGTCCTCGATACGAATGCCGATTTCTTCATCGTAGATTTTTCCATTCAGTTTGATGCGAAACGAGCCATATAAGCCCGGTTCATTACTTATCAGCCATCCCGGTTGCATGGGTTCGCCGAGGTAATTGCGGAACGGGTCGCCGTCGTGTTCCTGCTCGCCCATCAGATGGCTGACGCCATGCGGTCGGGATTCATACTTGAGTTTGCATTTCCCTCCAGCATCATGAAAAACAGTGTCCATATCAGAGTTGATGGACCCCCAGCAAACATCGTTCAACTCATTGATGGTCACGCCCGCTTTGGCTTTTCTTTGCACGGCCTTCTGCGCCTTCAGAACAATTTCATAAAGCATTTTTTGCAACGAGTTGAACCGACCGGATGCAGGTATGGTTCTGGAAATATCCGCATGCATGGTCATCCAGCGGACGCCAAAATCTATCAACACAAGTTCATTACGGCTGAAAACATCGTCGTTCTTCATATAATGCAGAACCGTCGCATTGCGACCAGAAGCGACGATGGAGGGGAAACTGAGACCATACGGCGAATTCATTTGCATCTGTCCTTCTATAAACCCCTGAACCTGAAATTCATTGCGCAATTCACGAAAATTCTTCAAAGTGGTCTTGAACGCGTTTCCTGTAACATCACTGGCTGTTTGGGTATTAGCGACATCGTAATCATCTAACGGCAAGCGCAGGTCAAAGTGGTTCCGCATGATATTGACCAACTCCGCGCCGCGAGTTTTCCAGGAACGCAACCAGCTGGATAATTTGGTCTTGAAGTCCCAATTATGATCGGTCTTGATCTCCACTTTCTTGCCATTTTTAATTCCTTCTACCCAGAAAGTACCCAGCTGTTTCTTTTTCTGTTTTCGGAATCGTTCTTCAACCACTTTCTTTAAGTCGCGAATATCGCGGACATCCTGGATGCCGGTTACCTTTTGAACTTCCCGAATGCTTTTATCATCGCCCACCCCAAACCGGATGCCGTTCCAAAACTCCAGCTTCAAATCTTTCTCGGCCACAAATAATATTTCATCCGATTCTCTGGAATCAGGGTCCAGCAGTAAAACCACCTCAGTCTGGTTGATTCCGGTCAAGTACATCACTGAGGGTTCCTGATAGGTTGCGCAATAAGCATAGGACCAAACGGTTTTTCCTTCCGGCCCATACGGGACTCCGGTGATCACCATCAATTTATTTTCGCGTTCCATCAGCTTTTTACGGCGTTCACGGAACCGGCGTTTTGCGAACTTTCCTGCCCCGCCGTCTCTGAAAATCCCTGTATAGGTTTTTTTATTATTTTTCATATCGCCAATTAAAAAATGAAATGAGAACTCGTCCCGTTTATAATCATTCCCATACTACCGGGTTGCCTTGATTTTTCCAATAACACAAAAATTTTTTATATCATGTGCGGACGCTATACCTTAACCAAATCGGGGAAGACCATTCAATCGCATTTTGCCTTCATGGTAGAAGACATCGCGCACAAGCAACGCTATAATATCGCCCCCACACAGACAGCACCCGTTGTCATGCTCCATGAAAACAAACGTGAATGTCTCCTGATGCGCTGGGGATTGGTCCCATCCTGGGCCAAAGATGAAAAATTCGGTTCCCGAATGATCAACGCCCGGTCGGAAACCATTCGGGAAAAGCCCAGTTTCAAAGAATCCTTCAAAACCAAAAGGTGCCTCGTCCCCGCCGATGGATTCATCGAATGGGAAAATATCGATGGTGGGAAACAACCCCATTATATCACTCTGCAAAACAATGAGCTGTTCGCCTTTGCGGGAATTTGGTCGGAGTGGAAAAAAGAGGGCGTACTGTTATCGACTTTCTCTATCATCACGACTCACTGCAATTCGCTTGTACAACCCATTCACCCTCGCATGCCTGTCATATTGTCCCATGAGGATCATGACACCTGGCTCGATACGTCCTCAGAGCCGAACATGCTTCAATCTTTACTGACCCCATTTTCGTCGGATAGGATGCAACGGATCAAAATTTCCAGAGACATCAACTCGGCAAAAAATGACAGGGCAGAATGTTTGCAACCACCAGCCTAGCCCACTTTTTTCCCGTGTAATGGAGATTATTTTTTTCTGAGTAGCCCCAGCAGTTCTTTGTCTTTTCTTTTCTCGACGGAGTGGGGAGTTTTTTCCAGAGTTTCGATGTGAAAATGATCGGAAAAATGATCGAGAATATCAGATGGAGTGGTGTTGAAAGGCGGACCGCCTTCTTCTCCAGTTTCATAAAAAAGGCATGCCAGCAATCCGCCCTTTTTTATAATCCGCGTGGCGGTTTCCACATAGGCTAAACGCATGGAGGGATGAATGGCGCAGAAAAAAGCTTGTTCCAGCATTAAGTCGTATTGGGCGTTATGTTTTTCGTCCAGTTGAAAAAAGTCCTGATGCAGAACATCGGCCTGCAAGTGATTCTCTTTAAGGGCGCGTGACAATAAATCTACCGCACCGGGAGCATAATCCAACCCCGTGACCTCGAACCCTTTTCCGGAAAAAAATAAAACCTCATGCCCCTGCCCACAACCGGGGATAATGATCTTGCCTTGAGGAAGCTTATTTTCCTCCCACAACCGGATGAAGGGTGGGGCCACTTGGCCCAGGTCCCAACGCAAATCATCATTGTCATAGTGATTCTGCCAGTCGTCCCTGGCATATCCTTCATTGTCGTCGTCCGAAGTCGTGTTCATGCGGTACCCATTCCAATTCTTTAATTGGATAAGATACCATACACTTCCTCAAAACTTTCTTTGGTTTTTGCTGAAATCCAGGGAAGAATTTTCATGGGCAGGTCAAGAAACTTCAAAACTCTCTGATCCAGTTTAAAACCTTGAATCTCTCCACTGCTTCCCAATTGATTGGATTGGACAATGTAATCCGCTAAATGCACAATCGCGGCTTCTTCTTTATAATTTGGAGCATTTAATGGCAAGTGGTGATACTGCGTGGTTTCCTGAATAATTTCTGGGAGCTTCCATTTCTCCATCAACGCCCCGCCCACCTGGGCATGATCAAAACCCAGGGCCTTTTTTTCGGCGTTGACTAAATTTATTCCCCATTCATTGCATTGGGTGAGCGCCTTTTTAGCTTCTTCCGGATATTCTTTAAAAATGAGCAACGATCCGATGTCATGAATCATTCCCGCGACATAGAGCAATTCCTCATTCGCTAAATTTTTCAGTTTACATATTTGCCTTGCGGCAATTCCGCTGGCGACGCTATGCGACCAGAAAGACTCGGTTGTAACAAAATTTTCCGGGATATCCTTAAATTTAGATATTATTTCTGAGGCCAACACCAGTGTGCTGAGTGGGCTCAATCCAAGGATATTTAAAGAATGAGTGATGGTCGCCACTTTTGTTGAAAGCCCAAAATAGGAGCTGTTCACCAGCCTTAAAATCTTGGTTGTCAGACCAATATCGGATGAAATTAAATTTGCGATTTCTTGAATATTGGCATCGGGGTTATTGATCGAGTCAATGATTTTATAAAAATTGGCCGGTAACGTCGGAATTGCTTCGGGATTTTTAAAAATATATTCAATTGCAACTTTCATGTACCACCTCTTAACTGTTGTATATGAGTAAAAATTCGATTAAATATTTGAATTCAATTTAGCTTCTTAAGCCCATTCAGTTGTTCGCTCATTTTCAGAGTTTTACTTAATAGCGTTTGCGCCATCCTATTCAGAGGCACCACCTGATTCGGAATTCCAGAATCTATAGCCATTTTGGGCATTGTATCCGCGACAGCCGTTTTGGGGTCCTGAACCAAAATTTTACCTCCAGATTCAAATATTTGTTTTACTCCTAGCATCCCGTCTTTACCCAAGCCAGAAAGAACCATTCCCACACAATATTTCCCAAAAGCCTTTGCAGCCGACCGAAAAAGAAAGTCTGCCGCCGGGCGCAAAAAATGTTCCGGAGGAGCGTCCGACAACTTAAAGCGGTAGGTATCAGGATCAATGCCCAAGTGCCTGTCACCGGGAGCCAGATAAACCTGATTTTCTTTTGGCTCCATTCCGTCAATAGCCAATTGAACTTGAAATTCGTACTCCTTGTTTAAACTTGAAGCCAGTTCTTCGAGCACCCAATCCGGGCCATGCTGAACTATAAAAATGGATGCGTGCAATGGAAGCTTCAAGTTTTCAAACAAGATCTTCAGGGTTTGAGGACCTCCCGTACTCACGGCAACCACCACGCCTACAAATGGCGGTTGTATTAATTCCGGATCTTTTGTCGCCTGAATATCATTTAATAAAGCTTCTTTTCTCTTGTTCTTCCTTCGGTTTTTTAGCCCTTCAAAAATACAAGCAAAAAGTTGATTGAAATTTACCGGTTTCGTAAAAAAACCGTCTATGCCAAGCTCCAATGCCCGGATTTTTATGTTCGCGTCCCGATAGGCCGTAAACATGATCACCAGCGGTTTTGGAGTCACTTCATTACGAACACGACCGATCAATTCCAGGCCATTCATTTTTGGCATGTTCAAATCGGTGAGCAAAACTTCGTAAGAGGATTCCTGAAACATGGTCAAAGCCTGCTCACCATTTAATGCGCTATCTACAATCCAATTATTTTTTGTCAAAACCCTTTTCAAGATCTCAAAGGATTTGGATTCATCCTCTGCTATCAATACGCGAACAATGGAACCCATTTCTCACCCAATCAAATATGACGAATTATCCTTATTGATTCAGAACATCGCTTCGGGTCGACATGGCAATCTGGTCCACTTCCTGGATCAACTCATCGGGAATATTCAATTCCTTCAACGTGTTTTCCAAGTGACCTACGACCGCGTCGAAGTGAAGCGAGTTCATTCCCTTTTCAACCAACTTTTTATGAGCCGCGCGCAAATTTTTTCCGGAATATTGCGGCGCTCCCCCAAAAGCAAAAGTTAAAAACGCTATCTGCTTTTTTTTCTGTCGTACCATATCCACTCCGGCAAAGTAGGGTCTTAATTCGGAGTCGATCATCACCTTTTCATAAAAGATATCGACGGCGGCACTGACGGCATCCTTCCCGCCTATTCGCTCAAAGAGACTTTTTTTTTAGTCTCCTTGGGAGGGCTTTTCAAGATAAACTGGCCGACGATTTTTTGCAGATCGACGGCCATTTTGGACAGATCCGTTGCCGCCGTTTGGGAATCTATGGCCGCCTGAGTTGTTTGTTTGGCGGCCTCAGCCACACCGGTAATATTCTCAGC
>CAYPQH010000097.1:0-9142 GCA_964412825.1 uncultured Nitrospinaceae bacterium | reverse complement strand
TTCGTCATCAATTTCCTGGAAATTCATCAGGGTTGGCTGGAAATTCACCGTGAAGAAGACATTGCCCTTGCTAACAAATTCCTGTAAAACAACATCCTGATAAAATCGCAGGGCTCATAAAAAAGCAGGGCAAGCTCCTCGACGGGGTAAATCCAGAAGACTTGGATTGCCGCGCCGCTGATAGCGGCTCGCAATGACGGGAATGATGGTTCTCATAGGCTGGTGAGCATGTGATATTTGACCGTTGCCTTCATACCCCAAAGGGGTAAAGCAAACGTAGCCCCCCAATTTCCTCCCGCGTAGCGGGTAAGAAAGAAGTTTTATGCATTACTCAAAGATGTTCATTCCGACGCTCAAAGAATCTCCCGCCGACGCGGAGGTTATCAGCCACAAACTGATGGTACGAGCAGGGATGATCCGGCAGGTAGCATCGGGGATCTATTCCATCCTTCCCTTAGGGCTCAGGGTTCTCCGGAAAGTCGAACAGATCATCCGTGAAGAAATGAACACCATTGGCGGCCAGGAAACCTTCCTCCCCAGCATCCAACCTGCCGAGCTTTGGCAGGAAAGCGGGCGCTGGGATTTTTATGGCAAGGAGCTTTTAAGGCTCAAGGATCGTCATGGCCGGGAATTCTGCTACGGACCCACTCACGAGGAAATCATCACCGATATTGTGAGAAAAGAAGTCAAATCCTATAAGAAATTGCCGCTGATTTTATATCAGATCCAGACCAAGTTCCGGGACGAAGTCCGCCCCCGGTACGGCATCATGCGTGGACGCGAGTTCATGATGAAAGACGCCTACAGCTTCCACGCGGATGATGCGTCCGCCAAAGAAACGTATCAAAATATGGCCGGCGCCTATGCCAATATATTCAAACGTTGCGGACTGGGGTTTAAAATGGTCGTTGCCGATTCGGGAACCATCGGCGGAAGTTTCTCCCATGAGTTTGCCGTTCTGGCCGAGTCGGGAGAAGACCATATCGGGTTTTGCGACTCCTGCGATCACGCATCCAACCTGGAACTCGCCGAAGCCAAAGCCCCCTCCCCCTCTGCGGACACCCAAAAACCGGATGATTTAAAGGAAGTTTCCACGCCCGGCAAAAAATCGGTTAAAGAAGTTGCCGAGTTTTTGTCCGTTTCGTCCAGGCAGATCGTCAAAACCATTGTGATGGATACAGACCAGGGCCTGGTTGCGGGATTGGTGCGTGGCGACCATGAAATCAATCCAATCAAACTCAAAAACCTGATCGGGGCGGAATGGGTTCATCCGGCAGACGCCAAGACGATCACTGAAAAAACCGGCATTCCCTGCGGATTTGTCGGGCCTGTGGAGCTGAAACTGAAAGTTTACGCGGATCGGGAAGTGGGAACGATGAGCAATTTCGTCACCGGAGCCAACAAAACAGACACCCATTTCACAGGGGTTCAGATAAACAGGGACTTCCAGGCTGAAAAGATCGCGGATATCCGTAAGGTGAAGGAAGGAGACTCCTGCCCCCAATGTTCAACGGGAACCTATCAGGTCAAGCGCGGCATCGAAGTGGGCCATATTTTCATTTTGGGGACCAAATACAGCAAATCAATGAAAGCCCGTTTTCTCGACCCTAATGGAAAGGAAACTCCAATGGTCATGGGGTGTTACGGTGTCGGCGTGGGTCGAACCGCAGCCGCCGCCATCGAACAGAATCACGACGAAAAGGGAATCATCTGGCCGGTTCCCATCGCGCCTTTTGCCGTTCATATCATCCCGACAAATTATTCTCAGGAGGCCGTCAAAAACGCCAGCGATTCGGCCTACAGAAATTTACAGGCACAAAATATAGAGGTTTTGCTCGATGACCGGCCCGACCGGATGGGGGTCAAGTTAAATGACGCCGACCTTCTCGGCATGCCTTTACAAATTATTATTGGCCCAAAAAACCTTGCGAACGGAAACGTGGAAATAAAAACAAGAAAAACAGGCATTTCAGAACTGCACGCCTTTCCTGAGATTCTTGAAAAAATTCCCGCGATACTAAATGGCCTGCTTTCCTGATTGAGCCGCTATATAACGAATATTTCCCTTGCAACCCCAGGCCCCTTTTAGTAGAATTCTACCTGAAATTTATACTCGTAGGCGGAATGCGGGTTTTTACCCCGCATTTTTTTTTGCCCTCGTTTGGCCGATAATTGACAAAACCCCTTCTAAAGATGGGCTGTTTTCCTAACGGGCAACGCTTTCTGGTTTGAATTAGAGGTTTTTCCGTTTAAACACGCTTAATCTTGATGACCATGACTAAGACCTCGGTCGTAGAGTCCATAATTGAAATCAGTGAACCCATCCTCAAAGACGAAGGCCTGGAACTGGTGGATGTGGAGTACAAAAAGCTGGGAAAGACCTGGACTTTACGAGTTTTTATAGACAGTAAACAGGGAGTCACCGTAGACAACTGTCAAAAGGTCAGCCGGCAAATTTCGGATCTGATAGAAATTGACGACTTGATCTCCAACCCTTTTCTGCTGGAGGTTTCGTCACCTGGTTTGGACAGGCCTTTAAAAAAGGAAAAGGATTTTTTGCGGTTCAAGAACAAAGTGGTACAGGTCAAGACATTTTCCCCCATGGAAAACCGAAAAAAATTTCAGGGAACCATTCAGGACTGTAAAAACCAGATTCTCTTTCTTGATGAAAAGGGTGTGTCGATAGAAATTGCTCTGGATAAAATTTCCAAAGCCAAACCAATCATTGAATTTTAAAACTGGAACCATGAGCTCAGAAACAACCAGTCTTCTTGAACAAATTGCCCGTGAAAAGGGCCTGGAAAAAAGCGTTTTGGTCGACGCTCTTAAAGCCGCAGTGGAAGCCGCCGCCCGCAAGCGCATGCCCATGGCCAAAGAACTCCACAGCGAGTTCAATGAAGAAACCGGCGAAGTCGAAATTTATGTCGAAAAAACCGTCGTGGAAGAAGTCACTCAGGCCGACGGGGAAATAAGTCTCGACGAAGCGCAGTCCATAGCCCCTGAGGTAGAACTTGGCGAACAGGTTTTGGTGCAACAGATTTTAGAAAACTACGGCAGAATCGCGGCGCAACTGGCAAAGCAGGTCATTCTCCAGAAAGTGCGCGAGGCGGAAGTCGAACTGATTTACAACGACTTTATTGAGAAAAAAGGCGAACTGATCAACGGTATCATGCAACGTCAGGAACATGGCGACCTCATCGTCGATCTTGGCAAGGCGGAAGGGGTTTTGCCCCGGCGCGAACAGGTATTCAGGGAAACATTCAACCGTGGGGAACGCATTCGCGCCTACATTCTGGATGTTCGGAAGACTTCAAAAAATGCGATGGTCATCTTGTCCAGAACCCACATCGGTTTGATCCAGCGGCTCTTCGAGATGGAAGTTCCAGAGATCAGCGAAGGCATGGTCGAGATCATGGGCATCGTCCGGGAACCCAATGGACGTACCAAGATCGCCGTCCAAACCAACGACCGCGACATCGACGCCGTAGGCGCCTGCGTGGGAATGCGGGGAATGCGGGTCCAGGCTATTGTCCAGGAGTTGCGCGGAGAGAAAATCGATATCGTGGAATTCTCTGAGGACGCTGAGGTGTTTATCAGAAACGCGCTCAGCCCGGCCAAAGTATCGCGTATCGTCGTCAACGAATCTGAGCGCCATATGACCATCATCGTCGCCGATGATCAAATGTCCTTAGCCATTGGCAAAAAGGGTCAAAACGTACGCCTTGCGGCCAAGCTGGTCAAGTGGCGAATAGATATCAAAGGTCAGGGAGAGTCCGTTGACCTGGGAGAATCGTCGGGACTTTTCGCGCCTAAAAAACCAGCCGAAGAAGTTAACTTTCTGGATCTGATTAAAGACACCAAGGGACTGGGCGAAAAAATCATGGCCGCTCTTTTTGCGGGCGATGTTGTGTCCTTTGAAGAGGCATTGAAACGGGATAAAAAAGGATTGACCCAATTGGCTGGCATTGGCCCCAAAAAAGCCGAAGCCATTCTCGTACTGGCGGAAGAGCACAAACCCGCTCCAGTGGAAGAGACGGGGCTTCCTCCAGAAGTTGAAGAACCCGAATCTCCCGATAATGAGGAAGTTTTAAGTCAAGATACGGCGGAGGAAGATGCAGATGAAACCAGTGAAGATGTCGCATCGAAACCCGAAGAGGATGAGGAGGATGACCAGGATATCCCGGTCGAGGAACTGGTTGATATAGACAACGAAGTGATCGAAACCTTGAAGCAACATGAGTTTCAAACGCTCGAAGAACTGTCGATCACTCCGCTGGAGGAACTCCTGGCCATTGCGGGAATTGATGAGCAGGTCGCTCAATCCATTCTCGACCAGGCCAAAAAACGGATAGAAGATCTGGAATAATTAGAATGCTTTTTTGAGGGCTACAAAACAACATTGCCTGTTGTGACGCCTTTTTTGAAATATAAGGAGATATTACTTGGCAAAAATTCGCATAAATAAATTAGCAATGGAGCTCAATATTCAAAATGACCAGATTATTGACGCCTTGCATAAAAAAGAGATTCCGGTAAAGAATTACATGAGTTCCGTTGATACGGAAACCGCGAATTTTATCCGTGAAAAGTTCGACCCTGAGTTTGCTGCGGCCGCTAAGGCAAAAGCCAAATTGACCAAGACAAAAACTAAAATCACAGTCAAAACCGCCGCGAAAAAAGTGATCAAGACCACCGCTACGGCTAAAACCGAAAAAAAAGCCGAACCAAAGACAGAAACGAAAACGGTGGCAAAGAAAAAAATCTCAACAGAGAAAAGTGAGCTCACGCCTCTTCTGGATCTAAAACCCAGAATAAAAAAAATCGTCAAAATAGAAAAGCCCTTAGAGAAAAAAGTAGTCGCAAAAACTGGAGAAATAAAAGCGCCAAAAAAACACGGCTTAAAAATTGTCAAAAAGGATAACAAACCCAAGGAAAAGGAAATAAAACTTAAAGCCGCTCCAAAACCTGCCCAGAAAAAATCCAAAGCCAAGGTATCTAAACGTGGCAAGAAAAGACACCAACAGGCCGTCGTTGAAGTGGAACCGCCCACACCCAAATCACCAGATGTAGAAGAAACGTTTGAAACCGTAGAAATTCCTCCTAATATTCAAATTCGTGACCTGGCCGATAAGCTGAACTGTTCTGCCAACGACATCATCATGAATTTAATGACCTTGGGAATCATGACCACGATCAACCAAAGCCTCGACTTTGATGTCGCCAGCAAAGTGGCGGACCAGCGAGGTTATGAAGTCATCCTGGTCACTCCCGAATCTGAAATTGGTTTTGAAGAGGAAGAAGAAGACTTGACGAAGGACCAGACTCACAGGCCTCCCATTGTGACGATCATGGGCCATGTCGATCACGGAAAAACTTCCCTGTTGGATGCCATCCGGGAAACCAATATGACCAAACACGAGGCCGGAGGCATCACCCAGCACATTGGCGCGTATCAGGCTGAAATCAAGAAGTCTTTAATTACATTTCTGGACACACCGGGGCATGAAGCGTTCACTGCCATGCGTGCCCGTGGCGCTCAGGTGACGGATATCGTCGTTCTCGTCGTCGCGGCAGATGACGGAATCAAACCACAGACAAAAGAAGCCATCGACCATGCCAACGCGGCGGGTGTTCCCATTCTGGTAGCCATCAATAAAATTGACAAGGCAGACGCCAAACCCGACGAGGTAAAAAAACAACTGGCCGACCAGGGACTCCTGCCGGAGGACTGGGGTGGACAGACCATTTTCACAGAAGTCTCCGCCCTCAAAAAAACCGGCATCGACCACCTCCTCGAAATGATTCTTTTGCAGGCGGAAATCATGGACCTCAAGGCCAACCCCAAATTGAAAGCCCGCGCTGTGGTCATAGAATCAAAGCTCGATAAAGGACGGGGACCGGTTGCCACTCTGATCGTGAGCAAGGGGACTTTAAAAATTGGCGACCCATTCATTGTGGGATGCTATTTTGGCAAAGTCCGGGCTCTCATTGGTGATAATGGCAAAAAAATCATGAAAGCACCTCCTTCCACCCCTGTCGAAGTGGTCGGGCTTCCCGAAGTGCCTCAGCCCGGCGATGACTTCATCGTCGTGCAGGATGAAAAGAAAGCGCGCCAGCTCAGCAATTTAAAACTGCAACAGCTAAGAGAATCCGTTCTGGCGCAATCCTCCAGAATCACTATGGACGACCTTCATCAGCAAATCGTCGAAGGAAAAATTAAAGAACTCAACTTGATCATCAAAGCCGATGTTCAAGGGTCGATCCCTGCGGTGCAAGAAGCGTTTTCCAAGCTGGAGTCAGATGAAGTCCGCATCAAGGTGATTCATGATGGAGTGGGTGGAATCACCGAATCGGATGTATTGCTCTCAACCGCGTCCAATGCCATCATTATCGGGTTCAATGTGCGCCCCACAGATAAAGCCGCCCTGCTGGCCACAAGGGATAATGTCGATATTCGTATGTACAGTATTATTTATGACGCCATTGATGACATGAAAAAAGCTCTGGATGGTTTACTGGAACCCAAGTTCAAAGAAAAAATCACCGGCAAGGCCGAAGTACGGGAGGTCTTTACAATTCCAAAAGTGGGCGCCGTGGCCGGTTGCCATGTGATCTCAGGCAAAGTTGAGCGCCAGCTGGACGCAAGGCTCATCCGCGACAGCGTCGTTGTTTATCAGGGAAAAATCGCTTCTATAAGACGGTTCAAGGAAGATGTCAAAGAAGTCCTCTCAGGGTATGAATGCGGCATCTCTTTTGAAAAATTTCAGGATGTAAAGCAGGGAGATATTATCGAACCGTTCATCCTCGAAGAGGTGACATCCTGATAATAGCACCTGGAAAAATTCTTTATTGATACCGAGTGTGCCATGAAGGTCGGTTGTTGCTCCATTAAATTTTTTCTACACGGAAATGATTCGCTAAAAGGAAAGCGACGAATAACTAAATCGATCAAGGACCGGGTCAGGAACAAATTTAACATTTCCATTGCGGAAATTGGAGATCAGGATATCTGGCAAAGCCTGCACATTGGAATTGTCGCTGTGGGGTCGGATCATAAATACCTGGACGGATTGATGAGTAAAATAGCAGAATCGATAGATAAAATGAATTTGGCTGAAATCACCGATTGCCAGTTCGAAACGATTCACCTGGGCACGCTCAACCCTAAATGAATACAGGAATTATGGCATCATGCGGTTCAAACGATCGGAAAGAATCCAGGAACTTCTTCTGGAAGAGATCTCCAAATTGATTCATCAAGGGTTGAAAGATCCCAGAATCGGGTTTGCCACCGTCACTCAGGTGGATGTCAGTGACAACCTCAAGCACGCTAACATTTACGTCAGCGTCATGGGGTCGGATGAAGAAAAGGAAGACACCATAAAAGGTCTGGAAAGCGCAAAGGGTTTTATTCGTAAGTATCTGGGGAAAAATCTCTACTTGAGATACATCCCGGAGCTCCACTTTAAGAATGACGATACCCAGACCAGGGTGGATAAAATATCAAAAATTTTGAAGGATCTGCACCTTGAATAAGGTAGTGAATTTGTACAAACCCCAGGGACCGTCTTCTTTCATGATGGTTCAGTCGGTAAAAAAAATACTTTCGGTCAAAAAAGCAGGCCATATCGGGACGTTAGACCCCATGGCCGAAGGTGTCCTCCCCATCTGCACCGGCAAATCGACCCGAATCATTCAGTTCCTGTCTTCTCTCTCAAAGGTTTACACAGCTGAAATGGTGCTGGGCTCCTCTACAGACAGCCAGGACGCCACTGGAAAAGTGACTGCGACGGGAGGAAACCCCCAAAACATCTCGGAGGCTGAAATCCGCAGCGTTTTCAAACGGTTTATGGGCCAGCAAAATCAGATTCCACCCATGTTTTCAGCCAAAAAGAAACAAGGAATTCCGCTTTACAAATTGGCCAGAAATGGTATTACTATCGAAAGAAAAGCGGTTCCCATCACTATTTATTCCCTCGACTTTATAAATAAGGAGGAAAATCGGGTTCGCTTTAAGGTCCAATGTTCCGCAGGAACCTACATACGAACACTTTGCTACGATGTCGGTCAGGAGCTGGGCTGTGAAGCTCATATGGGTCATCTGGTCAGAAATCAGGTGGGACATTTTGATCAGCAAACATCTTTAACCCTGGAAACATTGAAAACGGCGGTCGCCGATGGGAGTCTATCCAGCAAATTGATTCCCGTGGAAAAAGCCCTCAACTTTCTTCCAGAAATTCGCATCAAAGAGAGTTTTGTCAGTTCTCTCGCAAATGGTATTGCACCCTCAAAATCCTCTTTAGAGGCTATTCCCAGCCGGTTTCAACCGGGGATGAACCTAAGAGTATCCCATATCGACAGCCATTTGCTTGCCATTGCAGAACCTATTGTAGACCAGGACGCTTACGCCCAACTTTCCCCAGGGGAAGTGGCTTTTAAATTGAAACGTGTATTAATTTAAACAATGAACGCTGAATGAAGATTGGAATGTTTTCGCAAGAAAGTTCAATAATAAATTTTCAGGAAACCCGCAGAAAGCCTGCGAGCTTTTCTGCGAAAACATTCAGCAATCGTCTTTCAGCATGTTTTCCCATTTAGGAGAAAAGGAACATGCCTTTAACTAAGGAAGTAAAAACAACTATCATTTCGGATTACAAACAACATGAGACGGACACCGGTTCTTCAGAAGTGCAAATCGCCCTTTTGACCAAACGAATCGTCGATCTCACGGAACATTTTAAAACCCACAAGAAGGATCATCATTCCAGAAGGGGTTTATTAAAACTCGTCAGCCAAAGGCGCAAACTGCTCGACCACATGAAAGAAGAAGACAGTAAGCGATATCAAACCATTATTGCGCAATTAGGCATTAGACGATAACCAGAAGACATTGGAGAAAATTAATGGAAAAAGTAGAAATTGAAATAGATGGAAAAACCATAAGCCTGGAAGCGGGCGATCTGGGCAGACAAGCCGGCGGCACTGTGATTGTTCGGACGGGAGACACCATGGTATTGGTGGCCGCGACCATGGCCAAACAACCGAGAGAGGGAATCGATTTTTTCCCGTTGACCGTAGATTTTAGAGAAAAAACCTACGCCGCCGGAAAAATCCCCGGTAGTTTTTTCAAGAGAGAAGCCCG
>CAYPQH010000096.1:0-9163 GCA_964412825.1 uncultured Nitrospinaceae bacterium | reverse complement strand
TTTCCAGGGTCCAATTGCGACCACGATTGTTACCATATCCTCAAACACATTTTTGAGCTCGACACCGAGTGGATATGGCATAAAGACAATACCGATCTGGATGCATTTGATTTCGTTGTTCTTCCCGGAGGATTTTCCTACGGCGATTATCTAAGAGCCGGAGCCATATCGCAGTTTTCCCCGGTCATGAAAGCCGTGGTGCGTTACGCCAAAAAAGGCGGGAAGGTTCTGGGAATTTGCAATGGATTCCAGATTCTGGTCGAGGCCGGTCTGCTTCCAGGCGCGCTTCTGCAAAACCGGTCACAAAAATTTATCTGCAAGTCCGTTTTCACCCGTGTGGAATCTCTCGACACCCCCTTCACCAATCAATGCGGAGAACAAACGGTCTTAAAAATTCCCATCGCCCATCACCAAGGGAGCTATTTTGCCCCCCCGGAAACGTTGAAGGCCATGCAGGATAACCAGCAAGTTGTCCTCAGATATTGCGAACCTGAGGGAACCGTTTCTAAGGCATCGAACCCCAACGGGTCGGTTGAAAATATCGCCGGCGTGACCAATGAGAAAAAAAATGTATTGGGAATGATGCCGCATCCCGAACGTTCCGCAGACCCGCTTTGGCCCGACCGGGACGGCCAGCTTATTTTTAAATCACTCATCCAGTCCTTAAACTCATAACCGTGTCGCAACCCAAAAAAAACCAGGCGCTTCCTGAAGTCACCGCCGATATTGTTGAACAACACGGTTTGACCGTTCAGGAATACAAACGCATTCTCGATCTGCTCGGCCGGGCGCCCAACTTCACCGAACTTGGCATTTTTTCGGTCATGTGGAGCGAACATTGCAGTTACAAAAGTTCGCGCCCTTATTTAAAACAACTGCCCACCGAGGGGCCAAAGGTTTTACAAGGCCCTGGAGAAAACGCGGGCGTTGTCGATATCGGCGACGGGCAGGCCGTGGTCTTCAAAATAGAAAGTCACAACCATCCTTCCTTCATCGAACCGCATCAGGGCGCGGCCACGGGTGTCGGCGGGATCATGCGCGATATTTTCACCATGGGCGCACGCCCCATCGCACTTTTAAATTCCTTAAGGTTCGGCGAGTTTGACGACCCCAAAACCCGGTTTCTATTAAACGGCGTGGTCGATGGCATTTCCAATTACGGCAATTGCACAGGTGTCCCCACCGTGGGTGGAGAAATTTATTTCGACGCCTGCTACAACGGCAATATCCTGGTCAACGCGTTTTGTCTTGGACTCGTCCAGACGGACAAAATTTTTCTGGCCAAGGCCGGCGGCGTGGGTAATCCGGTGATATATGTCGGAGCCAAAACCGGACGCGACGGAATCCACGGAGCCAGTCTGCTGGCCTCCTCGGAATTCGACGAAACCACCGAAGACAAGCGCCCCACCGTGCAGGTGGGAGATCCGTTCACGGAAAAACTGCTCATCGAAACCTGCCTCGAACTGATGCAACATGACTGGGTCATCGGCGTTCAGGACATGGGTGCGGCGGGCCTGACCTCCTCTTCCTTTGAAATGGCGGGCAACTCAGGAACCGGCATCGAGTTTGATCTCTCCCAGGTGCCTCTCAGGGAAGAAGGCATGACGGCTTATGAAATCCTCCTGTCCGAATCCCAGGAACGCATGTTGTTCGTCGTCAAAAAAGGTCATGAAGAAGAAACCCTGCAAATTTTGGAAAAATGGGGGCTAGACGGCGCGGTCATCGGCCGGGTGATCGAATCCCCGGTGGTTCGCATCAATTACCAGGGCGAGCAAGTCGTCGACCTGCCCATTGAACCTGTGGTGAATGGCGCGCTCAATCTCAAACGTCCTAAAAGCAAACCAAAGTATCTGGATGAGATTCAGCATCTGGACCTGACCGAGCTTGCCGACCCCGCGCGCGGAGACAAGGCGCTCAAACAACTGCTGGCGTCTCCCAATATTGCCAGTAAAGAATGGGTGTACGAACAATACGACCACATGGTGCGTCTCAACACCCTTGTTTTGCCGGGGTCCGATTCCGCTGTCCTGCGCATCCCGGGTTCCAGCAAGGCGGTGGCACTCTCGGTGGACTGCAACAGCCGCTACTGCTATCTCGACCCTTTTGAGGGGGCGCAAATCGCCGTTGCGGAATGCGCTCGCAACATCGCCTGTTCTGGCGGCATTCCTATCGGACTGACGAATTGTTTGAATTTCGGCAACCCCGAAAAACCGGAGATCATGTGGCAATTCGAACAATCAGTGCTGGGAATTGCCGAAGCCTGCAAGTTTTTTGACATTCCTGTGGTCAGCGGCAATGTCAGTCTTTATAATGAAACCAAAGGCAGGGCGATTTTCCCAACTCCCACGGTCGCTGTGGTGGGGCTATTGGAAAATCTGGACGACCATTGCACCCAGTGGTTTAAAAAATCCGGGGACATGATCGCTCTCCTTGGTCAAACTCTGGAAGAAATTTCGGGCAGTGAATACCTGAAACTGGCCTTCGATAAGTGCCAGGGAAAACCGCCACATTTAGATAAAAAGCAGGAACGATCGGTGCAGGAGATGTGCCTGCAATTGATTCGAGGAAAGTCGATCCATTCGGCTCACGATTGTTCCGAGGGCGGGTTGGGCGTGGCGGTTGTGGAGTCCTGCATCACCGGCCCTGAAAATGCTCTGGGAGCAACGTTGAATCTCGAATCGACTCTCAGAAAAGACGCCCTTTTGTTTGGCGAGTCTCAGTCTCGGATTCTCATTTCCTTTTCAGAGGAGAAAAGAGAATCCATTGCCCGGATGGCAAAAGAAAAAGAAGTTCCATTTACTGTAATTGGTGAGGTCGGAGGTGCAAACTTCACCGTAAATATCAATGGCGATGAATTCATCCATCAGGACATTCAGGCCTTGAAAAATATCTGGAAAAACGTCATAGGGGATTATGCTAGACAAGTTTCATGATGAATGCGGTGTGGTGGGGATTTTTGACAATCCGGAGGCCGCCAACCTGGCTTACCTCGGGTTATACTCGCTTCAGCACCGGGGTCAGGAAAGCGCGGGCATCGTCGCCAGCCGTGAAGGCAAGTTGCACCTGGAAGTGGGGATGGGAAAGGTGGCGGAGGTTTTTAATGACGACCGCCTGGCAAGACTCAAAGGCAATATGGCGTTGGGGCACAACCGTTATTCCACCGCCGGCGACAGCGCCTTGCATAACGCCCAGCCATGCCTGATCAACTATTCAGAAGGATCGCTAGCATTAGCCCATAATGGCAACCTGGTCAACGCCAATTCCATCCGTCAGGAACTCGTCTCCAAAGGAGCTATTTTTCAATCCACCAACGACAGCGAAGTCATCGTTCATTTGATGGCCCAGGCAAAGAAGGAAAGTTTTGTCGACCGCGCCGCGACTGCTTTAAAACAAGTGAAGGGGGCGTTTTCCCTCCTGTTGATGACGGAAAATGAAATGATCGCCGCCCGCGACCCCAATGGCTTTCGCCCTCTGTGTCTGGGCAAACTCGATTCGTCTTATATTATCGCATCCGAATCCTGTGTCTTTGATCTGGTCGAGGGAGAGTTCATCCGCGAGATTGAACCGGGAGAATTACTGCTCATCAATAAAGACGGGCTGACCTCTTATTTCCCGTTCCCAAAAGCCGCGATCAAGCAATGTGTGTTCGAACACATTTATTTTTCCCGACCGGACAGTTTTCTATTCAACCAATCGGTTTATGAAAGTCGCAAAAAAATGGGCCGGGCCCTGGCTCAGGAGTTTCCCGCTGATGTGGACCTGATCGTTCCCGTTCCCGATTCAGGGGTGATTTCGGCTCTTGGGTTCTCTGAAGAATCGGGGATTCCCTTTGAAATGGGTCTCATCCGTAATCATTATGTGGGACGGACGTTCATCGAACCACAATCGCAGATCCGCCATTTTGGGGTCAAGGTGAAGCTGAACGCCGTCAAGCCGGTGCTAAAAGGCAAGCGGGTCGCGATCATCGATGACTCCATCGTGCGCGGCACCACCAGCCGAAAAATCGTTAAAATGATTCGTGAGGCCGGGGCGACCGAAGTCCACATCCGTATCAGTTCGCCGCCAATTCTGTATTCCTGTTTCTACGGCATCGACACGCCGAACCGAGGCGAGTTGATCGCTTCCCAGTATGACCTTGAAGGCATCCGGAAATTTTTGGGCGCCGATTCGGTCCACTATATCGGCGTTGAAAAACTACTGTCCGTTTTTAACGATCACCGGGAAAACTTTTGCACCGCCTGTTTTGACGGTAATTATCCGGTAAAAATCGAAGATAAAGATTCCGACATCGAACAACTGAACTTGTTCCTGTCCGGCAAACAATGACCCCGTTCCCCATCACTCAGGCTTAGGGGCTTTCCCGGTTTCCGCTTTTCTCGTTTCGGCCTCTTCCAATACTTTCCCCAGAGATTGAAGATCTTTTTTATAACTGGCAAGCGATCGGTCCAGTTCCGTTTGCGCTCCCATCACGCGCTCAAAAATCTGCTTGATCCTCATGTAATCTGTCTGACTGAGCACGATGTCTTTCCCGCCTGCAAGCGCCGCTAAGGGAAGTTTTGGGAGCTCGCTGACGCTGTCTTTCTTTTCGCCCATGAGGCCGCCGAATATTTTGTGCAGGGCTTCATCGAGGGTTTTTTCCATAGCGATGCTGTCCTCATACCCGACGATGACGCGCTTTAATTCGGGAATTTTTCCCGCATCCGCTTTCAAATACAACGGGCGGACGTAGATGAGGGTTTCCTCTATGGGAATGACCAGCAGATTTCCCTGAATGACGCTGGACCCGCGCTGGTCCCACAATGAAATCTGCCGGGAGACTTCCGCGTCCTGGTTGATGCGGGCGACGATCTGGCTGGGACCGTAAATCAGTTTTTGTTTGGGAAATGTATACACCTCCAGCTTGCCGTAATGGTCACCATCACTCCTGGCCACCATCCACGCGGAAAGGTTGGCCTTGCCCTTGGGAGTGAAGGGAAGCATGAGAATGTATTCTTCCTTGTCCTTGGAGGGCAGTTTCATGATGGTGTAATATGGTTGCATGATCTTGCCGTCGATCTCGGGAATCTCCCACTGATCTTCCTTGTTGTAAAAAACCTGTGGGGTCTTCATATGATAAGTGGCATAAATAAAAGTCTGAATCGAAAACAAGTCGGAAGGATAACGAATGTGGTTTTTCAGGTCATCTGGAAGTTCTTCAAGGTCCTTGAACAGGTTGGGAAAGATATCGCGGTAGGTGAGGATGATCGGGTCTTTAGAGTCGGCAATGTAAAAATTCATGGAGCCTTCGTAAGCGTCGATCACAACTTTGACGGAGTTGCGGACATAGTTGCCAAAATTCGGAATCATTTCTGAATAAGGGAACCGATCGCTCACGGTGTAGGCATCATAAATCCAGAGTAGGCGGCCACCCGATATGACCATATAAGGATCGTTGTCGAGCCTAAGAAAAGGCGCTACTTTTTGCACGCGCTCGGTGATATTGCGGTACATCAGCACCCGGCTGTCATTTTCGATGTCCTGGGAGAAAAGGATTTTCATGGTTTTGAAACGGGCGGCCATTATGGCCTTACGGATGAAAGACCCTATGCTAACCCCTCCCTTTCCCTGGTAATTTGTATAAACATTTTTTTCTCCTTCCGGGTAATCAAATTCCTTCGTACCCGTATTGACAAAAACATGATCGTTGGGAAGCTCGCCAAAATAAATTTCCGGACGGGTGATGGTAATATCCACACTCGACTGAGGCGGGATGTCTTTGATCAACAACACTGGCAGACCTTCGGGCGTTGCCTTATTCACCAGGCTCATGGCAATTCCATATCCGTGGGTGAATGTCAGGTGTTCGTTGATCCATGTGCGGTTGGGAAGGCTCTCAGCCAGCAATTCCCGTGGCGACAACAAGGTCTGCCGATAGACGCCGTCGATCAAATATCGGTCATTGTCTACTGAATTGAATTGATAATAAGTTCGTATTTCCTGAATCTGCCCGAGCGTGTCCAACAACGGTTCCTCATCCCAAAGCCGGATATTCTCTATAGTCGCGGCATTGGCTTTGATATGCTCCGCGGTGAGCGACATAGTGCCTTTTAAGATATGGTTTTCTGTCTGATCCAGACCGTAACCTCTTAAAGAACCGGCGATGGTGTGTTCGATATAAGGCGTTTCTTTTATCAGCTCGTTGGGGTCGACCACGAACTTTTGCAAAATGGTGGGGTATACGTTACCACCAAAATAAAGAAGGGCGAGACCGCCTGCGGTCCAGACCACTTTTTTGAATCCACTGGAAAACATGGAAAGAAGGCTGAGAACAGCGCCCAGCACAGCGACCCCCGACATAATCATCAGAAGGGGGAGCCGTCCGAAGTCGTCTGCATATCCGATCCCGGCCACCGTGCCATTGCCTTCGGTCAACAGGCCAAAGCGTTGAAAATAGAAATCGACCGCCATCAGTAAAAAGAAACAAGCCGCCAGCAACAGCAGAGTACGCCTGGCCTCAGGCAAAATAACCGCGCCCTTTGATCCCAGGTACATAAAGCGTTTGAAAAAAAATATCAGCCCAACGCCGATTGAAACCACCACCAGACCTTCCCATAAAACCGATTTCACCAAAACCCAAAGCGGTAGATGGAACAGGTAGAAAGAATAATCCTGGCCGAAAATTGGATCGACCTGACCAAAGGGAACCGCGTTGAAATATTTCAATAAGATGTCCCACTTCTGTGACATCACCAACCCCGTCATTGCCGATATCACTAAAGGACCCAAAAGGACTAGCGGCTTTAAGTTCGACGCCATCAGGTCCAAAAACGGAAGCTCTCTTTTCACCTGATCGGAGAGCAGTATGGGGAGATGCGAGGTTTTATTGTAGATGGAGCGAAGAATAAAATAGGTGGACACGAAAAACAAAACCGCCATCAGCAGTCCCAATCCCAATTGAGCGCCAACCGTGGTCCACAGAACCGACTCCAGCCCCAGGTTTTCGAACCAGAGTAAATCGACATAAAAAACCAGGATCTTATCGGCAAATAAGGAACCGATGACCACCACGCCCACAAGTATGAACAACCACTTTTTTATCTTTTCCATTGGATCCTTCTCAATTTTGTTTCCATTTAATAGAACAGCCCATGGATGGAATCTGTTCCTTTACAATTTCTTTTCCCAAAAGCGCCGATTCTATGGCGGCCCGCAAATCCTGTTGAGTTACTTTTTCCGCCTGCTCCCAATTGTCATCGATTCGTCCCCGATACAGCAAGGTGCGTTCCTCGCCATACAAATAAATATCGGGAGTGCAAACCGCATCATAGGCTTTGGCTGTTTCCTGAGTCTGATCGAACAAATAAGGAAAGGAAATTTTCTTTTCCCGCGCCGTTTTCTTCATATTGTCGAAAGAGTCATCCGGGTAACGCTCCGCATCGTTGGAATTGATGCCCACCAGCTGCGCCCCTCGCTCCCCCAGCTGATTTTGCAGAGCGTTGAGCCTGGAAATCACGGCTTTCACATAAGGACAATGGTTGCACATGAAAATGATGACCAGGACCCGTTTATCGCTGAAGTTGTCCAGAGAATATTCCTGTCCATCGACCCCATACAGAGAAAATTCGTGGGCGCTACTGCCCAGCGGGGCCATGGTGGAGTGCAGTAAAGCCATCAACAATTCTCTTGTAATGATTGGATTAAAAGCAGGTAGATGCTATCACGCTTGACACGATCTACTCAATAGAAAAGGAGCCAAAGGAAACATGCGAGACCGGAGTTCTAAAATAGTTTCCTCTCCCTGCAAGGGAATATAGAACGGAATATTTCCCTCCCCGTAAGGGGATCAGGTTTTGCAGGTCATGCCGGTGACGCGACAGGTGTAACAGGCAGAATGCGCCATTGAGAAGGGGCCAAGAGTGTCCTTGAGACTATCGCCCATTTTGGCTGAATCGTGTTCCACCAGAATGGGGCAGACGTAAACTCCCTCTCCGGTCACCATTCGGGAAGAGGAACATTGCAGATTGGCCATGTCAAACGATTCAAAACACTTCTCGGTCACATGTTCGTCGTCCTCATATTGGCGAATATTTTCCGCCAGCCTACCAAGCAGAAAACCCGGCAGAATCTTGATGCGGGGCTTTTGGACATTATTTTGCTTTAAAAAATCGAGAAACCTGCCTTCCATCTCAGCGTCGTTATCTTCATCCCAGGTACGGGTGATCGTCAAAATGGGCGAAAACCCCGATTCTGCCAGATTACGAATTCCCTCGACCGCTCGCCTGAAGGCGCCCTGCCCGCGGATCTGATCGTTTTCCGTTTCGTCAAAACTTTCCATGCTGACGCGAAATCGCAACGGATGGTCCGACCGATCCTGAATTTTTTTCAGCCTTTCAGATTTCTCGCTGGTGATCAACGTCCCGTTGGTGAGCACGTCCAGAGAGCCAAAAGACAGGATGGCTTCCAGAATCTCAAAAATCTCCGGATTGATGAACACCTCGCCGCCGGTGATGTAGTAGTCCTTGACTCCGAGCTCCTTCGATTCCGCCAGCGTGTTTTGCACCTGCTCAAGGCTCATCATTTCATGCGTGTGGTTTTGCGGTCCACAACTGATGAAGCAATGGGTACATTGCAGGTTGCACAAAGTGCCCCCCACCTGCATCCACAAAGTCTCCAACTGAATGAGGGGAACTTCGGGAATTTTAGCCCCGGTGCTTTTCATCGGTATCGAATTCATCGTCTGGTCACAAGCGTCCATACATTCACTCTAGCAAAGGATTGCCCCCATCGCAATCAATACCCAATATCGGGTTCTATCTCAATTTTTGTCGATTTCACGGGGAAAACCTTACCCGAATATCTCGGCAGAAATTTTAAAGTGACCTGATAACTCCCCGGTTTAACAGTCACACAGCATCAAATTTTAATTTGAGTGGCTCCAGCGTCCCTATAGGCCTCAAGGGAGGCTTGATGGCAGGTGAGCACGATGATCTGGCGGTCTTTGGAAAAGTGCTTCAACGTCGCAATCACTTTGGCTTTTCTAGAATCGTCGAAATTGACCAGGACATCGTCCATGACAATGGGCAGAGGCTCCGAGCGGGATTCATACTCTTCAATCAGTCCGAGGCGCATGCAGAGGTAAAGTTGTTCGCGGGTTCCCCGGCTCGTATCAGAGACTTTTTTCTGC
>CAYPQH010000095.1:0-9197 GCA_964412825.1 uncultured Nitrospinaceae bacterium | reverse complement strand
AATTGTTATGAGATGCTGTTGAGAAAATAAGTTAACTCTACTTTAACTGCTCAGTAAGGGCCATGGGAGAAATGGCGGCGGGCATCGCTCATGAGATAAGGAATCCGCTCGGAAGCATCGAACTGTTTGCTTCGCTTTTAAAAAAGGATGTGGAGGAAGACGAAGAAAAATTCAAGCTTGTGGAACATATTCGTTCTGGAGTCAAGAACATGGACCGGATCATTTCCACCCTGTTGCTATACGCCAAGTCTCCGCGCCCGTCCCAGCAAAAATGCGACATTCACCAATTGCTGGACACACTGCTCACGGGTTCATCCGACATTGTCATTCCCGACAACATAAAAATTCTTAAGAATTTTTCAGACAATAACACCAAAGCCAATGGCGACCAGGAGCTTTTAAAGCAGGTCTTCAGCAACCTCATCCGAAACGCCATTCAGGCCATGCCCCATGGGGGAGAACTTAAATTGACCACAAAAAATGTCAGCGCGCCTTCTAACCTGTCAGAAGTCAGCAACGACCACCGCCAATTCATCACCATCACCGTGTCAGACACCGGCCACGGGATTCCTCCGGATCATCTGGTCAAAATCTTCAACCCATTTTTCTCTACCAAAGACAAAGGCACCGGCCTCGGTTTATCGATTTCCCACAACATCATCAAAGCCCACCAGGGAACCATCGACGCGGAAAGTGAACAGGGCAAGCTCACCACTTTTATCGTAAAACTTCCAAGTTGGGATGACGAATTTGATGAATAATAATTTAAATAAAAAAATCCTTGTGGTGGACGATGAAAGCGAAATGCGAGTCGCCCTGGAAACCACCTTGAAACGGGAAGGCTACCACCCGGTTTGTGTCGAAGATGGGAGAAAAGCCTGGGAACACATCCAGAATGAAACTTTTGATCTGATCGTGTCCGACGTCAAAATGCCAAAAATGGACGGCGTCGAGCTCCTGCGCAACGTCAAACAGCATTCTCCCAAAACCATCGTCATCATGATGACCGCCTACGGAGATATCGACAACGCCGTCGAATCCATGAAAATGGGCGCGTTCGATTATCTGCTCAAACCCTTTTCCGCCGAAATTCTGATTTCATCGGTGAACCGGGCATTTTTGAAAGACCCGGACAGCCACATTAAGCCCATAGCCACACCCAAACCCAAAGTCAAAAAAGCTCCCAAACGTGAGATCATCACCTGCAATCCTGAAATATTGGAACTCCTTAATTTTGCCGAAAACATCGCCCACAGTAAATCCACCGTGCTGATAATGGGAGAAACCGGAACCGGCAAAGAATTATTCGCCCGGCTCATCCATCAATGCAGTCCCCGTGCAGACAAACCCTTCATTCCCATCAATTGCGCAGCACTTCCCGAAGGGCTGTTGGAAACCGAAATGTTTGGGCATGAAAAAGGCGCCTTCACCGGAGCCGATTTTCGCAAGGAAGGGAAATTTGAACTCGCCCATAAGGGCACACTCCTGCTCGACGAAGTGACCGAAATGTCCCTGCCCCTGCAAGCCAAACTGCTCCGCGTATTGCAGGAGCACGAAATCGATAAAATCGGCGGTAAAGAATCCATTCCCGTCGACGTCCGGGTGATCGCCACCTCTAACCGCGACATCAAAAAGCGCATCCAGGAAAACCAGTTTCGCGAAGACCTTTATTATCGGTTAAACGTCATTCCCCTCAAAATAAATCCCTTAAGGGAAAGAAAAGAAGATATCCCACTTCTGGCGGATCACTTTCTCACCATGCATTGCAAGGAAAACAACAAACCACCCATCTCCATAGACCCCTCCACCCTGACTCTATTAAAGAAATACAACTGGCCCGGAAACATTCGTGAACTTGGCAATATCATGGAACGCGCCGCCCTCATGTGTAAAGAAACCACCTTACTGCCCGCCAATCTGTTTTTTGAAGACGACGCTATTATGGATGGCGACCCTGCATCAAAACTCCACTCAAATTTCAGGGGAACCATTCATCAAATGGAAAAGGAGTTGATCCTGCAAACCCTTGAGGAGCAAAGTGGCAACAAAACCCGCGCCGCTGAATCACTCGGAATCAGTATCCGCACCCTGCGCAACAAATTGACGGAGTATCACAGCAAGGACTGAAAAAACAGGAACAGTGCAAATTTTCCCACTTCGTCAAATCCCTGACAGTTTTTTCCCATGTCTGGCAACCTCCGATAGAGCCCATCAGCCACAACTTTTCAATAGCGCAGTAACCCATTGAATTTTTTGATGTTACAAGGCGAATAAAACCCTCAAATCAAATCCCGTCAAACAGCCTCTTGGTATGAAAATTGCTCCTGATTTACTGTGCTGAAAATCGTAAAACCCTAACTCGTTGTTTTTTTCACTTCAACAACTTTTGAGAAGGCGGAAACCATGGATTTTTTGACGTCAATGCAGATCAGCTCATCCGGATTGAGCGTTCAGCGCCAGCGCATGGAAGTCATTTCCAGCAACCTGGCAAATGTGGAAACCACTAGAACCCCGGAAGGTGGACCGTATCGTAAGAAGAGCGTTGTGGTCAGCGCTCTGCCTTTAGAAAACGACTTTGGCTCGGTCTTAAAAAATGAATTTGGAGAATCGCTGAATCAGGCTCTGGTCACCCAGGTGATTCGAGACCAGTCGGAGCCCAGGACCGTTTTCAACCCGAGCCATCCTGATGCAAACAAGGAGGGTTATGTCTCTCTGCCTAATATTAATGTCATCAGTGAAATTGTGGACATGGTCACCACAACCCGGTCTTTTGAAGCAAATGTCACTGCCATCAACGCCGCCAAATCCATGGCGCTTCGTGCCATAGAGCTTGGCAGGTAAAATCAAAAGGTCGAAATCATAAATGCCGGCGTCATTTTTTCGACCGCGTGAGCGGGTCGCCACCTTAAGCATGGCTAAGGGTCGGCGATTGCAAAACCTGAAAGTATCAAATTTTATGAGTCCCCTTTAATATTCATGGATAAGTTTCTCACATTTCTCAAACAACTGTCAGAACGCTTCCAGGCGCTTCAACAAGGGCAAAAGTTAGCGATCCTGGTTCTCGTGGCTGGCGGCATCGGCTCCCTGTTCACCATGTCGTTGTGGCTCAAAGCCCCTGATTACCAGCTCCTTTACGCCAAACTGGCTCCCACCGACGCGGCGAAAATTGTCGATGTCTTAAAATCCGATAAAACCCCTTATGAGCTTTCCCAGGGCGGTCAAACCATCCATATCCCCGCCCATGCCATCTATGAAACCCGCCTCAAATTAGCTGGCGAGGGTTTGCCTGAGGGCGGTGAAGTCGGGATGGAAATCTTCGATGACAGCTCACTCGGAATGACCGAGTTCATTCAGAAACTCAATTATCAACGCGCCCTGCAGGGAGAATTGAGCCGGACCATTCAATCGCTGGATGCAATCGATCAAGCCCGGGTTCACCTTGTCATTCCCAAAGACACATTGTTCCTGAAAGAAAAACCCCGTGGCAAAGCATCGATCACCATTAAAATCAAGCCCGGAAAAAGTATCACCAGCGAGCAAACTCAAGGCATTGTCCACCTGGTGGCCGCCAGTGTGGAAGGGATCGACGCGCAGGACGTTGTGGTCGTGGACCTGAAAGGGAACCTGCTTTCAGGAGACCCCGCAAGTTCCGGTAACGCCATGCGGACATCCTCAAACTATCAACACAAGCTGATGGTTGAAAAAGAACTGCAGAACAATATTGTCAGAATGCTGGAAAACGCTTTGGGAGACGGAACCGTGATTGCGCGCGTGAGCACCGACCTCGACTTTGAATCAGTGAACCGCACCGAAGAAATTTTTGACCCGGATTCCCAGGTGGTGCGTAGCGAACAACTGGCTTCAGAATCGACTCTGGGCGCATTGCCTCCAGGAGGCGTTGCGGGGGCTCAGGGTCTTGTTCCTGGTGGCACGGGCCAGACAACAGCGGGAAGCCAAGCGGCGAAACGAGACAAGGAAAACCAAACCTTCAATTACGAAATCAATAAAATTGTGCGGCAAATTTCCAAACCCATAGGCACCATAAAAAAATTATCTGTCGCCGTACTCATTGACGGAACCATCACCGGAGAGCCTCCTGCTTACCAGCCCCGGACCGAAGAAGAAATGACCAAATACCTGCCCATTATCAAATCCGCCATTGGCTACGATGAAAAACGCGGCGACCAGATTCAGCTGGAAAATATTCAGTTCGACCGGACTTTTGAACAAGAAGGACGAGACCGGTTGGCAAAGTCCGAGACCATAGATATGGCCTTCAAAATCGCCAAATATTTATTGGGCGCGGTTTTTATCCTGCTATTTTTCACACGCGTCATCCGTCCGCTTATCAACTGGATGACCACTTCATTAGAAGTGGTTCCAGAAGCACAGGGTCAGTTGACCACCTCAGAGATGGACGCTATCCAGGATGAGAAAAAAAGCCTCGGAGCGACCATAGATCAGGAAACGGCCCAAATCCGAGAGGCCGTTGTAGAATTTGCAGACAGTGATCCTAAGTTCACGGCTGGTATTATTCGCAAGTGGCTAAAAGATAAAAACCCTCCCTCCTAATTCAATCGAGACACGCTCATGGTAAAAAAATTCACCGGTCCCGAAAAAGCCGCCATTCTCATGGTGACACTGGGAGAGAGCCAGGCCATTAAGATACTTGAAAACATGGACGAACGCGAAATCCAGATGCTTGGCAACTACATGGCGGCCATGGGCGATGTGGATTCGCCTACAATGGATTCCGTATCCAAAGAATTTTATAACATGGTGGACGCTGGCACAGGGGGCCTTGGCATCGGCGGAATGGATTTTTTAAAAACTGCTCTGATGAAAGCTCTCGACCCGGCAAAAGCGACGGAAATCCTCAACAATATCACCACCCCCGGCGAGGAAATGGGAGGGGGACTCGAAACCGTTCGCATGCTGGAACCCGGAACCATCGCCTCTTTTCTCATCAACGAACATCCGCAAACGGCGGCCATCGTGATGGCTCATTTAGAACCCCAAAAAGCCAGCCAGACCATCCGTGAAATGCCGGAAGAGAACCGCATGGAAATCATTCTTCGCATGGCCACACTTGGGCGGGTGGCCCCCAACATCCTGCGCGAACTCGACGAGGCTCTGCAAAATGAGTTTCGGGCTTCAGGTGCCGTCTCCGGCAGTAAACTTGGGGGGGTTGAAACCGCCTCCCACATCATGGGAGCCCTGGACCGGGCAACGGAAACCTCTATCCTGAACGCCATGGATGAAGTGGACCCGGACCTCGCAAATGAAATTCGCAACCTGAGATTCACCTATGAGGACATTGCAAAAATCGACGATCAGGGCATCCAGCTGATCTTAAAAGATGTCGCGCAGGAAGATCTGCTCATTTCTCTAAAAACCGCCAGCGACACCCTCAAGGAAAAATGGATGAGTAATATGTCCGAACGGGCCGCCGCGATGGTAAAAGAAGACCTGGAGTCCATGGGACCCACAAAAATCAGCGACGTGGAAAAAACCCAGCAGAAGATAGTCGCGGTATGTAAACAGTTGGAGGAGGATGGCAAATTATCCATAGGCGGGGGACCGGGAGAAGAACTTGTATAAAAATTCCAAATCATTTGTGCGCGATGACTACTCATCTAAAGCAAAGGAAAAAAGCGACCCTGGGGATTCATCCGATCGGGAGATCAAAAAATTCAACCTCAGCGAACTGATTCCGAAAGACCCGGAAAAACACAGAGCGTTTGTTTACGATATTGCCGAGGCGTCCAACTTTGATGTCCACAATATTAAACGGGCCAAAGAGGGCGTCATTGAAGTGATGCGGGACGCTCTCAACAAGGCGAAAACCCAGGCGAACCAGATCCGTGAAACCGCAGAAAAAGAAGCCCACGATAAAGGCCATTCCGAGGGCTTTCATAAAGGAGAGCAAGATGCCAAGGAAGAATTTCAACCCTGTCTGGAATCTGCAGAAAAAATCATTCAGGAATTGAGTGAGTTCCGCAAAATGATGTATTCCAAAGTGGAACGGGAAATGATCGAAATGGTGATTTCCCTGGTTAAAAAAGTCATCCATTTTGAACTTTCCACAAGGGATGACAGCATCCAGGAGATGATCCGCCTGGCGGTGCAGTCGGTTCTCGATAAAGAATCGATGACGATAAAAATAAACCCGGCGGATAAAGAACACGCGGAAAATTTTCGCCCGGAACTGCAACACTTGTTCGGGGAAATTAAAAATATCTCCTTTGAGGTCAATACCGGCATTGAACGAGGCGGCTGTATCATTGAAACCAATTTTGGAACGGTGGACGCCAGGATGGATAAACTCGGAGAACAAATCGATAAAATCCTGCACCTGGCGCCTCCCCCTGTTGAGGAAGAATCCCAAAAGGATTCCCTTCTCACGAATCAACCCATAAAGGACGAGTCCCAAAAGGACGTTCCCCCTGAACAGGACCCGGAATCCTGAACAAGTGTTATGGAAGATATAATTGACCTGAAAAAATACCAGTCCTACATCGAGAACACTTCTTTCGTTCGAAAAACCGGGCGTGTGAATCGAATCATTGGGCTGATTCTTGAAGGCAACGGCCCCGCCGCGTCGGTGGGTAGCATCTGCACCATCTATCCGGGAAACGACCGACCTCCCGTGGAAGCCCAGGTCGTGGGTTTTCGAGACAATCATACCCTGCTCATGCCCCTGGGAGAACTCATCGGCGTTCAACCGGGAAGCATCATTGAATCGACGGATGAATACCCCACCGTCAACGTGAGCCCCAAGCTCATCGGACGCATCATCGATGGCAACGGACGCCCCCTGGACGGCAAAGGCCCCATTCCTCCCAACATGGAATATCCCTTGATGGGAATCCCATTGAATCCACTGGACAGAAACCGGGTACAGGAACCTTTGGATGTCGGGGTTCGCTCGATCAACGGATTGCTCACCTGCGCCAAGGGACAACGAATCGGCATATTGGCTGGGACCGGAGTGGGAAAGTCTATTTTAATGGGAATGATCGCCCGGAACACCGACGCGGATGTAAACGTCATCGCCTTGATCGGAGAACGCGGACGCGAGGTAAAAGAATTCATCGAGGAAAACCTGGGCCCAGAAGGACTGAAAAAATCCGTGATCGTCGCCGCCGCCTCCGACCAGCCTCCCCTGGTGCGTCTTCGCGGTGCTTTCATCGCCACCACCATTGCCGAGTTTTTTCGGGATCAGGGAAAGCACGTGATTCTGATGATGGATTCCGTGACCCGGTTCGCCATGGCTCAAAGGGAGATCGGGCTTTCGGTCGGCGAACCACCAACGACCAGGGGATACACGCCATCGGTATTTTCGATGTTGCCCAAGCTATTGGAAAGAGCTGGGACCAACCCCGGAACCGGTAGCATAACGGGTCTGTACACGGTTCTTGTAGAAGGCGACGATTTGAACGAACCCATATCCGACGCGGTGCGGGCGATTCTCGACGGCCACATCGTGCTCAGTCGCGAGTTGGCGGCGCACAACCACTACCCCGCCGTGGACATTCTAAACAGTATCAGCCGTTTAATGATCGACGTCGTTTCCAAAGAGCATCAGGCGCTCTCAATGAAATTCAACGACATTCTCGCCACTTACCGGGAAGCCGAGGACCTCATCAACATCGGTGCGTACACGAAAGGGAGCAACGCCAAAATTGACCTGGCCATCACGAAAATCGATAAAATGAACCAGTTCCTCAGGCAGGGGATGAATGAAAAAGTCGACCTCACCGAAACGATTGCTCAGTTAAAAGCGATTGTTGAGGGCTGACAATGAAATTTCGATTTGAAACCGTACTTAAAGTTCATAAAGAAAAAGAAGACCAGATCAAAAAGGAACTTGGGGTGATCAACACCCACATTCAAAACCAGAAGGACCGATTACACTTCATGGAAAAAATTGCCGATGAAAAAAAAGAAGAACTGAACCAGACGCTGGGTCAAAATATGAATATCGACAAGATGGTTCTTTTCAATAATTTTTTCACCGGCGTGAAGCTGGAAAAGACACGCCAGGAACAGGTGATCTTAGAAGTCACAGAAAAACTGAACCTCAAAAAGCAGGACCTGATCCAATCCATGATGAAAAGACGGACGATGGAAATTCTCAAGGAACGGGAACAAACCGCATTAAAAAAGAAACAACAAAAAACCGAAATCGCGTTGAACGATGAAACCGGTTCTAACCAATGGCGAATGAATTTATAATGCGACAGCGTGGGAAAATAAAATTTATAATGGTCATTTTAGGCTTGACGCTGGGGTTTGCACCTGCCATCTGGTTGGGTGATTTTTTGAATTTCCAGGCAAACCCTGCTTTCGCTCAAGAAGAAGACTCTCTGGAGGACCCTTCTGCAACAGAAGAAGAAACCCAACCTCAGGAAAAAGTCACACTCCCCGATCCCGTTCCAGGTATCAGCCCGGAAACATTTCGCATGATCGAAATGATCGAAAAGAAAAACCGCGACTTGAAAAGAAGGGAAACGGAAATCGCATTAAAGGAACAGCGGCTGAAAACCCTGGAACAAAATATCCTCAATGACCTCAAAAAAATTGAAGATGCCATCGCCAAAAGTGAGCGCCAAATCGGAATTCAAAAAAACCTGATCAAAGAAAATGTCGAGGGGCTCATCAAAGCCTATTCCGCCATGAAGCCGCAGGAAGCAGCCAAACTCCTGGAAGTCATCAATGAAAACCTGGCCATACAAATAATTTCCGGAATGAAAAGCAAGGTCGCGGGCAAGGTGTTCAGCAAACTCGATGTTAAAGTGGCAAAAAATATCAGCGAAAAGCTGGCAGGGCGTAAAGTCCCCCGGAACAAAAAATAAACCGACTGAAAATCAACCGAGTTTCTAAGAGATCCTCCTGGAGGCCCTCGATTTCATTTCGCCTGTCCTACGGTAGTTTGTTCTTATCGTTTTTCACCATGCCAAAGGAAATGATCATTTTCAGCCCCTCTTCCACAGTCATTTCCAAAAATACCAAATCTTTTTTTGCGACCATCAAGAGAAACCCGGTGGTGGGGTTGGGTGAAGTAGGAACGAAAACATTGATCGCCTCGTCGTTGGATTTTTCTAAAATTTCTCCCTTGGTTTTTCCACAAACAATCCCGAGCGCCTTTAACGGTGGGCGAGGATACGTCAACAAAACCATGTTTTGAAACGAGG